>CAYYSX010000257.1:1765-8766 GCA_964474315.1 uncultured Verrucomicrobiota bacterium | reverse complement strand
CGACCTTGACAGGATCCTTTATACTGTAAAGCATTTAGGGGTCAGTACACTAGAGACAGGGCTTCTCTTGCACGGAGGGACCGCCACCCCGGCGTCGTTCACATCCACCCGGCCTGAGAGTGTCAGGATGGCGATAGATGCCCTGTCCCTCGTCGCCCTGCAGCCCCCTCAGTTCCCCCTCGCTAACCCGGGCCTCGCCGCCTCGCTTTCCCGCGTGCAAGTCACCGACATCAAGGAGTTCGCGGAACGCCGTCCGTTTCGGCCATTCATGGTGCGGCTGAACAATGGCGCGAGCTATGTCTTCAAGGATCCACGGAACCTGGGCGCCCCCAGGGATTATCACGTCATCTTTTTCTTCGGCGATACCGAGTTCGCGTTAATAGACGCCGACAGCATCGCCGAGATCATGCCCCAATAGCCGCGGGGCCCGGGGGGAAACTGTTTCCCGACTGCGGCGTCCGGCGGCGCGGACGCCTACTCGAACACGCCGCCCTCGGCCACGGTTTGAAGGAATTTCCGCAACGGCAACCCGCGCAGCGGCCCGTCCTTCAATTCGGAAGCGAGGAACAGATGACCTGCCGCCCAGTTCCCCGCGTTCCTTCCAAAACTAAACCGGCGGGCCGGAGCGCGCTCACGGGTTGGCGCTCACGGCCCGCCGCCCGGCGCCCCACCGGCCGGGAAATTGGAGCATGACTGCCTTCAGGGGACCGGCGACACGAGCCGGAAGAATCGAGCCTCGCCCAGGGTGGCGGCGGTGAAGTCGGCGGTGTGGTCATAGCTTTCGAGCCGCACTTCGCCGGCCGGTTCCCATTGCTCCAGGTCGGCGCTGGATTCGAGCGGATAGAGGCCGCCGGGAAAGCCATGAACCGTCGCACTCAATTCCCCCGAGGCCAGCCGCGCGCCGAGCAGCTCCGGCGCGAGTTCGCCGAGACTCAACCGCACCAGGCTCGGCGCCGGCAGACCGTTGAAGCGCTGGAACGGTCCGGAGAGAAAGAGGGATCCGTCCGCCAGAATGGCCCCCGGTGTTGCCACGAAACCATCCGTGCCGGTGCCGATGTCAAAGCCGGAATCCAGCATTCCATCCCGCTTCAGCAGTGCCAGGAAGCGTCGGCTCTGTCCGGCGACGGTGGTGAAGTTGCCGCTGACCAGCAGCCGTCCATCCGGCAGGCAGGTGATGCCATTCACGTCCCCATTGGGATTGGGAGGACGGAAGGTCGTGTCGTTCGAACCGTCCGCGTTCAGGCGAGCCAGTTTCTTCGAACTACGCCCGCCCACAGTGTCGAAGAAACCGCCCACGACGATTTTTCCATCGGGCTGAAGGCGGATGCCCAACACCGGGCCGGAAGCGCCGCTTCGCAGCTTGAAGGTATGGTCAAATGTCCCGTCGGAATTGAGCCGCGCCAGGTTCAACAGCGGCTGGCCATCCACCTTTTGGAAAAAGCCACCCATGACGATCTTTCCGTCCGATTGCAGGGCGAGGGAGAAAATGCCCACCGCCCAGTCGCTGGTCGGGCCGCCGTTGGGACGGAAGCTTTCGTCCACCGTCCCGTCAGCCAGGAGCCGGGCGATGAAGGGGCGGCGTTCACCGTTGATATGCTCGAAAAGACCGCCCACCAGCAGCCGGCCATCCGGTTGGATGGCGAGGTCAAGGACGCTACCGTCGAAGCGGAGATCCCGCCCAAAGTCAGCATCCGCCGAGCCATCCGGACCAGGGTCGTGCGCGGCTGTCCGTTCACGCGGGAAAAGAACCCGGCGAGCAGGAGCTTGCCGTCCGCCTGAACCCGGACGATGGCGATGGCCGCATTGCCGACGCGTTCCATCCGGCGGTGTCCGAGCAGGATTTCCGGTGGACGAAAGGTGTCGTCCACCGTGCCGTCCGCGTTGAGCAACGCGATGCCACTGCGTTCCTCTCCGCCCAACCGGGAGAAGTTTCCCCACACGAGGAGCTTTCCATCGCCGCGCACTTGGGCGTTCACGCCGCCATCGGCCGCCAGGTCGCGTCCGGGATTCCCCCGCAGCACCCCCACCCGCTGCTCATCCAGGATGCGCACCGAATTCGTCCGCGTGCCCACCACGATCGAGAACACGCGGTCCGGGCCCGACGCAGGTTGGGCCAGGAGGGGGACGGTGACTTCCCACTCCGCCGTCCCGGAGAGGTTGGTCAATGTGCCATTCACCGCCTGGTAGTCCTGGCCAGCCAGCGCCGTCCCGTCCGCCGTCCGGTAGGGCAACAGCAACGATTCGTCCGGGTTGCCGCCAGGTGGCGCCGAAGAGCGGACCTTGATTCGCACGTCGCCCGCCGACTCCATCACCGCGGCCGGTCCCTCGGGGAATTCCACCTGGGAAAAATGGGCTGGCGTGTCGGCGTCCAGAATCACCACTTCGCAGGCGCCCTGCGCGCCGATACCGTGAACGCCCAGAACTTGTGCCAGGCGGAGTCGCAACACCTCCTCGCCTTCGACGAGATCATCGGCCAGCAGCGGAATGACCAGTTCGGCGGTGGCCTGGTTGGTGGCGAAGGTCACTAAGGTCGAGGCGGGCCGGGTGTAGTCCACGTCGGCCTTGGCTGGGCTCGTCGGGTCGAACACCACATTCACGCGAGTGCTGGTGTTCAGATCTCCGGTACGGACCAAGTGTACGGTGGCGGTGCCGGCCTGTTCCGAGGAAATCAACCGGGCCTGGGAAAACTCGATCCGGCTCAGGGCGGTGCGGTATTGAGCCACGTAGGGAGCCGTCTCGTTGATGGTGCGGGCGCCGTCGGACGGCCGGGGCTGATCCGCGGCCACGCCCAGGGACACTCCGTCGAGCTGCAGGCGCGGGTTGCCGTAGTAAGGCACATAGATGCCGGGTGGATAGGACATGACGTCAACATAGGTCACCCCCTCGACCTCAAAGCGGTGGCCAAAAATGTAGGGCTTGCGGGCGGCATAGAACGCGGCATTGCCGGCTTGAGCTGCGTGCTCCCGGTCGTGGTCGCAGCCCAGCAGATGGCCCAGTTCATGGGCGAGCGTCCCGTTGCCGGCCCCGAGCGTGAATCGCCGGATGCCGGCAAAGCCCGTGCTCGGGTTTCCCTGGGGCGGAGTCAGCTCCCAGGCATAGCCGTCAATGCCCTGATTCTCCAGTTCGGTGATCAGGACGACGAGGTCCGCCTTGTAGTCGTTGCGGAGGCCAACCGATCGCTCCAGTCCGCCGTTGCCGTCGGCCAGCCGGGAAAGGTCCAACGTCATGTCGCCGCTCTCTGGGTATGGGATCAGGCCGATGAACACCGGGTGGATGCGGACATTGATGAGGCTGTTGGTCAGGCGGTAGTTGGTCTCCTCGACCGACTCCAGCACCCGGCGGTGGATGCCCTCCTCGTTGCCCTCACCGATCACCGCCTGCGGGGTGTAGAGGAACATCACGTCCACCACCGTCGGCTCCGGCAGCGTGTCCGCCGGCGGGAGGTCTTCTGCATGGCGTCCCACCAAAGCCCGGGTGAGATCGGAAGCTGGGGGTTCGGGCAGGCCAAATAGGCCCGTGCCGCAAAAGCCCGGCGGTCGGGATGGGATCTTCCGCACCTCGATCCCCTCGCCCGCGGCCACCGGCGCGATGCGGAACTGCCCCAGTCCCGTGAGGTGGATGAAGCCGGTCAGGCTCGCGCCTTCCAGCGTCAGCACCACGGTGCTCGCCTCGTCGCTGATCGCACGGCCGTGGACGATGAAGCCGCCGGTCGCCGTCGGCTCGACCGTCTCCACCGCCACCGTGATGTCCTGGCTTTCCAACAGGTCGAGCCGAAGCGTCTGGCCGGCCCGCAGCCAGTCTGCGGCGGCGCTGGAAAGTTCGGGATTCAGCCTCAGCCGCCGCGCCGTCGAGGGGCGGCCTGTTGGGGTCAGTGCTCTGGGCACCGAACCGTCGGGCGCGGAAGGGAGCAGCAATCGCGGCAGAGCCGCGGGTTCAGTCCCAGTGACGGACGTCAGGTCGCAGACGACGGACACCACGAAGGCGAGGAGCAAGGTGAGCCGGTGTGAGTTCATGGGTTAAACGCGGGAGTCGAGGGTTCCTACAGGCTGGATTGGCACTGACGAGTTTGCGTACTGGCTGGGCGGCCCCCCAGCCGACTTCAGCCGGCGCGGAGGAGCCTCAGTTCCCGTCAGCATGCCGCGCCCGGCCCGATTCCGGGAATCCCGGTGAACCGGTATTTTGCCATACCTGGGTCCTGGTATGGGAGAGCAGCGAACGTTGAACATCGAACGTCGAAGGAAGGGAGGTGCCTGCTTCCGCGTTCAATGTTCGATGTTCAGCGTTCCCTGCTCCCTGAACGCCCTCCTCATCGCTTCACGAATTTCAGCACTTCCGAAGCGCCTGCCGAAGGGTCGTCCAGCCGATGATCGTCCTCATTCCTCAAGTATTTCTTGAAGAACGAGACCAGGTAGCCGGCGGAAAGCTCATTGACCCGGTGAGGCTCGATCAACGGATGGATCGGACGGCCGACCGTCGCTTGAAAATTCTCCCTGGTCGTGAGCAAGGGCAAGTCCGCGAAGCTCCAATGCACGGTCCCGGAGATCTGTATGTAATAGCCGTCGCGGGTCATGTTCTCCATGACGGCGAGGCGGTCATCCGGCCGGCCATCCGGCATGGTGATCTCCTCATTATCCGCCCGCAGGAAGAGAAAGGGTTTGGGCAACGGAGTCTCCAGCAGTTCGGGAATAAAGAAGATTCCATCCATGCCCGCGCCTGCGTGAATGCGGGGATCCGTCCGACACAGTTCCGCAGAGGTGATTCCGCCCATGGAAAAGCCGAACGCCCCCACCCGCGTGAAATCCAGGCGCCCGGCCCAACCGGGGTCTTCGGCATTCCTGCGAACGAGCTCATCGTAAGCCAAATGGACATCCGCAACCCGGTCCGCCAGAGCGTCGTAGATGGCTTGCGGCGACGTGAAATCAATGGGTTTGCCCCGCACAATCGCGCCATTCGGAAAGGCGCTGGCGAAGGTCTCGCGATGATCCATGGCCGCGATGACGAACCCGTGACTGGCCAGTTCCACCAGCTTGTAAAGATTTTCACGGCGCTCGGAGTTGAGACTCGGTGAGTATAGCAGGATCGGCCAGCGTTCCTCCGCGGCCGCCAGGGGCGCCTCCGCGAAATCCCGGCCGAACCAGGTGCGATCAATGGCAAACTGATACCAGTTGAGCATCTCCCCGATCATGGCCCGTTCCCAATAAGGGGCCGGCAACACCGCCGGCCGCGGTTCCGCCGGGTAGAAGAAGGTGACCATGAACTGATGATTGGTGCGCCGGGTGGCATTGGTGCGGGCCGGATCGGTCAAAAGCCGCGAGAAAGAGCCGACGGCATACCGGCCGGTGAGAGGCGGAAGCGGCGACGCGAGGATGTTCGTCGGCGTCCGGTAGAAGGCGCGGGAAATGTCCGACTCCTGGCGGTGCGTAAAGAAGGCCCCGCCGGCCGCCGCATTGGTCCGCGTGGCGATGCCGAGCAGACTCCAGTGAATCAAGTCGGGGGAATATTCGACGGGAAAAAGGTCGAAATGGCGCCGTTGAGCGGCGGAGGCATTGCCGCTGAAACGGATCGTGACCAGCCGATCCGAAGCGACGGAAATTTCCTCCGTTTGGTGAACCACCGGAAGTTGCGCGTGTACCGCCAACCCTGGAAAGAAGACAGCGGCGAACAGGGCAACGAGGATTCGGGGATAACTAGTTTGAGGGCGGGAGTTCATGGGTTCGGGGCGGATTTGAAAGGAGAGTGTAAACGAGTGGACGCTGTGGCTTGACGGTCTCCCGTCGGCTTCGGCCGGCGCGGAGGGCTCACCATTCCCCTCAGTATGCAGCGCTGGGCTGGGGTCTGGGAATCCCGGTGAACCGGTATTTTGATCTACCTGGGTCCTGGTATGGGAGAACAGCGAACGCTGAACACCGAACGTCGAACGTCGAAGGGAAGGAGGTGCCCGCTTCAGCGTTCGATGTTCGATGTTTCAGAAGACACGAGGGATAGCCAGAGTCGTCTCTACTTCAGCGCGCCTGACGACACGGACTAACGAAACGGGCAGGTTGTCCTTCGCCGATCTGTTGGCAGGCGAAGCTGCGCATCGTTTTTATCGAGTCCAATCCAAGCCGTAACGCCCGCGGAGGCCAGAATGCAGGGTTGAAACCACGGCGATTTTGTGTCAGAAGGAAGCCATGAAAACGCTGGTTGAAATCGAACGGGCCGTGGGCGGTTTGCCGGCGGCGCAGAAGACGGAGTTGTTGCTGTTCGTCGCGCAAAGTCTGCGCGACGAACAAGCGCCTCTGCCTGAACCACGGCTTTTTTCCGACGAACAGATCCGAGCCTGGATGGATGAGGATGAGGAGGCAATGCGTCGCTTCCGGGCGGGCGCGTGAACCTTTTTCTTGACGCCAGTGTGGTGCTGGCGGCCTGCGGGCGCCCGTCAGGCGCGTCTCGTGCGGTGTTCGATTTGGCGTCTCTCAACGGCTGGACGTTGATGACCAGCCCGTATGTGGTTTCAGAAGTCACGAGAAACCTTTCCCGACTCCCCGCGCAGGCTACATTGGCCTGGGTGCAACTGCGGTCGGCGCTCGTTGCGGTTCGTGACGTGTGGACCATGGATCGGCCCGCTGTTTTTGGTCCGGCCAAAGATCGTCCGGTCCTTTTCACTGCTGCCGCCTGGGCCGAGATGCTATTAACGCTGGACCGGGGCGATTTCGGAACAGTGATGGGAACGGGCTTCTACGGGCTGGAGGTTTGGATGCCCGGAGATTTTCTAGAGCGCGAGCGCACCGCCGGGCGGTTAAAATGAGAACTTTGCCATGAAAGCCACGCTCCAAGCCATCTATCAGATGCAGGCTGATGGGGGCATCGGCAGATGCGCGATTGGCGGCGCAGTGGGCGCTATCACAGCAATGGCGACGGAAATTTTGCCCCACCTGGGTCCTGGTATGGGAGAGCAGCGAACGCTGAACATCGAACATCGAACGTCGAAGGAAAGGGGCCTGCTTCGACGTTCAATGTTC
>CAYYSX010000257.1:0-1665 GCA_964474315.1 uncultured Verrucomicrobiota bacterium | reverse complement strand
GAACATCGAACATCGAACGTCGAAGGAAAGGGGCCTGCTTCGACGTTCAATGTTCAGCGTTCCTTGTTCGATGTTTCTGAAGACACGAGAACAAGAGACAGACCCTGGGTCGGCTTCGGCGGGCGCGGAGGACTCATCATTCCCGTCAGTATGCAGCGCTGGGCTGGACTCCGGGAATCCCGGTGAACCGGTATTTTGCTCTACCTGGGTCCCGGTATTGTCCTGAGCGCGAAGGAGGCGCAGGCTCGCAGTTGGAATTGCGGCATGAAGCGATGAGCGGGACTCCCACCGCGCTGCCCGCACGATGCTGCGCTAAATTGACTCCGATGTTCTGTCCACCCTGGTCTCTCCGCAGCGGCTGCTGGGCCGCCGTGCTGGCCGTGGCCTGGTCGGGCACGGCAGGCGCGCAGACCAACGGGGTGCTGGAACTCGACGGGCACGGTTCCTACGTCGAGTTGCCGGAGCGGCTGGGGGAGGAACTGACGGAGGCGACGGTCGAGTTTTGGATGCGCTGGGACCACTTCGGCTACTTCAGTTCTCCGCTCCATTTCGGCGACCGGACCAACGCAGTGGCGTTCAACAACGAGTCCGTCGGCCCCGTTCTCAAGGCCTGCATTCAACCGAATGAGAATTCGTCCATCGCGGCGACCGGCGGTCCTTTGCTGGCGCTCGGTCGCTGGACTCATGTCGCGGCGACGCTGTCCCGTGACGGGTTGCAGCTCCTGGTGAACGGAGTGTGCGTGGCGACCAACGCCACGCCGGTGGCGGACGCCTTTCGCCGCCTGGCGCCGGCGCGGTGGCTGGGCCGCTCGCCCTGGGAGGACAACGGATACTTTCGCGGCGCGCTGGATGAAGTCCGCCTCTGGAGCTGGGCGTTGCCGGCGTCCGAAATCCAGACCCGGCTGAGGCACCCGGCCCGGGGCGATGAGCCTGGACTCCTGGCGGCGTGGCAATTCGACGAGGCGCCGGCGAATGGATCGGACCCGGTGATCTGGTCCGCCGGTCCGGTTCGCCTGCCCGCGCGCTTGCGGGGCGGTGCGCATCTCGCGGCTGAGCCGTGGCCGGGATTGGGGGAGGTTCACCGGCCGGTTCAGATATCGGGAACAGTCCGGACCTCCGCCGGAGATTCGGGGCCCGTGCGGATGAGACTCTGGCGGGACGGACGGGTGGATCATGAATTCTTCGCCCAACCCGACGGGCGCTTTCTGACTTCCTTCATGGCCGAGGCGGGGAAGTTTGAATTGGAAGCCACGCACGGCCGCCATGGACTTTGGCAGCGGGTGGATTTCGAGGCCGGCTCGAACCTTTCGTTGGAACTGGTCCTGCCCCACGCGCCGGTCATTACCGGACGGGTGGTAGCCCTGGACGACTCGCCCCAGATGCACGTGCCCGTCGAGGCCTGGCGGCTCGCGGAGGACGGATCCCACCAGGGCCAGCGGCTTCAACAGGTGGCGACCACGGATCGTGCTGGACGATTTGAGTTGGTGAACCTCCCGACCGGCACCTACGCGATTCGCTGCCCCAACCGGGCGAATGGTGCTTCGTCGGACGAGGAACAGATTTGCCGGGTGTTTCCGGGCAGTGCCCCGATTTCGGCGAACTTCCGAGTGGCCCGGGTGTTCACGGGTATCGGGTGGCAGCGGTTCGGACGAGCCGAGGGACTTC
>CAYYSX010000256.1:0-8832 GCA_964474315.1 uncultured Verrucomicrobiota bacterium | reverse complement strand
AGCGGAAATGCCATGAACGATATCAAATTATTGTGCGACAGAGTACGAAGCATTGCATTGAACGACTGTCATAGTATGGTGTTGTGACCTTTTGTGTTCTCTGCGATCTTTGTGGTTAAATTCTTTCGGGCTCAGCATGACTCCGCAGCCGCTGGACTTAAGCCGTTTGAAGGTGCTTCCTCTGGCCGAACGCCGGAGCCTGACGCGGGCGGAGGAGATCGTGGTGGCGCCGGGAGCGCCGCTGCGGCCCTTGGCCGCTGGACGGGTGGCCGACATCCAGGAAGCGGCGGAGCGCATTCGACAGGCCCGCCAACGGGACGCCTCGGTCATTCTGATGTACGGCGCCCATTTGCTGCGCAACGGCGCCGCCCCGCTGGTGACGGCGTTGATGGAACAGGGGTGGATCACCCACCTGGCCACCAATGGCGCCGGCACCATTCACGATTGGGAATACGCCTGGCTCGGGCGCTCGACTGAGAACGTCGAGGAAAACGTGGCCGCGGGAACGTTTGGAACGTGGGACGAGACCGGGCGCAACATTCACCTCGCGCTGTTGGCCGGCGCGTTGGAGCGGCTGGGATATGGCCGCGCCCTGGGCCGGTTCATTGCCGAAGACGGATGCCTGCTACCCTCGACGGAACAGTTGGCGGCGGCGGTCACCCAGTTTCCCGATGATCCCCTGGCCGTATCGGCGGCGGAACTGCTCGCCGCCATGCGACGTTTCGACCTCGCGGAGGGCCGCCATCAGGTCGTCCACCCGTGGAAAACCGTGAGCCTTCTCGCCCAAGCCTGGCGGCAGGGGGTGCCCGTGACGGTGCATCCGGGAATTGGCTATGACATCATCTCGTGTCACCCGATGTTCAACGGTGGGGTGATCGGTCGTGCCGCGGCTGAGGATTTTCGCTGGTTCGCCGGGGCGGTGGAGGGACTGGATGACGGGGTGGTGTTATCGGTGGGGTCCGCCATCATGGCCCCGCAGGTATTCGAGAAGAGTCTGAGCTGCGTTCACAACCTGCGATTCCAGGACGGTCGTCCCGCGGTGTCCGGTCACAGCATCTACGTGGTGGACTTACAAGATGGCGGCGGATGGGACTGGACCCAGGGTGAGCCGCCCAAGACCAACCCCGCGTACTACCTGCGCTTCTGCAAGAGCTTTTCCCGGATGGGCGGCCGGATGCGTTACCTGCAATGCGACAACCTCGCCTTCATCCAACACCTGTTTCATCATCTAAATTCCTCCAGCCCGGCGGCCTAATTGGGCGTCACTTAGTCATTTAGTCACGCTCCACGTCCCACGCCTCACCCCCTCGATGTCCCCCGCCCGTTTTGCTGAAATCACCTCGCGTTATCCCTCGCTCCGGCTGGCCGTGCTGGGGGACTTCTGCCTGGACCGGTATTTCGACATCGATCCGGCCCAGCAGGAGGTTTCCCTCGAGACGGGCCGGGCGGTTCACAACGTGACCGGAATCCGCTGCCAGGCCGGCGCCGCTGGTACGATTCTGAACAACTTGGTGGCGCTCGGAATTGGCGAGCTCCGGCCCGTCGGTTTTTGCGGCGATGACGGCGAAGGCTGGGAATTGTGGCGGGCCTTGAACTTCCAGCCCGGGGTGCGGATGGAAGGATTCTTCACCACCCAGGAACGGGTGACCTTCAGCTATTCCAAACCCCTGCTCCACCGGCCGGGACTCCCACCCGAGGAACTGAGCCGTTTGGACGTCAAGAACTGGACCATCACCCCGGCGACCGTGGCCGAGGTCGTTGAGAAGAATCTCCGGCTGGCACTCCGGCACAGCGAGGGGCTGATCGTCATGGATCAGGTGGATCGGACGGGAACCGGAGTGGTGTCCGGAGCCTGGGTTCCGCGCTTGGCGGAGATCCTGAATGAAATCAAGCCTGGGATGATCGCCATGGCCGACAGCCGGCGCACGTTGCGGGAATTCCCACCCTTGATCTTCAAGATGAACGCTTCCGAACTGGCCGTCCTGCTCGCCGCGCCGGTGGAATCGTCTCTGGATGCCATCCGCAGCCAGGCGTTGGAACTGGCGATCCGCAATGGCCGACCGGTCTTTGTCACCCTGGCGGAACGCGGAATCGTCTGCGCCCAAGGAGATGGTGAAGTGTGGCATGTTCCGGCGCATCCCGTGCGGGGTCCCATCGACGTGGTCGGGGCCGGCGATGCCGTCACCGCGAACCTGACGGCGGCATTGGTGGCCGGCGCTTCCTTGCCGGAGGCCATGGAACTGGCCATGGCGGCGGCCAGCGTGGTGGTGCATCAATTGGGCACCACGGGTACGGCCAGCGTGGCCCAAATCCGGGGGTTGTTGTGGTGAGCCGGTCCGGCGGGATCGGCAGCGGGTTGATCGGCCTGCTGCTGTTGGTGTTGACGGGGTGTGCGTCGGCCGGTCGAGCGCCGTTGGAACGTTACGAGTTCGAACGCCCGCAAATGGGGCTGCCTTTCCGCTTGGTTCTGTATTCGGCCGAGGCCGCCGTCGCCACCAACGCGGCCGAGGCGGTGTGGGCACGGATTGCCGAATTGAACGCCAGTCTGAGCGATTACGAGGCGGAATCCGAACTCAGCCGGCTTTCCCGGACCAGCGGGAGTGATCGCTGGATTCCGCTCGGGACGGATCTCGCGCGGATCTTGGTGTTCGCGCAGGAGGTGTCGCGATGGAGTGACGGAGCGTTCGACGTCACCGTGGGTCCCGAGGTGCTGCTGTGGCGGCGGGCACGGCGGCAACGCGAACTTCCCTCCACCGAGGCCTTGGCCGTGGCACGGGCCGCGACGGGTTGGGAGAATCTGCTCCTGCGCCCGTCGGGAACCGGCTGGGAGGCAAAGCTGCTGCGTCCCGGAATGCGCCTCGACCTAGGCGGAATTGCCAAGGGCTATGCCTTGGACGAAGCCGGCGCCGTCCTCCGCCAGTTGGGAATACGACGGTTTCTCGTGAGCGGGGGCGGCGACCTCGTCGTGGGAGATCCTCCGCCCGGTCAGCGAGGGTGGCGGGTGAAAGCCGGCGTGTTCGATGCACCCCAGGCCCCTCCGCCTCGATTTCTGTCCCTCAAAAAAGCGGGCCTGGCCACGTCGGGGGACACGTTCCAGCGGGCCGAAATCGGGGGCGTTCGTTATTCCCACATTGTCGATCCCAAGACCGGGCTGGGGCTGACCGACCACAGCTTGGTCACCGTGGTTGCGTCTCAGGGCATGACCGCCGATGCGCTCTCCAAAGTGATCAGCGTATGGGGGCCGGAGCGCGGAATCCCCTTGGCGAACCGGTTCCAGGCGGACGTCTTCCTGCTACGCCAACCCGGGGAAATCGTGGAAGAAACGGTGTCCACCGGCTTCCACCGGTGGTGGTCGAACGAACCCTCCCCTAAAGAACGACCCTGACGGCAGCGCGGCCGGATCGGACGATTCACCCCAAAATCCGTGAGATGAAGAACCACGGATAGCCCGGGTGACACGGATGAAGAAGAGGTGATTTAGAGCCCGATCCGCTCGGCGTCTTCACCCTCGGGATGAGGGCTTATTTTGGTCTCACTCGCTTGCCATCCGTGAGATCCGCGTCATCCGCGGTTCCCACTCGCCTTCTCAGGTTCAATTGTTCTGCGCGGCGACTCCTTTGCGCGAACTGAACCGCACCAGATCCAACAGGATGCGCTCGGCTTCCCGCAGATGAGGGTCCACCGGAGCAGCCGAGGTCAGGTCATCCGCGGCTTCGTCGCTTTCGTCAGGACGGTTGCGGAGGGAGCCATCCACGGCGGCCGAGGGATCCCCCGCTCCGGCGGCGGCGTGGGCGGAAAGAGCGCTCGCCACCTGGTTGGTCATCGCCGGAGGCAACCCCGGGTTGCCCACGTTCTTCAAGGTGATCTCCCAGGTGGTGGGCAAGGACTCCTGGCGGGCGGCCTGCTCCTTTTTTCGAGCTTCCATCCGAGCCTTGTTCTCCGCGATCTCGGTACGACGGGCCTCTTCATTCAGGGAAACCGTCTTTTCGGCCCGCACTTTCCGATACCGTTCCACATCTTCCCGGACGTATTCGAAGTCGCGGTCGGCTGAGATGCGTTCGACCGAACGCCGGCTCAGGTCGGGAATCAAGCGGCTGATCTCGCCGTCCTTGGCATACCGGGTGGGTTTGATGGTATCCCACTCCAGCGCGTTTTCGAGGGATGCCTCGCCCACCTCCATATGGTTTTCCACGCTGGGCAGCACGATGTCGGGAACCACTCCCTTCAATTGGGTGCTGGCGCCGCTGGGACGGTAGAATTTGCGGATGGTCACCTTCGCCGCGCCGGCTTCGGCCGGGTTGGCCAGCTCCGGAATCAACATACCCAGCTCTTGGACCGTCTGCACGGTTCCTTTTCCGTGCGTCGAATTGTCACCAACGATCACCGCGCGGTCATGGTCCTGCAACGCCCCGGCCAGGATCTCACTGGCGCTGGCGCTGAGCCGGCTGGTCAGCACCAGCAACGGCCCCTCGTAAACGGGAACGTCATCCGGCGAATCATCGACACTCACCTTGCCGTCGAAGTTGCGCACCTGCACCACGGGACCCGACTTGATGAACAACCCCGTCAGGTTGATGGCTTCTTCCAGTGAACCGCCACCGTTCCGGCGCAGATCCAGCACGATGCCGTCGGCTCCTTCCGCCAACAGTTTCTTCAACAGCTTGGCCACGTCGCGGGTAGTGGAGCTTCCGGAACGGGGACGGCCGGCCACCGGGAAGGGAGCGTAGAACGAAGGCAGGTCGATCACGCCAATCCGGTTGGTCCGATCGTTCTGCGAAAACTCGATCAGCTTCGCTTTCGCCTCGGCCTCTTCCAGCTTCACCTCATCGCGCACCAGAGCCACGGTTTTGCGCACGGATGGATCGGCCTCCGCCGGAATGATGAGCAGCCGAACCTTGGTTCCTTTGGGACCGCGAATCTGGTCCACCACCTTCGAAAGCTTCTCGTCCTGCACATCCACGAAGTCTCCGTCCCCCTGCGCCACACCAATGATCTTGTCGTTGACCTTGATCTGCTTGCTTAGCTCGGCCGGCGCGCCGGGAACCAACGATCGGATCACCGTATATCCGTCCTCCCCTTGCAGGGTGGCCCCGATGCCGAAGAGCGACAGGTTCATGTTGATGGAGAATCCCTCCAACTGCCGTTTGCTCAGGTAATCCGTGTGCGGGTCGAACGCGTGTCCCAGGGCGCTCAGCCAGAACTCCAGCACTTCGTCGGATTCGAACTGCTTCAGATTTCGCATGGTCCGGTTGTAGCGACGGGTCAGTTTCTTCACGATTTCGTCATGGGTGTCGGAGCTCAGACGCTGGTCCACTTTCGCCACCACGTGGTCGGCCACGAGTTCCCTCTGGATCTCCCCGCCCGCCTCGGCCTTCTCCTGCTCATAGTGCCGGCGGGCAAACTCGGTCAGCTCTTCCGCTTTTTCCGGGCTGAACTTGTTGGTCAGAAAGCCGGTCAGGGAATTCCAATTCGTTACCAGCACCGTCGTCCGGAAACGATCGAGCAGCTCGCTCCGGTCCCCCACCGTCAGCTTCTCGGCCAGATATTCCGAACGAATCCGGTCGCGCCACAGCGCTTGGGCCTCGGTCAAATCCTTCGGCCGAGCCTCCTCTTTGCGGTCAAACAAGAACTTCTCGTCCGTCGCAAAGGCGAATCGGTTGGTCCGCAGGTACTCCGTCGCGAACGCGTATTGTTGGTCGTACCGTTGCAGGAACCGGTTGAACATCTCGTAGGCCGGGTGGGTGTTGCCATGGCGCATCGTCAACTCGTCCAGCTCCAAACGCAGGGGAACGAACTCGGCTAAGTCGGTTTCCAGGAAGTAAATCCGCTGGGGATCCAGCAGATCCAGGTAGCGATCGAAGAACTTCCCCGAGATCTCATCGTCGAACCGGTGCCGCGTGTAATGCATGTTCTCCAGCATCCGGCCATACGTCTTTGCCACGGTCCCGTAATTCTGCTGCGGCGCCAGGGTCAGGGCGTCGATGAACCGCGACGGCAGCACCAGGGAATCGGTCCGCCCCGACTCGGTCGGCGCCGAGGGCGTCCCGGAGGCTTCCGGTTCAGCCGCGTGACCGAGCAACGGAAGAAGGGCGAGGAGAACGAGAAGGCTCAGCTTCATTGGTTGAAATATGGACAGGTTGCGGTCGGACGCCAGCCGCGAAGTTCTGTTCAATCCGACCTTCGGCTTCCCACGCCCGCTGGCGACCCAGCCGTGGTACCGCCGAGGGTCACGGCCTGGAAGCGCTGGCCGGACCGGCCTTCCACACGTAACGGCCCATCAGAACCTTCAACGCTGCCGTCAGAGGAATGGCCAGAATGCCGCCCAGAATGCCGCCCAGCAGCGTCGTCCCCACCATCAGGGCAATGATCACCATCAGCGGATGCAGCCCCACCCGGTCGCCGACGATCTTGGGTTGAATCACAAACCCTTCGATGAACTGAACCACCCCAAAGACCAGCAGGACCAGCAACGGATGCTGCCAGTCGCCAAATTGGACGATGGCGATGATCAGCGCCGTTCCACACACCAGCGCCGCCCCCAGGAAGGGAACGATGGTGACTATGCTCGCCATCAGTCCGATCAACAGGGCATAGGGCAGACCGATCAGAAGGAATCCGATCGCGTACATCACCCCGTCACACAACGCCACCAGGACCTGGCCCCGAAAAAAGACGATCAGCGCGTCGTTAATGCTCCGCAGAACGAACACCGCCTCCTGCTTGATCACTGGATCGGCCACGGGAAGGTAATCCGTCCAGCTTCGGGCAATGTTCTTTTCCTCCAGCAAAAAGAAGAAGGCGTACACCGGTACCAGAAACAATCCGGCCAGCAGGCCAAACCAGGAAGCGACCCGGCCCACTTGTCCCAGCGTCCATCGGAGCACATCGGGCGTCACCGTGGCGAACCACGTTCCGACCGATCGGAGCGAATTGGGGTTGAGCGCCTTGATCCACCAAGGGGCGGCCGGATCCGCCGGAGCGTTCAGGCCGGGGACGATCAGGATGTTGGTCAACAAGGGTGAGTCGTTGGTTAAGGCCAAGGGGGTCGGGTCGTTGGTGGGGCTGAGAGAACGTCCGTTCGTCAGCGTCACACTGTTCAACGGAAGCGCGGTGGACAGATTGGTCGCCGAACCATTGGTGCCGGATCGGGTTCTCCCTGGAGAGAGATCCCACCGTTTCTGCCATTCGACCGGCAGCAGGCTGCGCAAGGGTGCGGGAGGATGGTCGAGCCAGCTTTGCATACGGATCTGCAAGCGCGTGACAAACGTGGGAAACTGACTGGCCAGATCCCGGGCTTCGACGATGGCCCGTGGGATGACGCTGCCCAGCGCTCCGAGGAACAGGAGGCCGGCCGCGGCAAAGACCAATCCGACCGCCCGCGTTCGGGACAGCTTCCGGGTCTCCAGCCAGTTCACCACGGGTGACAGCACGTAGGCGATGACCGCGGCGAAGGCCAGCGGCCAAAGGACGGGGGAAAGCAGTTGAACCAGGAACCCCAGTCCCCAGAACACCGCCCCGATCAGTGCCAGGCCCAACGCCACCGCCAGCGTCGTGAGGGACAACCAGATGGCCTTGGCCTGTCGTTCAGAAGGAGGGGGAAAATTCATGGCGCAGAGAAATCACGATTCGCCCAGCCGCCGGGACTTCTCGGCCGCGGCCCGGACCGCCGACATCAACGCCGCCCGGACCCCGGCCTTCTCCAGCACCTGGATGCCCTCGATGGTGGTGCCGCCCGGACTGCACACGGTATCTTTGAGCCATCCGGGATGTTGGTGGGTCTCCAAGACCATTTTGGCCGCGCCGAACAACGTTTGAGCGGCCAGCTTCTGCGCCAGGTCACGGGGAAGTCCAGCCGCGACGCCGCCATCCGCCAAGGCTTCCACCATGAGAAATCCGTAGGCGGGACCGCTGCCGCTGAGTCCGGTGACGGCATCCAGGAGTCGCTCCTTGACCTCGAAGACCAGCCCAACGCTCTCCAGCAGGCGGGCTGCGGTCCGAGCATCTTCAGCGCGAGCCGCGGATCCGGTCACGAATGCGGAAGCCGAGGCTCCCACCAGGGCGGGGGCATTGGGCATCACGCGGATGAACCGTTGTCCGGGCGCGGCTGATTCCATAGCCGCCAAGGGAATGCCGGCGGCAATGGAAACCAGCAGATGCCGTTCGGCAGACAAGACCGGCCGGAGTTGCGCCAACACGCTGGCGACCTGGTCTGGCTTGACGGCGAGAATCAGCACTTCGGCGGCGGCGGCCACCGCCTCGTTGTCGGCCAGTACCTGGGCACCCGTCGCCTGCGCAAAGGCCTGTCCCGCGGCCGGAACGACGTCACTGGCGAACAGATTTTCCAGCGGGACCAGGCCGGCTCGAAGAAAACCTTGGGCCAGCGCGGTCGCCATCTTGCCGGCTCCCAGGAAACCGATGGTTGGTTCGGTCATGGTCCGGTTTGGTAGCAATGCCGGCCGGCCGGACCAAGCAAAACCAGCCGTTCCGTCCGTGAATAGATGCTCCTTCCCATGAACCGGCCCTTCCCACCTTGTAGAGTCGTCTGTCCCCAGACGACAGTCGTCTCGGGAGAGACGACTCTACAGGGGAGAGTTCAGGGCCTCGATTCACGTCCGGATTTTGGAGGTCCAGCCTTCTTTGGAGCTTGGGATTCGGCTTTTGAAGCTTTCGTCCCTGCTCCCGATCACCGTCCCGGTAAGGACAGTGTCAAGATGCGCCCGAATGCAAGTCCTGCTCAGATCCGATCTCGCTCACGGCGTCCGCTTTCCGCATCCTGGTCGCATGCTCAAGGTTTACGCTTACGCCGGATGCGACACCTGCCGTCGGGCGCTC
>CAYYSX010000255.1:0-8836 GCA_964474315.1 uncultured Verrucomicrobiota bacterium | reverse complement strand
CGACCTTGACAGGATCCTTTATACTGTAAAGCATTTAGGGGTCAGTACACTAGGAGGCCAAGGCGATTCACCAGCCAAGGCGGGATATGCCGACGCCTTCAGGCCGCGTTTTCAAAGTGGGCATGGGCTCCTTGATCCGTGGTTTGCCCGAAAATCCCTTCTTGGAATTCCCCAGCGTTTTTGCCTCGCGATGGTCGCCGACGGTTGGATTCACCGTTCTACGGTCATTTGGGCGAAGTCGGATGGCAACTTACCGGAACGGTGCAGAGATCGCGCAGGGCGGGTGCATGAGGAGGTTTTCATGTTCACCAGGTCCCCGGACTACCTTTGCGACTTCAAACGGCTTCCCAAGCCATTCCGGCGCTCAATTTGGCGGCTCCCCTCTGGCCGTGGTGGGCGGGAGCATCCCGCCCCCTTTCCACCCTCCCTCGTGCGGCTTTGCCTCGAGTGCTCCACCGACACGGGCGACACGGTCCTTGATCCGTTCGCCGGCCGCGGAACGGTTGGCGAAGTGTCGGGCGAAATGGGCCGGTCTGCCATCTTGGTCGAAATTAATCCCGATTTCTGCGCCCGCGCTCGAAAGAATTCATCCGCAGGGGTTCAAGCGCGATAAACGCACTTGGGCGAAATGCGTCAACATGGACGGAATCAACTCACCAGTAGAGATGCGGCAACGTCTCAAAATACTTCAGCCGCAGAGTGTTAGGTTGGACAAATGCAACCGGATGCAAAGCGTCACCATGGACGCACGCAAAAGTATAGTATATGGGCAACTCACAACCCACGGGAGAACCCCCCGTCCTGCTGACTGAAGCCGAGTTGGCGAAACACCTCCGTGTCGCGAAGCGGTCCATCACCTATTGGAGGCTCGACGGCAGGCTTCCATTTATTCGGATCGGACGATGCACCATCAGGTTCGTGCTCAGCGACGTTTTAGATCACTTGCGAAGGACGACACCCAAGGCATTCTGAACGACAGATCCCCGACATGTTCAATCGATTCGAGGGGCGCAATCCACCAGCCGCTACGCCGGCTAGTTTTTTCCGGGGCGTCCGGGCTCCTCCGCCTTCCGAGTATGCGTAACGCAATGAATATAAACGAGTTACAAAGGAATCTATTTGGGTCGGTCCTCCGTCAGGATTGGCGTCGCTTCGGGTCATTTGGCACGAAGCTTGCTAGCGCGACCTGTCGTGTCGCATGCGGACCAGCGTCGATTGATCCGCATGCAACGGGCTCAACCATGGCTGCCGACAGCTTCTATTGCCATGACTGACCCTGACCAGCCAGAGGCTTCTGATCTGCGCGAACCGGCCATCGGCTTCGAGTGGGATGAAGTCGAAGATCCCATCGGCGTGGTCCTCGAGGAACTTGGTTCCGGTTTCACTCGGGACCAAGCCGAGCGCATCTGTCGCTGGCGTCTGAGGCAGGGCCGGGTGACCGAAGCGGAGACGCTGATCTTGTTGGAACGGGTCCTCCTGTGGATTGGCGGCGCTGACGACCTTCGCGCAGATCTGCGCGGCATCCGCCGGCCGGATCGAGCGGCCGCCGATCGAGAGCATCCGTTGGCCCGCCGCATTGGTCTGAGGGCGGCCGTGGCAATCAAAGAGCTGCACCCCTACAGCCGGCTCGGACGTTTGAGTTGTAAGACGCTGGCCAAGGTATTCCTGTGCTCACATGGGGAAACCTGGCGACTGATCGATAATTTTAGGCGCCGTGTTCCACAATGAAAAACCTCGGACAAATACCCCCCCGGGCAATGCGGCGACGTTCACCCACTGGTGGCCCCTTTGCGCTCAAACCGGCACCCATCCGACAGGCTCGGACGGCTCGGACGGTCCGAAGACTACCCCTTACGTAATGCGCGCATACGTGTGCGTACACGCGTGACATGCCTTATGCCCGTCCGGGGCGTCCGACCGTGTATTATTTATCTATTTATTGCATATTGCAATGAAAGAAGAAAAGAAGAAGAGACAAGAGGCGTTTGCAGACATCGCTGGTAAGCTCCGCGACCTCGAGCAGTTGGTTTTGTCGCTCATGCCCAGTCGAGCGCCAGGCGGCCTCCTCGAGGATTTCGTCGAGACCTGCCTCGCCCCTCGCCGGAAAGCGACCTGCACCAACGTGGAGCTTTTCCATGGGTTCCTCACCTATTGCCGATCCCGGGCACAAGAGCCGCCATCCCAGCGCGCCTTTCTGAGGGAACTTCCGCGGGTCATGCGCCAGGCCGGCTTCTCGGGGAGTCACGACATTCGCCGGGGGCGCGGACTCCGGCGATCAGTGCATCGAGGCTACAGACATATCTCGATCAAAGGCGTTGTCCGGACGGGTCGGAGTTTGAAGGGCGCTACCGCTGGTGGAAAGGGCGCAAGCGCCGAAGCGCATGAAACAGTGGGAAATGCTACCGGTGCGATCAGGTGACCATGGACGGCGGCAGTGATCTTGCATATGGGCGCAACCTCTCATCCTCTTGTGAAATCGGATCTCCTCTTGCCGACGGAAGCGGCCGCGGCACTGCGAATCAGCAAGGCTCACCTTTTACGCCTGAGCGTTTCAGGGGAAATCCCGGCCATACGCTTTGGCAAGCGGTCGGTCAGATTTCCGGCCTCAGCCATTGGAAAACTCGCCGCTGGAATTCGCCTCTCATGATCAAGAACGCCGCTCAGATCGCGATGGATCATCGTCGTGCATCTTCATCCGCTCCCGAGGCCTCGGCACGTCAGGAAGACGAACCGTCTGTTCGCGCCAACGCCGGTCGGCTCTTGGCGAGTCTTCGAAGCGGCCAATCCTTCCGCATCATGTTACGCGCCGGGGATTGGTATCCGGTCGTTGACGCGCTCAGCAAAAAGCTTGGCGCCGTCCGAGTCCGCGACTTGACGGCTAAACTCGGAGCCGAGTTCCACAAAGAAGTGGCGTCGCTCGCAGGAGAAACGGGCACCGTCAGCGGACAGGCGTTCCGATTTCGCAGCCAAGCGCCAAGCAGTGGCCCGGCTGGCCGATCCAATGCCGCCCTCGCGCCGAAGAAGGCCGCTAAGGAGGAGAACATCTTTAAGCGATCAGAAGGCCAGAGCGCCGAAAGTTATGCGGCCCAAATACAGCAACTGGCGCTCTCTGCGGTCCGGTCTTGCGGATGCGAACCCGGTGACCCCAAGACGCTGGAGTATAGCCAAGCCGGAATTTCGGCCCTTCAACGAACCAGAGACCTGTTTTTAACAAAGCTTCACGCCGCGGCACTCCGGGAGCGCCCCGCCGTCGAAAAAGAGATCTTCGACACGCTGGCCGGCCGCAACGGAACCGCCAGCGAAATCTACACCAAACACTACAAACCGATTCGCAGATGATCATGAATGGAATAAATGTCCCTTTGTTGCCCGACGCTTCTCAAATGACCTCGGTCGAGGATGTGGCCAGGCTATGGGTGAATCACCTCGCCAATCAGGACGACTTCGCATGGGAGAATTCTGAGTCAGCGATTGCGCTTCAGTCCGCATGCAACCGCATGTCTCTCCTGCATCAAGACGCGATTGAGGAAGTGAAAAGGGCGCTGGAAGTCCGAAACCGAATGGTTTCCGCGCTCGGTCAAAGTCTCTCTCGTTTGCGGTTGGCAAAACGAGTTGAGTTGGACAGATTGCAATTGGTCGAAGGATACGCCCATACCGCGGATTCCACCACGGTGTTTGGCGCGATCCGGCAGGTGATCGAGGCGAAACACTGGATCGAGTTTCTGGAGCCTCGCATTGAAAAGTATCGCTCTGACTTGGCGGCCCTTGAGGCGGAAATAATCTCCTACGTCAAGGAGCACATCTCCGCCCGATGAGACGCCGCCGGAACCGTTCGAAGTGCATCGAGGCGGTACCCGCCCCGGCCGCGATCAGCGAGCCCGCACCCCGTTCCGGAGGGGCCAGTTGGGCCGGGCCGAATGGGGGTCTCTATCCGTCGAGCCCCGACACGGAGAAACGAGGTTGGCGGCCGCGTCTGGACCGTGACGTTGCCCGACTGATCCCCAGGTACAAGCACCGGGCCATGCTCAGCGACGGCCGGCACGTCTATGCCGGCATCGGTCAGGTTTCTGGCGCCGTTCACGACAAGGCCAACTTCGTGGTTGGGTCAGCTTGGATCCCTCGCTACCTCGGCACGAACAGCGAGTTCAAGGCCGCGTTCGCGGAGGTCATGCGGCTGTGGCTCCCAACTTGCGACCTCAGAGGACAGCCCTACGACTGGCAGCGGGTCTGTTGGCTAACGAGCAAATCACTCGACACCGACGGAGAAGTTTTCATCGCTTTGACGGCGAGTGAAAATGGCAGGCCACGAATCCAGTGCCTTGAGTCCCATCGCATCGGATCGCCGGGATATGCCGAAGCAGTGCCGGCGGACGTTGCCGGTTACGCCGGCCGGCGTGTCATTGATGGCATCGTGTTCGACGAAGCGATGCGTCCCATCGCCTACAATTTGTTGCCCACCGATGCTGCACCATATGACGAGCCCAAATGGAACCTGGTGCCGGCCCATGCGATCCAACACGTGTACGATCCCCGATGGTTCAGCCAAGCGCGAGGAATCCCAACGCTCTGCAACGGCATCCTCGATTGGTACGACATCGGGGAAATCCGCGATGCGGAGAAGACGGGAGTCAAGGCCGCTGCCCGGATCGCGCTCCTCGAATACAACGAGACGGGCCGGCTCGATCCCGGCCCGGCGCTGATGGCAGCCCGGACGGCGGGCGACCCCACGAAGGTGGACGTACACCACAAGCTCATCGAGTCGGGCCTGATCCGGTACTTCAAAGCCGGCAACGGGAACAAACTCGAGGCGTTCGCCTCTGGACGCCCAGGGGCCACCTGGGAGGGATTCATGGACCACCTTGGGAGGTCGGCGCATCGCGGGATGGATTGGCCCATCGAAATGCACGATATGAGCAAGCTTGGAGGGGCCAGCGTTCGGGCAGTGGTGGGACAGGTGCAACGAGCGGTGAACCAGCGGCAGGATGCCCTATGGCATCCGCTGCTAGGGTGCGTCCTCTACGCCGTGTCGGTTTGCATCGTCCGCGGCGATTTGCCCGCCGTTCCCGACTGGTGGGACATCACGTTCAGCCTGCCGCCAAAATTCTCGGTCGATGTCGGGCGCGACGCGGAAAACCGCCGCCAGGACGTGGCCATGGGGCTCCGCGGTGTGGATGACGTTTTTGGCGAGGAGGGTGAAGCTGACCCCGACGCCGTTTTTCGCCGCCGAGCAAAAATTTGGAAACTGCGCGACGAAATCGCGCAGAGCGAGGGTGTGCCCCCAGAGGCGATCTTCAATCCTGCCGCCGCAAGCCAGCCGGCTCTCATCACCCTCGGAACTCGTCGAACCAGAGATGAATCGGCTCCGGAATCATAGCCGCAGTTTCCCGCATAGCTTATGACCACACTTTGGGCACGTCTCGGTCTTGACAGTTCCCCTTTCACTCGAGGCCTGGCTTCGGCGACCACGGCCGCGCGGACGGCGGGCCACCGCATGGGAGAGCAAGTCGGCAATGACTTCGCCAAAGGCATGCGGCGCGCCTTCGGCGCCGCGGCGCTGGTCGCCGGAGTGTTCTCTCTCGGCCGGGAGGCTCAAGAGATCCGGAACCAAGCCGCGGCGTTGGGAGTGACGACTCAGGAATTCGCTGCGATGGAAATCGTCGCCAAGCGGTTGGGTGATACCTCAAACGTCACGACGGAAGAATTCCTTCGCCTCACGCAGGCGGTGATAGATGCGGGTGAAGTGTCTAGTTCAGACAGTCTTAAGGCGTTGGCCAGCGCCGGCGACGTCGTCGCTGATGCTTGGCGGCGTGTGAAGGATACGTTAGTCGAGACGATAGCGACTGTCGCTAAACTATACGATCATCTTAATAGACTTTCCGGCGTTCCCCTCATTCCCGGTTTGATGATCGGTTCCGGCATCGCTGAAACGTGGAAAACTGGTTCATTTAAGGCTGGCTTTCAGGCGGCTGGCAAAAAAGCCAAAGAGACCTGGCGAGACGCTTTCCGAGAGAGCGACCTTGGCAAGAAAGAGGCCTCGATTGCAGAGACTGCCGCCCGCGTGGAAACCGGCACCCTCGAGGAGCGTTTGCGCAAGCGCTTTGGATTGTACGATCCGGGGCAGGAGAAGGAAGCCAGCGAGAGAACGGACCGTTTTCAACGCCTTGCCAATGCTCCCCGGGGGTATGGGCCTCTTGGCTCCATGGGTAGCATGGGGCTCGGTGTCGCTCCCGGGAGGGCAGTGTTTCAGACCAACAAAATCTTGCAGTCAGAACTGAAGGCGATTCTGAACGAACTCCAAAAGCAGACCCGTATCAGCGAGACGGTCAACTGAAAGGCCCATGATCGAACTCCGCCACTGGTGGTTCTGGCGTTGGATTCTCCGGCGGCCGCGGCTGTTGCGCCTCGCCATCGCCGTCGTCGCTCTCCCGGCTCTGACCAAACGGGACGGGTTCCGCGAAACCTGGCGCCTTCTGCCGGCTGTTCACCGTGAAATCCTCCGTCGGATTGATCGCGACCTTGAAGCCCTCGATAACGAACTGGGCCGCCTACACCGGCTCCGCTACCCGCAGGATTTCAAGTTGGGCGAGCTGGTGGAGTAGGTGTTGACGGAGTTGTTTACAGCCCTCTTTGGGAGTAGTTGACGGAGATGTTGACGAATCGGAACCCTGGGAATGAGCAAGAATTTCGGCTCGATACGGTTGCTGGCCCCGGTCGCGTTTTTCGCGGTCGTAACGTTCTTCATTGCCTTTCTGAAGTCCGAGGTGGCCCGTATGGACTTGCCACCCGATATCCGGAGGGTCGCGGATGGCATTGTTGTTCAACACGGTTTTCTTATGTTTATGGGGGCCGCGATATTCAGCAGTGCCTGGTTGGTAGCGCCACCTGAAAAGGCGGGCGCGCCCAGGGCTGTCCGCGGCCGCGGAGAGCATCCGTAGGTTGGTGAAAGCGGCGACGGGGTTCAGGTAAGAGGCCGATTCCCACAATTTCACACACTTGAAACAGATTTTTCTTGTGCCGTCTTGCATCAAGGAAAATCAAAAATGCCAATAAATCGAGGGTTTTGAGATTTTTTCTTCGGTTTCGATTCCCTTCGCCCGCTCCAATACCCCACCTTGGGAGCGCGGGCGGCTGCTCTACCGCCAAAAGGTGGGACTCGGAATAATCGCCCTGTCCCTATTTCCCATTCCTATAATCGGCGTCATCCGTGGTTTCTCATACCGCGGTCCTCCGACTCTCGGAATTAGAGTTACTCCATCGAAGGCCAACGGGCCGAACGAACCCCTCGGTGCAGCCCGAAATAGAGGATCGAAACGCCTATGAGCTCGAGGAGGAGAAACCACCCGAACCAGCCCATCGACCACGCCAATAAAGCCAGTCCCGCTCCGGCCGACGAGATGACCATGACGCCGATCATATTGAGGCCGCGGCCCACCGATTTCGCGGCTTCTGAAGGAAGCGAAAATGGCACTGCTTTGCCACCCAAGCACGGGATGAGCGCATAAACGGGAAGTGCAATCAGTCCCGGTAGAAGCAGCGCTAAGTGGGCCGTCGTTCCGCCGAGCGCCCAGGCCACCAGGCCGAAAAGAATCATCACGGGAAAAGTCACAAAACACAGCACCGCTTTCCGCGCCCCGTGACAGAGTGATGCCGGCCCCAGCATCGGCGCTGCCCGGAAGATATCGGCCGCCTGCCATTGCTGAGAGTACTTGACCCATTCCAGCGCGAGCAGCGGCACCAATCCCAAGTAGGCGCCGGTGAAACAGACCCCGAAGGCATTGAATCCAGCGTCGGTCGTTCCAGTCGTTCCACGGGGTATCAGGAAAACAATGGGCATGACGAGCATCGGAGCAAGCCCCGGAAACAGGCGCAGTTTCACCTCCCGATCGCGAATCAGATACGCGGCCGTCAGCCGAAATGAGGCGCGCGCCACGGGATCGCGCAGCCACCAACGCAGCGGAGGGAAGTTGACCAAGAAGTCGAGCGGCCGACGGCCGGGACGCGGGCGCGTTCGGGTCGGCGCCGCTTCGTTGAGCATTTGCAGCCCCTTCTCGTAATCCCCCGACAATCGACCGAACGCCAGGCCAAGCACGATTGCCGTGGCCGCGATACCCACAGCGGCCAGAATCCACGAACTAAGATCGCCGCTTCCCGCCAGGGCGTCATCGATTCCCGCAAGCCACGCCGGAGGCAGCAAGAAAACCCACCAGGAAGCGACCCCGATTGAAAGATCGCCACCGAAGCGACCCATCAAATACGGCGCCAATTGACCGCCCAGCACCGCGGCGATGCCGACCATTATTTGCGCCACGGTCATCAGTGCTTCGAGCCGCTCGCGACCAAACCAGCGGAGACAAAGCTGATACAAAAGGACCACACATCCGGTGCAGAACAACGCGCTCACCACGGTCGAACCGGCGTGCGCCAGCGGGAACGCCCAGCTTCCATTTGAAGCGGCCATGCCCACGAACAAGCCCACCAAATTGAACGCGCCCGCCAACCACAGGGAGACTTCGACCAGCACGCCAATCTTCGCCCACAGCAACGCACGTGGTGTCACCGGGCGATGCAAAAGGATGTCGGCCTCTTCCCGATTGAACAGGACTTCGCCGGTCGAAGCGGTGACGAACATTCCGAGAAACACCAGCGTCATCGCGTGGAGATAAACCTGAAGGCATCCGCACATTCACACGCGGGGTTTTCCAGGATCGCGTCCGGGATTCTCTCCGAACGAACCCTGCGGAACTTGCCGACCGCCGAATCCAGCCAGAACGACATGCTCAGGGAAAGTAGAACTGCAGCGTTCCGTTGTCGGTCTCGAACGCGGGGTCGTATCCGA
>CAYYSX010000254.1:7770-8838 GCA_964474315.1 uncultured Verrucomicrobiota bacterium | reverse complement strand
GTTCCACTTCGATGTCTCCTACTGCCGTTTGAATCAAGACCCGGGGCTGGTCCGGGACCGATTCCTCACGCCAGCGAAACCGGGGCGACTGGGCAGGATCGAAGCCGACCAGATGGGCTCGGTCGGTCGCCGCGCGTAACGCCGGACGCTGATACCGCCACGGCCGGTCGCCGAAGACTTCCCGGCACAACTCAGCCGCGGCCGGATCATATTCCCGGAGTTCCGCGCGGGTGTTCACGTGGTTGTGCAGGGCGTCATTCTCCCGATTGTCGTCGAACCAGGACTGCACGGCTTCGGCCCAGTATTCGTGGTGATTCGACGTCGCATAGGTGCCTTTCCAAAGTCCGCGATGGGTGGCGCTATGGAACGCGGCCACCAGCCGCGCATCGAACGTGGGGTCGATGGCGCGCAGTCCCATTTCGTGGATGGCGTGGGCAAATTCGTGAATGCAAATGTTCTCCGTCGAGTAGGGATCCCCGGGAAATCCCAACAGATTCTCTTCCGCACAACTGACGGCCGGAGCATTCCTCGTCGCACCCAGCCCGCGGGCGCGGCGGTCCCAGAAAATTCGCGGCTGCAACGTCGCGTGTTCCGGAACGTCCGTGGTATATTCGTTCCAAGCCATGACTGCCAGGCGCGTGCGGTTACTGGCCATAGCGTGAAGGATGTCGTCCCGGCCGGTCAGCATCTGTCGAACGATCCAGGCCGCCTCCTGGAGGGCCCAGTCGGAGACGTTAGTGGAGCCCACGACCGGCAGATCGCCAACGGCGAGGTATTTCTGATAGAAGGGGGCTAACTGAAATCGTTCGCGGACGTCGGACGGAACCGCGGAGACGGCGGGAGACGGTGCCGGTTGGGCCTGCATGAGGAAACCGAGGAACGCGGACCAGAGGAGTGCAGCGAGATGCATCAAAGGCATTTTGAAGTTCCAAATCTCAAATCCCAAGCTCCAAAGAAGCTCCAAGTTCCTATGCTCTACTGGAGCCATTTGCGACTCAGACTCAGAGAGTTAGCAAGGACCGAGATTTCTCTATCGACCGAGTCTCTCCAACGAGAACGATGCTGTCG
>CAYYSX010000254.1:0-7670 GCA_964474315.1 uncultured Verrucomicrobiota bacterium | reverse complement strand
ACCCAGAGCGCCGCCACCGCCGGAGCGAACAGAATGACGAACACGGCGGGCAACGACTGAAACCAGCCCGCCGGTATCTCAAAGCCACCCACGACACGGTCCGTGTAGCGTTCGGCAAAGAGGTTGAGCGAAGATCCCGCCTGCTCGTATCCGCTCCAGAAGAGAGCGGCCGCCAGGAAGAGGATTAAAATCACCACGAGCCGGCGTTTCTCCACTCGTTCCAAACGTACAAAGAAGAGAACCCAAACAAAGTAGGCGACGGCGAGTCCCACGATCACGGCCGTTGCCCGCTCGGCCAGCCAGACTGGGTCGAGTTGGATTCGGCCGGTCAAGGCGAGCAGCGCCACCGTGGCGACCAGCGCGAGACCCACGATGATGATTCCCCAAGCGTTGCGCGGTGAGGCGGGTCGGTGGGGAGCGACCAGTCCCGCCGTGCCTAGATGATGGCGTGTGAGTCGGAATTGGATAAGTCCGGCCACCATCCCCACCCCGGCCGCGGCAAAACCGTAGTGCCAGTTCAGATTTTCCCCCAACAGACTGCACACCAACGGTCCGAGGGCGGCTCCGAGGTTGATCCCCAAGTAAAACAACGTGAAACCCGCATCACGCCGCGCCCCGCCTTGGGGATAAAGCTGACCGACCAGTGTGCTGATGTTGGGCTTCAGCAGGCCGGTGCCCAGTACCACCAGCAGCAGTCCGGCAAAGAAGGGAGCCACCCGCGGAACAGCGAGGGTGAAGTGTCCGGCGGCAATGAGACACCCGCCCGCCCAGACTGCCCGCTGCCCGCCCAGCAAGCGGTCAGCAATCCAGCCGCCCGGCAAAGCCGCGAGATAAACCGCCGCGGTGTATAAGCCGTAGATGGCAGTCGCGACCTCGTCGGAGAAACCCAGGCCGCCGCGAGCGGTCGCATCCACCATGAACAGCACCAGCAGTGCCCGCATTCCATAGTAGCTGAACCGCTCCCACATCTCGGTGAAGAACAGCGTGTACAACCCCCGTGGATGTCGCTCCTGGGTCCCTTCCATTGGTTCAGCCTAGAAAATGCAGTCCAGGAAGTCGCCAGCGATTGCCGGATGAAGAGCGCCTCTTGAAGGGGGCCGCTAAGCCGCGGGCCGAGCCCAAAGAGCTGCCCATCCCCTTCCTCAAGCTCCAAAAGCCAAGCTCCAAAACAGAATAATGCGCCCTCTCTGAGCCAAGGGTTAAGAGCCTGTTTTACTGAGGCGGAGACCGTAGGATGGACGACACGCGGACGGTATGGAGTTCCGCCTTCAGGCGGCGGAGCGGTGGGCTTCTCCAACGGGATCGATCGTTTTCCCACGCGTCGGGGCAAGAAACGTCTCCGCCGGCTCAAGCCGGGACTCCGAACGCTGCTTCTTTTGAGCTTGGAGCTTGGAACTTTGTCGTCACGACAGATGCCCGGTCGCTCTCATGTATCGCTCAGATCCGCATCGTCTCAGGATCGATGCCTTGCTCCCGGCACCATTCGGCATAGGCAAAGGGTGAGATTTCACTGGGCTTGATCTCGCTGCGGCCGCCCCAGAACACGTTGGTATAGCTCACGGCAATGCCAGCCTCCGTCAGATGTCGATCGATGGCCGCCTTGTGGGCGAGCACCGTCTCCTTCTCGGTGCCGTGAGCGACTCCCATCACGTTCACGTTGCGGAATTCCGGTCCGCCTTCGCGCCAGTAGGCGTGGGTCATGATGTGATGCCGGCCTACTTCCTTTCCCGCGTCGAGCTCCCGTCCCGGCGGCACCGCCCAATGGAACAAGGCGTTGAATTTCGTCACGCGTTCACCGGAGGCGAGCGTTTTGACGTGCTCAAGGAAGGTGCTGAACCGGCCGATGACTTTGCGCGCATTCAGATCCTCAGCGACTTCGAAAAACACCCGCAGTGGAACGCCCGCTTCGTTGGCTCGCGTCTGCCAGAGGTCCGCCCCCAGTTCTGTTGGAGCAAACTCCCGCTTCAAAGCCGTGAGCACCCGCCATTCCAGATCGTTCAACTGGGTGACCTGCACTTCCACCGCCTCGGCGGGATCATCCGCCCGGCTGCCCGGTTCCATCCCGCGCCGTCGGACGTGCCCCACGCCGAGCGCGAACAGGCGTTTCGCCGGCATCAACCGGAACTTCTCCGCCCCAATCCGCTGAGCCAGCAGAGCCGCGTGCTTCTGCAGCGAATAGCCTTGTGGCACCTTGAGGGTCGTCCACAAGCGGTAGTTGGAGCCCGGGGTAGCCACATCAGTGGACCGGATCACCACATGACCGCTGAACGGATCCTGTTGGAACAAATAATCGAAGGCCGTATCCGTTTTTTCGATCGGTACTTGCCACGCGCAGAGCGCGCCGTCAGCCAGGTTGGTGGCCAGGAGCGTCTGCCGAACCCGACGAATGGTGCCGGCCTCCAGCATGGCCCGGATTCGCTCCACCACGGTTTCCACCGGCCATCCGCATAGCCGGCTAATGTCTCCTAATGGATCACGGGAGAATCCCTGAATCCGATCCTCACTCACGGCCAGGATGCCGGCGTTGATGGGATCGGTGGTTTCGACCGGAACAGTGAAAGAACTCATGATGCGGGATCAGCGTGAACCACGGTGCAGGCGGTTCAAAGGGAAAGGGGGAGGGATTTGCGATTTTTGAGTTGCGATTTGCGATTGGAACGGAGGCGACGCGGTCACGCCTTACGAGGCGCCTCTTGAATGGGTCCTGGCTGTGACCGCGATGGAGACCGAGGGGGAAAGCTCCAAAGGCCAAAACCCAAATCCCAAAGAAGTTCCAAACTCCAAGCTCCTGGTCTCCGCTCGAACCGCGCTGGAAGTGGCGCGTCGGGCCGCATCGGTCGCGCTTCCTCCGACTTCTTCTTTGGGATTTGGGATTTGGGTTTTGGAGCTTGGGTGCGGTCCCGGTTAAGACCAATCCAAGAGGCGCCCCGCCTCCTCCCGGATTCTCCTTCGTTGCCCGGCTTCCCGTTGGCAGTGTCCGGACACCTTGCGCGAGCGTTGGCAGAAGTTCATTGAGGAAGCGGAGACGTGGCTCCTGGACGTGATTTTCGAGCAACGGCCAGGAAAGAAGGCGGCTATCGCCCGGTTTTTCTTGCTGTGCCTGTCCAAAGGATTTGCCGGCGCCGTGAAACTGCGACGCGTCTTGTACAATTTTCGCATCTTTCGCGACGCCACCTTGGGCGTGCAGGTCATCGCTGTGGGGAACCTGACCGTGGGCGGCACCGGCAAGACGCCGGTCGTGGAGAAGTTCGCTCGCGCCCTCCAGGACGCCGGACGCAAAGTGGCCATCCTTTCCCGCGGCTACCGGTCTCGCCCCAAGCCGCTGTCGGAACGCCTGATGGACAAAATTCTGTTGCGCGAGGATACCACGCCGCCCCGGGTGGTCAGTGACGGACAGTCGCTGCTGCTCGATTCGGAATCGGCCGGGGATGAACCCTACATGTTGGCGAGCAACCTGCGCGATGTGGTAGTCTTGGTGGACAAGGATCGCGTCAAGGCCGGCCGCTACGCGGTGGAACGCTATGGCTGCGACACGCTGCTCTTGGACGATGGATTCCAATACTGGCGACTGGCTGGACGACGAACCGACGTGGTTCTGGTCGATGTCCAACAACCCTTTGGCAACGAATTCCTCCTTCCTCGCGGTACCCTGCGCGAGCCTCCGTCCCACCTGAGCCGGGCCAATGTCATCTTTCTGACCAAGGTCAACCGCGATTCTCCCGCTGCCAACGCTCGGATCAACGATCTGCGCGCCCGTATCCGGCGTTTCAACGAGCGGGCCGAGTTGGTCGAGTGCGTGCATCATCCGCTGTATTTCGAGGATGTGTTCACCGGCGAACGGCACGGGCTGGAACGTCTGCGGGATTGTCCGGTAGCGAGCTTGAGCGGCATCGCCCAACCGGAGAGCTTCGAATCCAAGCTCACCGAACTCGGCGCGCGAATCGTGCTGGCCCGGCGCTTTGCCGATCATCATCGGTTCAGTCAGCAGGAGGTGTTGGACGCCATCAATCGCGGCAAGAAACGCGGGGCCGAACTGCTGGTGACCACCCAAAAGGATGCCGTACGCTTTCCCAAGATCGACCGCCGCGATCTCCCGATCTATTTCATGCGGGTCGAAATCAAGATCATCCATGGCGCCGAAGGCTTTGACGATGCGGTCCGGCGCATCTGCTTCAAATGAATTGGCTCCTCTATCAGTTCGGGCGGGCCTTCGTTGCGTTGATCCAGTCACTGCCGCTCGATCTGGTGGCCCGGATCGGTCGCGCCGGTGGGGCCGTGGCGTGGCATCTCGACCGGCGGCACCGTCGGGTGGCGCTGGCCAATCTCGAGCGGGTGTTTGGACAGGAAAAGTCGGTGGACGAACGAGACGCCATTGCCCGGGAAAATTTTCGGAGGCTGGGCGAAAACTATCTCTGCGCCCTTAAGACGGCTGCCATGTCGGCGGAGGAACTCCGGTCGCGGGTCCAATGGGTGGGCTTGCACGAAGCGATGCCGACAGACGGCCGCTCGGCTGTGGGAGTGGTTGGTCACTTTGGAAACTTCGAACTCTATGCGCGCCTCCGTGATGAATTGCCCGGCTGGACGGCGGCCACCACCTACCGGGCGTTGCGACAACCGGGATTGAACCGCGTGTTCCAGGCCGTGCGGGAAAGCAGCGGCACTCTGTTTTTCGAACGCCGTTCCGAAGGTGAGCAAATTCGTCAGGCCATGGCCCGGGGACGCACCCTCCTGGCGCTGCTATCGGACCAGCATGCAGGTGACCGCGGGGCGTGGCTGCCCTTCCTCGGCATCCCCTGCTCGTGCAGCACCGCCTGCGCCGTGATGGCCTTGCGTTACCAGGCGGTCCTGGGATCAGCGATCTGCTACCGCACCGGACTCGCTCATTGGCGGATCGAGATCGGTTCTCTGATCCCGACTCATGGTCCGGACGGGCAGCCTCGGGAGGTTGAAGATATTACCCGCGACATCAACGCGGCGTTGGAAGCGGCGGTGCGAAAGGATCCCGCCAATTGGTTCTGGGTCCACCGACGTTGGAAACCCCAGTCGCGTCAACAAGCGGCCCGTACCGCGTCCGCGGGCCTTTCGACGAAGGAGACCGCCTAAGTTGTGAGCGTTCTATAGGTTTTTTTTACCACGAAGAAACACGAATGGACACGAATGAGGATCAGTTATCTAAGGCGTTCCATAGCCGCGATACCCGGTGGCCACCCTGCTGCGGGTCGCCGACTCACGCTCCTGGAAGGGGGCTTCGCCGTGCTAAGTCATCCGTGATTTTTGAACGGACGGATTGCCGGTGAACGTATCGGAACCAGCCCCGCGGTTCGAACCACGCATCCTGGTTCGGGGCGTGAACTGGCTGGGCGACGCCGTGATGACCACGCCGGCTCTGCTGCGGCTGCGCGAGCGGTACCCCCTGGCGCATCTCACTCTGCTGACGCCGGCCAAGCTCGCCGCGCTCTGGCCGGGGCATCCCGCCTTGACCCGCATGCTCACCTTCGAGCCAAGGGAAGGGACTCTCTCGGTGGCGCGCCGGCTGCGCGCGGAGCGGTTCGACCTGGCGGTGGTGTTCCCCAATTCACCTCGCTCCGCGTTGGAAGCCTTCCTCGCCGGCATTCCCCGCCGCGTCGGAGGACGATGGCCTTGGCGGAACTGGCTGCTCACCCAAATCGTGACGCCGCCGGAAAAGATCATCCACATGCGCAAGCGAACCGTGCCGGAGATTCAGGCCCTCGCCTTTGGTTCAAGTTCTCCGCCTCGGCCTTCGATTCCGGCCGCCTCCCATCAGATGCATCATTACCTCCGGATCGTAGCCGCGCTTGGGGCGGATCCCACCCCGCTGCCACCGCGGCTTTACGTCAGTCTCGCGGAAGTCGAGGCGGTTCGCGTCCGACACGGCTTCCGTCCCGGTTCGGCGTGGCTGGGTATCAACGCCGGGGCGGAATATGGCCCGGCGAAACGCTGGCCGGCCGATCGATTTGCCGCGGTGGCCGACGCGATCCGGCAGGAATTCGACTGTGGCCTCGCGGTGTTCGGCGGTCTGGGGGACGTGGCACTGGCGGAGGAACTGGCCGAGCAACTGCAAACCGCTGCCCCCACCCTGCGGGTGTTGGCCGGGAAGACGACCTTGCGCGAATTGCTGGCCGCCTTGACCTGTTGCCGCGTGTTACTCACCAATGACACCGGCCCCATGCATGCCGCCGCCGCCTTGGCCGTCCCCGTCGTCGTTCCGTTCGGAAGCACGTCACCGGAACTGACCGGACCCGGACTGCCGGGTGATCCCCAGCACCGGTTGATCCCGTCCAACGTGCCGTGCGCCCCGTGCTTTCTCCGCACCTGTCCGATTGACCTGCGCTGCCTGCGTGGCATTTCGGTCGAGCGGGTGCTGGCCGAAGTCCGGAACGCGTGGCGTCCGGCCCGGCCTCGTTGATTCGCAACGGATGTGCCTTGGCCGTTCAGACCACGACGATCCGTTCGCGCTCCTCTCATTGGGGGTCCGCGGGTGGCGGAGCGGCCGCCGGCCGTTGCGCCAAAGCAAAAACCGCCCCCAAACCGGCTCCGAACCCGAGGCCATACGGCAACCCCCAACTCAGTTTGGCCAAGGTGCTAAGCTGGCTCTTAGTCAAGCCGGAGAACAGCTCGGTCCCGGACGGCCCCATCAGCCACGCCATCAACATTCCTCCGGCAAAATACCCGGCGGAATGACACACGAAGAGGATCGGGGCGCTCCAGATCGCTGCCGACGTCTGGCCCAGCCGCCAGCTCACGAAGACCGCGAATACGATACTTCCCGCCAGCGATCCGATCCATTCCCCGGCCCCAAAGCGGAGGGCAAACCAAGCGACGCTCCACACCACCGCGTAGGCGAGGAACGCAGGAACGAAGAGGGAATAAAACCGCACCAGACGCCGCGGACCAACCAGCAACGGGTGCATCAGCAGTCCCGCCAGAGCCACAAACACCAGCACGATGACCGCATACATACCCACTTCGCCCACGTTCGAGTAGAACCAGCGTCCGCCGAACGCCCACACGGAATAGCCGGCCAGACTCACCACGGTGAAGGCCGCAGCGCCCAGCGCCATCGATCGGCCGATACAAGGAGGGGGAGGAGGGGGAGAATCCATGGGAGTCAAGGGAGTCGTTATCTACTTCAATCGGATGGCAATGGCCGCGATACCTTTGGTCGGATAATGCTCACGGGCCTCTGAGGCCAACGGTTCGACCTGCACCGAGCTAAATCGCCGCTCTGGATCCCAGACCACATAGATGGCGTGAGCGCCCAGGTCGGCCGCGGCCGTGCGCAATTCGAGGTCGATCTCCTGCCAGGATGCGGCGGGTGCCGGCTTGATGACGATTTCGCCCACCCGCTCGTAAGCCCGAAGCGGAGCCCAGGGGAGCAGTTGAACCCGTTCGGCATCGGTGTCGGCGTAATGGGCTGCTCCCGCTTCCTGGATGCTTCGGGTCGAAGTACACCCCGCGACAAGAGCCATCAGTAGAACCAGGGAAAGGCGGCGAATCGGATGAGGAAAGAAAATCACGGAGCCTTTTCGGCGGGATTGCGTCCAAGCTCAAGCCGGAACAATGGGTGCGGTTGGGCGTTTCTTGAAATCGTCCTTATCGCAACGGGGAAGGGGAGAGGAAAGCTCCAAAAGCCAAGCTCCAAGCTCCAA
>CAYYSX010000253.1:7259-8867 GCA_964474315.1 uncultured Verrucomicrobiota bacterium | reverse complement strand
CACTGGCAGGCTGGAAAGGCCTGCGGAACAGCAGACAAGAATGTCTGCGCTACAACCCCCCGTAGCGCAGGCCTCCCGGCCTGCCGTACCGCAGGTTTTTAACCTGCCTCCGAGGTCCGCCAGCAGACAGGAATGTCTGCGGTACAGCGGTGCGTCCGCTCCCTCATACCAGAATCTCCCGCAGGACGTGGCCGTGAACGTCGGTCAGACGGCGGTTGCTGCCGTTGTGATAGAAGGTGAGCCGTTCGTGATCGAGACCGAGCAAATGCAGCACCGTCGCATGGAAGTCATAAACCGTGGTGACGTCGCCAATGGCCCGGCGACCGAATTCATCAGTCGATCCATGGCTAGTTCCACCCTTCACCCCCGCACCCATCATCCAGCAGGTGAACCCGTCCGGATTGTGGTCGCGCCCGCTGGTGCCGTCCTGGTGCGTGGGCATGCGTCCGAATTCAGTGGTCCACAGCACCAGGGTTTGGCTGAGCAGGCCGCGCTGTTTCAGGTCGGTGAGCAGGGCGGCGGTCGGTTGGTCAAAGACGGGACAGTGCCGTTCGTAGTCGGACTTGAGCGTTTTGTGGGCATCCCAGTTCAGCAGGCCGTCCACACCGGAGGCACGTGAGGCGCAGTACAGGCTGACGTAACGAACACCCCGTTCGAGCAGACGACGGGCGAGCAGGCAGTTGCGGGCGTAGCTGGCTTTAAGGCTATTCGGATCGTTGGTGCCGTAGAGGGTATGGACGTGCGCCGGCTCGTGGGTGAATTCGGCGATTTCCGGCGCGGCCAGTTGCATGCGCGCCGCCAATTCGTAGGCCGCGGTGCGCGCCTGCAGTTCGGTTTCGCCCGGATGCCGCGCTGCGTGCTCCTCGTTGAGTTGGCGCAGGTAATCGCGCACCGCCGCGTCTTCGTCCGCGGCGAGTCCGGTGGGACGGGCGAGATTTCGGATGGGTTGCTGGGCGCTGAGCGCAACAGCCTGGTGTTGGGCGGGAAGAAATCCGCTGCCCCAATTGGCCTTGCCGTTGGGTGGCTCGCCGCGGAGGTCAGGAATGGCCACATAGGTGGGAAGGTTCTCATTGCCGCTGCCCAACGCATAACTGACCCAAGCGCCCGCACTGGGAAATCCGTCGCGAACAAAGCCGGTGTTCATGAACACGCAGCCCGGTCCGTGCGTGTTCGACCGGGAGGCCATCGAATGGATGAACGCGATGTCGTCGGCGTGTTGGCCGAGATGGGGCAGCAGGGAGGAGAGTTTCTTGCCACACTGTCCGTATTCCTGAAACGGCCAGGGACTGCGCATCAGATTTCCATTTTTACCCTGGAAGCTGAGAAAGGCTTCGGCCCCGGGCAGCGGGGTTCCGTGTTTTTCGTCGAGGACGGGTTTGTGTTCCCACAAATCCACGTGCGAAACGCCGCCGGGACAGAAGAGGTGCAACACCTGTTTTGCTTTGGGTGGGTGATGCAACGGGCCGTCAAGGGAAGCCGCCACGAGTTCCTGGGAGAGAAGGCGCGTCAAGGCCACGCCGGTCATGGCGGTGGCGGCGTGGCTGAGAAAGGCCCGGCGATCAAGGACGCGCTGGAGGAGTTCGGGGGTCATGGGGCGTGAGGCGTGAG
>CAYYSX010000253.1:0-7159 GCA_964474315.1 uncultured Verrucomicrobiota bacterium | reverse complement strand
GCCAGCGCCTCCGCCATGTCCAGCGTGAACGAGTGGTTCAACATCGTGAGCGCTTGCAACGGCCCGGTGGTCATCACCCGCACCGGCGCGGGAACGGCGTTGTCCGGACAATCGAAATCCCCCAGCAAATCCACCCGCACGGCGCGCGGACCCTGATGGTACACGGCGCGCCGGTACGTTTCGGGTCCGTGGACATCGAGCGGGACATAGGTCGCGACATTGTCTTCCAAATACCGGTACAGTCGGAAGCCGGGTCCGCCGGGACGGGGGTCCAGTTTTCCACTCACGGCGAGCAGGGAATCGCGAATCTCTTCGGCCGACAAACGGCGCAGCGGGAAACGCCAGAGCAGGCGATTGTTGGTATCGACTTCTTCGGGAAGCGGCGGCTGGGTGACGGTCGTTCGATGGGATCCTTGATGGGTATCCGGGCGACGCGTGCTTTCCTGCTGATACACGGCGCTCAATAGAATTTCCCGGTGCAACGGCTTCAGGCGCCAACCGTGTTCGACCAAGCGGCGCGCCAGCCAGTCGAGCAGTTCGGGGTGCGAGGGACGTCCGCCCAGCCAGCCAAAGTCGCTGGGTGTATCGACGAGGCCGACGCCGAAATGCGACTGCCACACGCGGTTGGCCAGGACGCGCGGCGTGAGCGGATTCCCGGGCGCCACCAGCCAGCGCGCGAACGCCAGTCGGCGCTCGGATTCGGGAGCATCGGCCGGCAGTTGGAATCGGCCCGCAGCGGGTAGGAAATCGAGGCTCGCGGGAGCCAGGCTCTCGCCCGGTCGCTGCGGGTCGCCGCCCAGCAGCACGAACGTGTTGGTCGGCGGCGGACGGAACTCACCGGTCCAAGCCCGCTTCAGCCCGGGCACGGCGCGAATCTGGTGGTCCAGGTCCCCCAACTGCCGGTCGAGTTTGGCGAACTGATCGCGGTCGGCCTCCGTGGTTTGCGCTTGGAGGATCCGCTCCCGCGCAAACGCTTCGTTCACCGGCGTGCGGTGGATCGAGTCGGCCACGGTCGTCCAATTCGTGCCGTCGGCCGAAACTTCGAGACGGTATTCGCCAATGAAGACGTTCTCACCGTGATCGCGCGGCAACCCTTGGCCCCGGTCGGCGGAGAAGGTTACCCGGTTGATCTGTTCCGGGACTGGGAAGGTCACGGTCAGGGTGGCCCGGGAAGGGGCGATCCATTTCGCGCCGAACAGGCCGTCGTTGACCAGATCCGCCCCGTAGGCTCCGGCAAAATCCTCGGCCACGCGTCCCGCTCCGCCTTCGGTCCGACCTCCGGCGCTGGCCAGGGCCACATTGCGAGGCGTGGGCTCTGCCGTCCAAACTTCGAACTCATCCAGCCGCACGCCCCCACCCCGCGGATCCCGGTCATTGGCCAGAATGACTAGGCGCACCGCCGTTGCCGAAACCGCTTCGAACCGGTCTTCGGTCAGATAAGGGTCGGGTTTGGGCAGAGCGAAGTTCGTCGTCGCCGGTCCGGAAGCCCGCTGAACAATCTGCTGTTCGAGCGTGCTACGTTCCTTAGCGAGCCGCTCGCGTTCGGCTTGCAGCGGGTTCAACGCCGCTTCCCGAGCCTCGCGTTCGGCCGCAGTCGCCAGGGTTCGCTCCGCGTGCCACACCCCGGAAAACGCCGACTGCATCCGGTAGTAATCCTCCGTGGGAATGGGATCGAATTTGTGGTGATGACATCGCGCGCACCCCACTGTCATCCCCAGGAACGCTTCGCTGGTCGCGCGCACCATGTCGTCGAGATGATTCGCGCGGATCTGCACGGCGGCGACCGGATCCTGGTTGCCCACATCATCAAAAGGGCCGCAAACCAGGAAGGCGGTGGCCACTTCCACCTCGGGCTGGCCCGGCGCCAGGACGTCGCCCGCCAATTGCTCCACGATGAATCGGTCAAACGGTTTGTCCTGGTTGAGCGAGGCGATGACGTAATCGCGATACGGCCAGGCATTCGGATAGAGGACGTTGCGTTCATAGCCATTGCTTTCGCCGAAGCGGACGACATCGAGCCAGAAGCGTCCCCAACGCTCGCCGTAGTGCGGTAAGGCGAGCAGGCGATCCACCAGATTCGTATAAGCCCCCGGCGAAGGGTCCTTCACGAACGACTCCACTTCCTCCGGGGTCGGGGGAAGTCCGAGGACATCGTAAGTCAGCCGGCGGATCAGGGTGCGCCGGTCCGCCGGAGGCGATGGGTTCAACTTCTGGGCGGACAGGGCGGCAATAATGAACCGGTCGATCGGGCTGTCCCAACCGGCTGGGAGTCCGGGAGGAGTGGGAGGCGGGACGACCGACAACGGTTGCAACGACCACCAGTTGGCATCGGCCCGGGCGGCCTCGACGATTGCTACCCCCTCCGGCCACGCGGCGCCCTGTTCAATCCACGACCGCAACAAGGCCATCTCATTGGTGGAGAGCGGCTCTTTTTTCCGGGGCATCCGTTCCACCTCGGCATGCCGGCCTTCCACGACCTGAATGAGCAGCGACTCCGCGGCCGGCCCCGAAGTCCAGAGCGGACCATGTTCACCGCCCTTAAGAGCATCCTCCCGGCGATCCAGTCGTAGCCCGCCCTTCTGCTGGTCGGGACCGTGGCAACTGAGGCAAGACCGAGCCAGGACGGGCTGGACGTCGGTGAAATCCACGGCGTGAGCGGTCCCAACGACCAGGAACACGGTGAGCAGGGCCAGATTGGGGCGGAGGATTCCGTGCCGCTGGGAACGCATCGGTGGGCGGGATACTTCGGCGGGCGGGATGTTGAAGGTTCGATCCCGCTGTCCCGCCGACCCCATTTCGCCCGTACTCCTCATGCCCGGTGGTATCGGATGCGTCGTCACACGGCTTATTCAGGAGGAAGGTGGACGCAAAGGAGTCGAAGTTCCAAGGGCTGAGTTCACGCGGGCAAGGCCGGCCGGGAGCGCGAGCGGCTCGTCCGCCGCCGGCCTTTTGGTGAGAGCAGGCGAAATGGCTCAATGCACTGCGGCGAGGAGCACTGCGAGCTGACCCGGCCCGCAACCAGACCACGGAGGAGCGGAGGAAACGGAGAAGAGGGGAAGTTCAGCACGGAGGAGGGGAGGACACAGAGGGGTAGAAGATCGAGGATGGCGTACGATAGAAGCCCTGGCGCCCATTCGCGGGCTTGGGGCTTGGAGCTTCTTTGGAGCTTGGGCTTTGGTATTTGGAGCTTTTCCCCCCTTGGCTTCGAGCGGGCGAGCCGTCCGCTCCTGCGTACCGCAGACCTCTGAGTCTGCTGTTCCGCAGGTTTTTAACCTGCCAGGGTGAAGGGGGCAGTTGTGCCCCGGGTCAGACCCGACCACCGGCGGATGCGCTCCACAAAAATCTTCGAGCGGACGAGCCGTCCGCGCTCCCGTCCCTTATTTGGCCGGCGGTTTCCGCTGCACATACGCCCCGCAGGTTTCGCGAATGACCAGCGATGGCGAGAGCAGTTGGCTGCGCGGAGGGAGCGACGGTTCGGCCAAACGGTCCAGCATGGCCCGTAACGCGGCGACCGCGATTTCCCGACAGGGCTGGTGGATGGTGGTCAGGGGTCGTGCCAAAAGGGTCGCGTAACGCACGTTGTCGAAACCAGCCAGGCGGACGTCTTCCGGCACCCGATAACCTCCACGCTGCAAGGTCTGCAACAGCTCGGCGGCGGTATTGTCGTTGGCACACAGGAGGACCTCCCAACGGTGCCCCGCCATCAGATGCCGCACGAAGCGGACGTCGGTCGGGTCCCCGAGGTGAATCCAGTGGGGGGACAATTCGAGACGTTGATTAGCAATGGCCGCCCGGACGCCGGCGATGCGGGCATCTACTGTGGACGCCGAGTGAGGCCGGGCCACAAAGGCAAAGCGCTCACAACCCAGCTTGAGAAAGTGTTCCGCCAGCAGAAAGCCGGCGGCCATGTTGTCGAGCCCCACCAGGTCGAAGTCGCTGCGCTTGGGAAACGGACCAAAATCACGGTCGATCAGAATGACCGGAATGCCGGCCAGACGCAGGCGTTCGGCGAGGTCCCGGTTGGCCTCTTCGCGACCGGGGATCAGTTCGAACGGAGCGAAGAAGACTCCGGTGACTCGCCGTTCGATGAACTGGTCACAGATCTGGCGGGCTTGTTCGAGACTGAGGTCCGCATCATGCCGCGGATGCGCGGAGCCGCCCCAAAGCAGGCTGAAGTCCTGGGCGCGAGCGAGGCTGGCCAGCTCACCGCAGATCAGCTCGAAGATCTCCGTCCGACCCAGACCGGGAATCAGCAACCCCAACTGGCGCGCGGCCCCCGAGGCCGCCTCGGGACGGCGGACAAAGCTGCCGGAACCCATGCGCCGCTCGATCAGTCCCTCCTTCTCCAGATCCCGCAGGGCGCGAATTACCGTGGGCCGCGAAACCGCGTGTTGACGGACCAACTGCGCCTCGCTCGGCAATCGGGCACCCGTTGAGTAGCGGCCGGTGAGGATCGCCTGTTTTAGATCCTGGGAGATGCGCCGGTGTTTCGGATCGGCATCGGACATAAAGCCATCAGGCCGCACCTGTCACTGACAGGTCAACCACCTGTCAGATCAGGAATCAGCCAGGTTGGCCAGACGACGATTGGCAGCCGGACGGTCTCGGTTCATCAACCATCCATTCCATCGACAACGAAAGGGATTCGGTCTCCGAACGTGAACTCATCCGACCGGGCAATACTATGAATGTCGTTCGAATTTCTCTGAGCGTCCTCGCCGCTTGGTTCAGTCTGGTCAGTTTGCTGGCCGAGACGGGTGCGGTCCCCAGCTTCCAAGAGCGGTGGCGGCCTCAGTTCCATTTTACCCCGCCGGACACCTGGATGAATGACCCCAACGGAATGGTCTTCTACGACGGCGAGTATCACCTGTTCTACCAGAACAACCCGTTCGGCAATCGCTGGGGACACATGAGCTGGGGCCACGCCGTCAGCCGCGACCTCATTCATTGGGAGCATCTTCCACTGGCCCTGGCCGAAGAGGACGGCGTAATGATCTTCTCCGGAAGCGCCGTGGTGGACTGGAAGAACACCAGCGGCTTTGGTCAGAATGGACGGCCCCCGCTGGTCGCGATCTACACCGGCCACTACACCACCCGGCCGCGGCAGAACCAGCACATCGCCTACAGCAACGATCGCGGCCGCACCTGGACCAAGTTCTCCGGCAATCCGGTGCTCGACATCGGCGAGGCGGACTTCCGCGATCCGAAAGTCTTCTGGCACGAACCCACGGGACGCTGGGTGATGGTGGTGGCGTGGCCGGTGAAGCGGCAGGTTCGTATCTATGCGTCACCCGATCTGAAGTCGTGGACCCATCTGAGCGACTTCGGTCCGGCGGCTTCGACCACCGGCATCTGGGAGTGCCCGGATCTGTTTCCCGTGGCCGTGGAAGGTTCACCGTCCAAGACCAGTTGGGTGCTGGTGGTCAACGTGGGGGGTGGGGCGCCCGCGGGTGGCTCCGGCACGCAGTATTTCGTCGGCCATTTCGACGGGACCCGCTTCATCGTCGCGGACCAGCCGGCACGCAACGCCACCGAAACCGCGCTCTGGGCCGATTGGGGGCCCGATTTCTACGCAGCGGTTTCGTGGTCCGACGTGCCGGAGCGGGATGGGCGCCGCCTGTGGATCGGGTGGATGAGCAACTGGAGCTACGCGAACGACGTCCCCACGTTTCCCTGGCGGAGCGCGATGACCGTGCCCCGCGAGCTGCTTCTGCGGGACACGCCCGACGGTCTTCGGCTGGTGCAGACTCCGGTGCGCGAAATCCGGTTGCTCCGCGGCCGGGAGGACCGCTTGCGCCGGACCACCGTGGCGGAAGCGGATGCCTGGCTGGCGACGCGGGAATTCCCCGCCGGTCTGGCCGAACTGGAACTGCGGCTCGAGCAGGTTCCTTCGGCGGGGGTTCTGACCTTGCGGTTGCAGCACGGGACTACGAGTGAGACCCGGGTGGAAACTGACTTCGGCACGAGCGAACTGCGGATCGACCGGACCCGCTCCGGCCGCAGCGATTTCAGCGTGGCCTTCCCCGGAGTTTACACCGCCCCGCTGAGGGTGGTGGATGGGCGGCTCAACTTGAGGATTCTGGTGGACGTGTCCGCGATCGAAGTTTTCGCCCAGGGCGGCGAGACGGTATTGACCGAGCTGGTCCTTCCTGAGTCAACGGCACTGAAATTCTCCCTCACCACCACGGACGCCGTGCCAGCGGTACGGATGGCGGCGCTTTCGCTATGGTCGCTGAAGCCGGCCCCACTTGTCTTGAGCTATAAGAATTAAGTTTTACCACTAATAGACACGAATGAACACGAATGAGGAACTAAGCCATTCCCAACCATGAACACCACTGGTCTCTCATGAATCGCATCGTCCTGTGGTCCCTGACGTCAGCCTTGGCCGGATTTCTCTTCGGCTTTGACACGGTGGTCATCTCGGGCGCGGAACAAACCATTCAGTAACTCTGGAAGCTGAGCGCCGGCCTACACGGGATCGCCATGGCTTCGGCGCTTTACGGCACGGTTCTCGGTTCGTTGCTCGGCAGTTGGCCGACGGACCGTTTTGGGCGCAAAGCCACGCTGCTCTGGATTGGGATCTTATATTTTGTTTCCGCGGTCTGGTCGGCTCTGGCGACGGATGTCTATTCGTTCAGCATCGCCCGGGCACTGGGCGGAGTGGGCATTGGCATCTCCACCGTCGCGGCTCCACTCTATATCGCCGAGATTGCCCCGGCCGAACACCGCGGACGCCTGGCGGGGCTGTTTCAATTCAACATCGTCTTTGGCATCCTGATCGCCTTCCTTTCCAATTCCTTACTGGCCGAAGTGGGTCCGCACGCCTGGCGCTGGATGCTGGGGGTCGAGGCTTTCCCGGCGCTGTTTTTCACCTTGCTCTGTTTCCGTATTCCGGAAAGCCCGCGCTGGTTGATCGCACGCAAGGGTGATCGTGAGGCGGGAATCAGCATCTTGCATCTGATTCGACCGGAATCATCCGCCGCGGAATTGCAGGCCAAGGCCGACGAAATCGCAGCGCTTCCCACCGATGTGAAAGACTCCGGCCGGTTCTGGGTCCGGCAATTGCGCGTTCCCATCGTGCTGGCCTTCCTCATCGCGTTCTTCAACCAGCTCTCCGGCATCAACGCGATCCTCTACTTCGCGCCGCGCATCTTCG
>CAYYSX010000252.1:0-8949 GCA_964474315.1 uncultured Verrucomicrobiota bacterium | reverse complement strand
AACACCTTCGAGCTGCTCGACTCGACGGGCAACGGCGCTTACACGGGCGGCGGCCGGTGGACCCGCGGCCCTCTCCCCTACATCTCCGGCGTCGATTCGCTCAATGTGTATTGGAAGCTGAAGGGGGATGACCGTCCGGCTGGATTTACGGGAGCGCTCGTCACCGGCCCCGGTGTGCCAACCAAAGGCTCGGTCCGGATCGTGCAGTTGGGAAACGACCAATTGGCCGTACTTGCCCTGAACACCAACCTGACCAACGCCGACGGCACCCCCCTCCAGAATGGTCGGTATCGGTGGACTTTCTCCGGAAAGTAAGATTGGCATTTTCCTAACTTACGGATCGTCCGGTTTCAGGAATTCTCGGCGTTCGTCCCCACCGGACCCGCTGCTGAGGGAAATCACGCTCTCACGCTCCCCGGTCAGTTGCTGCACGACGTGGGCGGCGGCCGCCAAGCCAAAGGCCCCGGTAACAAACGCGGCCGAGCCGTACCCCTGCTGGCAGTTGAGCCGCGGCGATTCTTCCGCTTCGCCCCGGACTTCACCCACCTGACAGAGAACTCCATCCGCATTGAGAATCACGGCCGGCTCCGTGGAATGCACAGCGGAAATGCCCCATCGGTCCTGTGATTGCGGAAACCCGTGCTCCCGACGCAAACGTCGGCGGACATCACTTAGCAGACGGTCGTGCGTCACCCGGGCCAGATCGGTGATCCGGACCTGAGTCGGATCGGACCGTCCTCCGGCAGCTCCGCAGACAATGATCGGCAGTTTTCGCTTCACGCACCCCGCGATCAGGCGGCCCTTGTTGGCCGATGAGTCAATGGCATCGACCACAAAACAGGCATCACCGGGAGAAAGGCGGTCCAACAAGCGGTCGGCCGTTTCCGCGGTGAAGAATTCCATCACCGGTTCCACCGTCGCCTCCGGGTTGATGGCTCTGACCCGGGCCGCCATCACTTCGACCTTGGCCTGCCCCACGGTGTCCTCCAGCGCGGGCAATTGGCGGTTCACGTTGCTGACACACACTTCGTCCAAGTCCACCAAAGTCAGCCTTCCCACGCCCGAGCGCGCCAACGCTTCGACGGTCCAGGAACCCACTCCACCGACGCCCACCACCAACACCTGAGAAGTCCGCAGTCGGGCCAGGCCAGTGGCTCCATAGAGCCGTTCCACTCCTCCAAAACGAAACCCGTAATCGCTCACCGCGCCGAGTGTATCGGGGAGAACGGATGGGGAAAGTTCAGGAATGACTCCGCAGGACGGAGTCGGCGGTAACGCGGGCGAACCTCGAAGTGGGGCGGAATCCCGAAGAAGCCCGTGCTTGGCCGCTTCGATCCTCCGTCCTCTGTTTTCTGTCCTCCGTCTTCGTCTCCACCACCTTGCCAAAAACGGAGAGGCGCCCTCTGTCCACCTCTTCGCCTCTCTTCCCTTGACAGTCGATGGGAGCAAGGTCACCCTCCTATCGACAGTCGATATCACCATCCAAAGTCATGCCAAAGCCTGATCTGCTCCAAGGGACGCTGGACATGCTCATCCTGAGAGTCCTGAGCCGTGAACCGACGCACGGGTTCGGCATCTGCCAGCGCATCCAGCGCTGGTCCGACGACGTGTTGAGCGTGGGTGAGGGTTCCCTGTATCCGGCGCTCTACCGGTTGCAGGATCAGGGTTGGATCGAGTCGGAGTGGGGCGTGTCCGAAAACAACCGCCGGGCCAAGTACTACCGGCTCACCCCAGCCGGGCGCCAACAGCTTGAGGTCGAAAAGGTCGGCTGGGACCGGATGTGCCAGGCCATTCGCCAGGTGATGCAGGAAAGCTCGGGAAAACTCGTGCTGTGAAGGGGCTTCCTCCCATTCCTCCCCCGGCTCCCCGCCGCGCCTTGGGCTCGGCGCGGCGGATATGGAGTTCGGCGTGGATCGCGGTGGTTGTCTCGATCACGATTTCGGCGGTCTGGGCACAAACCCAAGAGCGTCCAGATACGACAGCGGTCCAGGGAGCGATTGATCGCGGCCTGACTTTTCTGGCTCGCGACGCCCTGGCCTGGAAGGCCGAACACAATTGTTCTTCCTGCCATCATGCCGCGTTGGTGGTTTGGGCGATGAACGAGGCGAAGCAGCGTGACCACACCGTCGATAAGGCCGTTCTCGATGATCTAGTTGGACAAAGTCCGCTAAAGCGGAGTGCTGCGACTGGTCGTGGGCCGGAGGCAGCCATCACCGCGGCTCAGATACTGAACAGCGTCTTCAATCGGGCCCGGATGGTATCAAGCAAATCCGGCGGCATGACGCCCAGGCGTCCAGCGATGACGCATGTATTGAGCGTGCAAAGCTTGTCTATCCGCACGACCGATGAGGCTTTGAGACGGGTCCGCTTCCAGGCTGGATGGGTTGATTCGACCGCCACTCCAAAGCGGAGAAATTTCGCCGGCGACTCGGTAGTAATGAAGGCGAACACGAAGTCTCCCGGCGACTCCGCCGGCGCGAGAACAACACAGGGCCGGCGTTTGACGGACGACAAATCCGTGAACGGAAATGCTGCGAGAACGATGTCACCGACTTGTGGCGTGACCGCCAAAATCGGGGTTCTCGTGACCCGGTTCGATGTCAGCGTCGGAATAGAGGTCCGGCTCCGCCGCGAGAAATTCGAACGCCCCGCCGGCCTGCGCGATTCGCGCCATCTCGTCGCCAGCCAGACCATGGTCCCGTGGCTCCGCGACGACGAGCATCAACCGGGAAAGCCCGGACGGACGGTCCTCCGACGGGACGCGAACGATGCCGGATTCGTCCACCTGGATCATCAAGGTTTTCATGCTCCGAGCCTACCCCGGGGCAAGACCGCCTGACAATGGATAACTGACCGCGAATCATGAACGACCTCAAATCCGCCATCCGCCAACTGCGCAAGAACCCCGGCTTCGAAAGAAGTGATGAATGACGAGCGGAAAAGTCTCCACGCCGCGCCCACTCATAACTCATAATTCATAACTCATCCCTCCTCATGAGCTGGCTAAGAATCCTTCGAACCCGATTCCGCGCGCTGTTCCGCAAACGCCAGCTCGACGCGGAGATGGATGAGGAGATGCGCTCGCACCTCGAACTGCGAACGCAGGCGAACATCGAGGCGGGCATGAATCCCGAGGAGGCCCGATTTGCCGCCTTGCGCCAGTTCGGTTGGACGGAGTCCATCAAGGAAGAGTGCCGCGACCAACGCGGCGTGCGCTGGCTGGAGAGTTTCTTTCAAGACATCCGCTACGGCGCGCGGCAATTGCGCAAGAACCCCGGTTTCACTGCCGTGGCCGTACTCACGCTCGCGCTGGGCATCGGGGCCAACACAGCCGTCTTCTCCGGCGTCTATTCCATGCTGATGAAGCCCCTGCCGTTTCCCGACAGCGACCGGTTGGTCGGCGTGCATCAGATGCTGAAGCGCCACGAGTGGCGGCGAAGCACGGTTTCGGTCCCCGAATTCCATGACGTTCGCGCGCAGGCCACCGGGACGTTCGATGGGCTGGCCGCGTTGGCCAACGCCAGTTTCACCCTGACCGGACGCGGCGACGCCACCCGCCTTCCAGGAGAAACCGTTTCGCATGACTACTTCGCCACGCTGGGTGTGGCGCCGTCGCTGGGACGAGCCTTCGTCGCCGAAGAGGACGCCGCGCCGAATCAAGCGCGCGTGGTCATTGTGAGTGACGATCTCTGGCGCAGCCGGTTCGCCAGTGATCCGGAGATTCTGGGCCAGACGATCCAGCTCGATGGTTACGAGTCTATCGTCATTGGGGTCATGCCTCCGGGATTTCGCGGCTTGAATCATCGCGCCCAGGCCTGGGTGCCGCTCGCGATCGGTGGCGCCAGTCTCTGGGACAATCGGGGCGGAAGGTGGCTCGAGCTGGTTGGCCGGCTGAAGAGCGGCGTGACGCTGGAACAGGCCCGAGCCGAGTTGAAAACCGTCATCGCCCGCCTCGCGGCGGCAAACCCGACGCCGAACACCGAGATTTCCGCGGACCTCGCGCCGTTGCGGGAGGAGTTGTTCGGCAGGATGCAACAGCCGCTGCTGGTGCTCTTCGGCGCTGTTGGGTTTGTGCTGGCCGTGACCTGCGCCAACGTGGCCCATCTCATGATGGTGCGCCTGGCGGGACGCCGGCGTGAGATCGCCATTCGTCTCTCGCTTGGGGCCAGTCGCGCCTCCCTGGCGCGTCTTTGCCTGGGCGAATCGGTGGGAATCTGCCTGCTCGGCGCGGCGGTTGGCGGCGTTTTTGCGTGGTATCTGCTCGGCGCGTTGAAGCGTCTCGCGCCCATCAACCTTTCCGATGGGTTGATCTCGCTGGGGTTGAACTGGCCCGCGTTCCTCTTTGCGTTCGCGGCCGCGCTGGTGTGCGCGCTCGCCGTCGGGGCGTTGCCGGCGTTGCTCGCCGCCCGCACGAACCTCGATTCCGCCCTCAAGGAAGGTGACCGTGGCGGCCATGGTGGAACGAGGGGCGCCCGACTCCGCGCGGCGCTCGTGGCCGGTGAAATCGCCGTCTCCCTCGTGCTGTTGTTCGCCTCCACCTTGCTGGTGCGCAGCTTCCTCAATCTCGTCACGCAGACGCCGGGCTATCGGACGGAGAAACTGGTCCTGCAACGGGTTTCCCTCGTGGGTGAACGCCATGACGCGGCCTCGATGAAAGCCTTTGTCCGCGAGGTGCTGGAGCGGGCCAGCGCCGTGCCCGGAGTCGCGAGTGTGGCGCTCTCCAGCGATACCCCGCTGGACGGCGAAGCGAACGCGTCGTTCTTCACCGCCGAGACGGAATTGACCGGGCCCGCTGCCAATGAAGGTCGCGCTTATCTCCATTCCGTGACGCCTGCGTTTTTCCAAACGCTCGGCATCCCGATTCGGCGCGGAGAGTTGTTGGCGGAATCCTATGGGACCGACAGTGAGCGCGTCGCCATCGTCAGCGAGTCGCTGGCGCGCCGGTTCTGGCCGGAGGGGGATGCCGTGGGGCGGCGGATCCGAATCGGCCGCGGTGAGGCTGCCCCCTGGACGCGGATCATTGGAATCGCGGCTGAGACCCGATATCGCAGGTTCACCGATTCCGGGGCCGACGATCCCGACGTTTACCTGCCGCTCGACCAGCGTCCGGTGGGCTTTCTTACGATAGCGGCCCACACCCGTGGAGACGAGAGCCTGGTCGTCTCCCGTCTCCGCAGCGTGATCCGGGCGATGGATCCCCATCTGCCGGTCGTCTCTTCGACCATCGAGGAGCGCATCGATCGCGTGACGGTTGGACAACGATGGATCGCACAAATGATGGGAGCGTTCGCGGTGTTTGTGGTGGCCCTGGCCGGAATCGGGCTTTACGGAGTGGTCAGTTTCGCCGTGGGACAGCGCACGCGGGAGATCGGCGTGAGGATGGCGTTGGGGGCCAGGCCCGCGGACATGGTTCGGATGGTATTTCTGGGCACCGGACGCCTCGTGGTGGCGGGAATGATCGCGGGCATGGTGCTCTTATTTATCGTGGGGCGTTTCATGGAATCATTGCTCTTTGGTGTTAACTCCCACGATCCCGTGACCGTTGGGACCAGCGCGGTGGCGTTGGCCTTGATGGCTCTGTTGGCCGCCTGGCTGCCAGCGAGAAGAGCCGCGCGAGTGGATCCGATGGTGGCGCTGAGGGCGGAGTGACCAGTAATCAGTAATCAGTAATGAGATTTTTGATTTGCGATTGGCGATTGAATTCGAGGCCAACCTGTTTCGCTGGGCAACGACTGACAACGTGCCAAAGCCCATGAGCAGCTCTCGCTTCCATTCAGTTGACCAGCCGCGCCACCGCCTCGCCCAGACGGACAAATTCTACCGTCTGGCCCTGATAGATTCGTTGGAAACGCGGCGTGGCATCGGTGGCAACCACCAGCAATTGCGCCTTGGGATAGTTGCGGCCAAACGCCAGCAACCCCGCGGGATCGAAGTCCTTGGCCGACCATTTGCACTCGAAAGCCAACAGCGAACCGCGCCGGGGCGACCAAACGAAGTCAACCTCATGCCCCTGCTTGTCACGCCAGTAACGAACCTCTGTCCCTTGGGTCCACGCAACGATTTCGTTCAGCACGTAATGTTCCCACAGCCGGCCCAGATCCTCGGGGCGCAGTTCCGTCCAGCCGCGATGGGCGCAAACGAATCCAGTGTCGAAGCCATAGACTTTCGGCGCGGCCACGATCTCGTGACTGCGCCGCGAACTGAAGGGCCGGAGCACGAGCATGACGCCGGTGGCCTCGAGCACCGCCAGATAATTGGTAATCGTGGTCCGGCTGACTTCGCAGGGCGCCGCAAAGCGTGTGGCCTCGAAGAGCCCGCCGCTTTGGGCAAAGAGCAATTCCACAAATCGTTGAAACGACACCCGCCGCTCCAACCGGAACAACTCCTGGATGTCTTTCGCCCAGAACGCGTCCATCCATTCCTGGAAATCCTTCTCCGGGAGATCCGGGGACAGAAAGCAGGGCGGCAATCCGCCGTGGAGGAGGCGATGCGGCAGGTCCGAGTTCCCGAAATCTGGCAAGTCCGCCTCGATCATCGGCGTCAGCCAGAGTTCCGCCTTGCGGCCCGCCAGCGTGTCGCGAAAGCGCGCGCTCGCGCCCAGAGTCGAGGAACCTGTGGCCAACACCCGGATGTCCGGAAAGTGATCGGCGGCGATCTTGAGGAGTTCGGACGGGTTGGGCAGCCGGTGAATTTCGTCCAGCACCACGCGTTTACGTCGCAGGCCGCCCAGAAAGGCTTCCGGATCCTCGGCGGCCCGGCGCACCCGGGGCAATTCACAGTCGAAGTATTCCACGCGATTCAGGGTTCGGGCCAGGGTGGTCTTGCCCGCGCGCCGCACCCCGCGCAGCCAGACGACGGACCGTTTCCGCCAGGCAGCCTCGACGCGCTCGAGCCAGAATCGGCGTTTAACCATACGCAATCAGAGTGGCGTTTGGTCATACCAAACGCAATTCGAGTTTCGTTTGGCAAAATGATCTCGCTTCTCCAACGGAGTTGAAGGATTTCCTCTCATCCTACCCATGAACTTTCTAAAAACCCTTCGAATCCGAATCCGCGCGCTGTTCCGCCAACGCCAACTTGACGCCGAGATGGACGAGGAGATGCGTTCACATATCGAGCTGCGAACGCGGGCGAATATCGAGGCGGGGATGAATCCTGAGGAAGCCCGCTTCGCCGCCTTGCGCCAGTTTGGCTGGACGGAGTCCATTAAGGAGGAGTGTCGCGATCAGCGTGGCGTGCGGTGGCTGGAGAATTTGCTTCAAGACATTCGCTATGGCGCGCGGCAACTCCGCAAGAATCCCGGCTTCACCTCAGCGGCCGTGCTGACGCTGGCGCTGGGCATCGGGGCCACCACCGCCATTTTTAGTGTGGTTGAAACCGTGCTGTTGCGACCGCTGCCGTTTCCGCAACCGGAACGGCTGTTCGCCGTGGACCTTCACGGAGGTCCAGGAACGGTGTCGGGGGGTGACTTCGAAGACATCAGAACGACTTCCCAGGCGTTCTCACAGGTGGCTGTGTTCGGTCCGCGTCACTTCAATCTTTCCGGCAATGCCGTTCCCGAGCGCATCATGGGCAGTCAAATTTCGGACGGCTTCTTTCCCGCCCTGGGCGTCGAGCCGCTGATCGGCCGGGGATTTCGACCGGAGGAGTATCAACCCGGAAGCGGCCAAGTGGCGGTGCTAAGTCACGGTTTGTGGCAACGATGGTTGGGAGGCGACCCGAATGTGCTGGGCCGGGCCCTCACACTGGATGGCGAAAGCTATCTGGTCGTGGGCGTGATGCCTCCCGCGTTTGATTTTCCGAATCAGGCGGCCCTCTGGACGCCGCTCGCGCTGGGCTCAGACGCCTTGAGAAACTACACGGGCTATTTTCTTAAAATGGTCGTGCGGCTCACACCCGGCGTGGCGGTATCCACCGCACTGAGCGAGCTGTCCACGATCAGCCGCCGGGTCGAGTCGAATTATCCCGACTACCGAAAGAAGTGGGTCTGGGCATTGACCCCCCTGCGCGAACAACTGGCCGGACCGGTTCGCAAGACGTTGCTGGTTCTGCTCGGGGCCGTTGGTTTGGTGGTCTGCATCGCCTGCACCAACGTGGCCAATCTGCTCCTCACGCTGACCGCCCGCCGGCGCAAGGAAGTGTCCGTCCGAATGGCCCTCGGCGCCACGCGCGGCCGTCTGCTTCGCCAGACTCTGACCGAGAGCCTCGTGCTGGCCGGACTCGGCGGCGCCGCCGGCTTGGCGCTGGCCTATGGATCCATGGACTTGCTGAGCGGATTGTTACCGGTCGGGTTCTCGTCCTCCAATCCTCTCGCGATCAATGGCACGGTGCTCGGGTTTACCTTGGGAGTTTCCGTGGCCGCGGGCCTGCTTTTCGGCATGGCTCCGGCGCTACAACTCGGCCGGTCCGATCTGAATGCGTGCCTCAATGAAGGTGGCCGGAGTTCGACGGGTGGGCTGAATCCGCGCCGGCTCCAATCCGGATTGGTCATTTCGGAGGTGGCCTTGACGTTCATGCTCCTGGTGGGCGCGGGCGTTCTCATCAAAAGCTTCTATCTGCTCAGCCACGTCCCCCTGGGCTTTCAGCCGGAGCAGGTGTTGACGGCCCGGATCGACCTGGCCCCGATCGAGTACGCCACCTCGCAACAACGCCACCAATTCCAGCAGGATCTCCTGGAACGAATTCGCTCGCTGCCGGGGGTGCAAGACGCCGGCGCCATCTCGGTGCTCCCATTTTCCGACGCCCGGGCCTTCAGCAGCTTTTCAGTGGAGGGACGCGAGGAATCCGACGAACTGCTCTTTGCCGGGCTGCGATCCATCAGTGGCGACTACTTCCGCGCTTTGCGGATTCCTCTGCTGCAAGGCCGGGAGTTCGACACCCGCGACCGTGAGGAGTCCTTGCCGGTCACGATCATCAACGAGGCGATGGCCCGGAAATACTGGCCGCAGG
>CAYYSX010000251.1:0-8966 GCA_964474315.1 uncultured Verrucomicrobiota bacterium | reverse complement strand
CTCGGCGGGACGCCGAGACCCACACGCGGGACGCGTGTGCTCCCCATCCAAAAAACGGAGATGCGCCCCCGGTTGGGTTCTCCGGACCTTTCAGGCCGATGGGCCATTCCGGGCAGAATAAAGTCCTGAGATGAACCGTCGGCCCAAGGCGGGAGAACGACCGGGACGCGCCACGGAGATACGGGCGCGGGTTCATCCAGGTTGAGCCGCCGCTTGTTATTTTGGCCGATACGAACGCCAGCTACCGGAGGAGACAGGGATGGGTCTGTCTGGTTCTTGCCGTCCTCACGGCGACGGCCGCTTGGGTGCTTCCGGCCCGCTGGCGTTCGGTGCATCCGGAAGTGCTGCAAAATGCCGGGGTCGGCACCCCGGGGCTGGTGGAGGTGGCCGTCCTGGCCGCCCAACAACAACGGCCAGGTCCCGCCGAACGCCTGCAGGAAGCGGCGACCGTCCTCCAACTTCCCGGCCTCGAGGTCGTCACCGTGACGTTGGCGACCCACTCGGTCACTGCTTCCGAGGTGCTGTCTTTGGGGGGACGAGATCCGGCGGTGGCGGCACTGCTTCCATCATTGGCGGACGTTTCCGCCACCCATCTGCCTTCGGCCTATGAAGTCTTTCGCCCGCCCGCCCGACGCGCGAAGCTGTTAACGCTGCTCAAGCAATCCCGATCTCCGGGTGTTCAAGCGCTGCTCCAGGTCCTCGCGTTGCCGACCCGGGAATTTGTCCCGGCCCATCAAGCCGGTGGGGAACCCTTGGAAGCGGTGGTGCTGGTGGCGGCCACCCTCTACGAAACGGAACGCTTTTCTCCGACCCTCGCCCGGGAAGTACGGGAGCTGGCTGAACAGTCGGTCCGCGGCGACGAATCGGCCGGCGAGCGCATGGAGCAATTCCTGCTCAATCTACTGTCACTTTCCCGGCGGCTCGACTGGACTTCCCTGGCGGAATTGACCCGGAAGATTCCGGACATTCCTGCGTTCGAGCAATTCGCCGCGACGGTCCGGCAGTATCCGGAGGATCTGCCGCTGTTGTACGCCGGTGCCTTGCTCTCCGGAGATGCCGCCGGCGTGGCCCGCCACCGGGAGGCCTATGGGAAGATTGGCCTCGACGGGCTTTCGCAGGCCCTGAGTGCCGGGGCCGGAGCGGTCGTTCTACTGACCCGGGAAGGGCATCCCCTTCGTCCCGGTTCGTGGTCTCCGGACGTCCTGGCAAACGCCGTGGCGCAGGCGCCGCGGGCGTGGGCCCTCGCCCGGTCCACGCTGCTGATCACCACCGCCATTCTCGGAGTAGCCGGACTCGCGGCCTTGGTTTTCGCCGGCATCCCCGGTCGCTACGGAAGTCCGGCCTGGAGTGATCCGACCCTTTTATTCATCGCTTTGAGCGCCGGGATCCTGCTGATCTACGCGAGCGAGCCTCTACCGTCCCGGGCCCGTCCGTTGGCGGATCGCCGCGCTTTCCTGGACCTGGGAGCCTTGACGAGGCAGGCCCCGGTCACGAGTTCATACCAACTGCAAAAAAACATCATGGAGTCCACGACACTCATCACAATGGTGGTCTTCGGCGTCATCCAACTGGCGGTGTATGTGATCTGCCTGCGGAAGATCGCGGAAATCTACCGGTTGCCCGCGCCACCATCGGTCCGGCTCAAACTGTTGGAGAACGAGGAGAATTTGTTCGACAGCGGCCTTTATGTGGGCATTGGCGGCACGGCGGCCGCCCTGGTCATGCAGGTGTTGCAATTGGTCGAGGCCAATCTCCTGGCCGCCTATTCTTCGAATCTCATGGGGATCATCTGCGTGGCGCTGGTCAAGATCGGCCACGTCCGCAAGGCCCGCCGCCAGTTGATCATCGAGTGCCAGGTCGAAGCCCGCCTCGAAGCCACCGGGCTCGATCCGGCCTCAGCGGCCGCGGTCAATCCCTTTACCGTCCGATGAACCGGACCTTATTGCTCATTATCTGCGACTTCCTGTTGCTCAATCTCCTGGCCTTGACCCGGTGGGAGCAAAGTGAACCGGAACGGCAAGGCCTTCCGCCCAAGGAACTCGTCGCCGGTGGGACCGCGACGGGTGCCCGGGATGATTTGGTGGCCAGTTTGAGAGAAACCCTGGTGCAGGAGCAGGAGCAACGCGAGGCGCTCACACGGCAGATGTCCTCCGAGGTGGCCGCGCGGGATTCGTCCGTGGCCCGGCTCGAGGAGAGCCGGCGCCGGATCGAAAGCGACCTGGAGAAGGCCCGGCAATCCGCCGCGCAGTTGAATGAGCAACTGGCCTCGCAGGCGACCCAGACCACGCAGACCCGCGAACAGTTGGACCGAACCCAAGCCCAATTGGCCGAGACCGCCCGGAACCGGGAGTCGCTGGCGGAAGCCGTGAAGACGGCCGACGCCGAACGCCAGAAGCTGCTCGCCGAGCTCGAACGCCAGCGGCAGGAGTCCGCGGCGTTGGCCGCCGCCCGGGCGGAGGCTGAACAAAAGGCGGCAAACCTCAGTTCCGCGGTCAAAGTAGCCGAGGCGGAGAAACAGTTGCTGCGGGAGAATGTCACCGATCTCAAAGGACAGGTCTCCCGTGTCCAGGAGGAAAAAACGAGACTCCAGGAGCAAACCACGGTACTGGCTCGGGGCGTTTCGCAGTTGGCTCGGAGTTCGGACGAATTCCGGCAGGAAATTCGGGAGAACACGCCCATTCCCGCCAATCAGCTTTATGCCGGTTTCCTGACCAATCGGGTGACCGTTGCTCTGCGTGGGACGGGGGCCGGGGTGTTTGGCTCCACTTCCCGCGAGAAGGAGACCGCCACCATCCTCGTCACGGATGGCACGAACACCGTGGCCCTGATGCATATCAATGAGGCTCCGTTCAGTCTCTCGATCCCCGGATTCGGACTCGATGGTCTGGTTGCGGAGGTAACTCACGGAGAGCAGGCGCTTCCAGTAGGGCGACCCTTTCTGTTGAGTCAGGATCCGCGGATCCTAGGAATTCCGGTCACGGCCGCCGGGATGATCGAGCCGGGGGTGACGACGTATCCGCTCGCCCGGAATCCGTTCAAATTTCCGGAAGCGGTATTGATCAGCCGCGGAGGCCGTTATTACGGCGAGGTGGAGTTCAAACTGGATCCGCGGACCCCGGAATTCGTGCGCATGAAATCGCGCCTGTTCAACCGCCTGTTCGGGGAATTCTCGCCATCCGCGGGGGACTTGGTGTTGAGCAAAACCGGTGAACTATTGGGAGTGATGGTGAACAGCGACTACTGCGCGGTCTTGCCGAATATCGAGCCGGCTTTCGGCGGCGTGTTTGAGGCCGGACTGAGCCGGGAGGAGATGGGGCGGAAGCTGGAAGCCTTCCGCGCGCAGCTCAACCGGCTGCCGGCGGCCTTGCAATAAGTCGGTAGCCGCGGACGGCAAGACGCGCTGCCTTCGTGGCGCGGCTGGAGTCGCCGGGGGGGCGGAGCGCGGGTCTGTGACCCGCAGCAGCGTAGCTACCTGGAAGGCGTTGGAACGACCCCCGATTGATGCTCCTTGGGGTTCAGTGTAAGCTGGGACGACGGTGCGTAGCGAAACGAGTGCGCCTGATTCCCTCGGCTGCGGAGCCCGGTGAGCCGCCCAAGGGTTCGGTCCTCACCGTCCTGTTCGTCCTATTCTGCCACCGCCGTGCTTCCGAACCGACTCGTTCTCCGTATTCTTCCCTCTCAATCCGTGGTTCTCCCCTCACCCGGTTCCGGTTAACACCGTGGGCGAACACGGAACATCAACTCCATGAAGATCCTTAGATTCACCCGATTGACTTTGGCGTTGCTCTTCGGGTGGGGGGCCGCGGCGGCGCCGGCCGGAAGGCCGATTCCCGAAGCGCTCCGACCCTGGGAAACATGGGCGACCTGGAACGACGTCCATCGGTTTTGTCCCACCCCCTATTCGGATCCCCGGACGCATCGGTGCTTTTGGCCGTCGCGTCTGGGGCTGCAGGTCGAAACCAACGGCGCGCGGTTTGACCTGAAGGCGACCGTGTTCGGCGTCACCTGGCTGCCGTTGCCGGGTGGTGCCGAGACCTGGCCCGTCGCCGTTCGGGCCAACGGGATCGCTGTTCCCGTTCTGGAGCAGGGCGGTGTACCCGCGGTTCGCCTCGAAGCGGGCCAATATACTCTGGAGGGCTCCTTCCGTTGGATCGAGATGCCCCAGCGTTTGTCCATCCCGCCGGAGATCGGCCTGCTCGATCTGACTCTCCAAGGGCAAACCGTGGAGACGCCGTCCTGGAATGCCCAGGGACAGCTCTGGTTGAAGCGCGAGGGGCTGGCCGAATCGGGTGAGAAGAATTTTCTTTCGCTCAAACTCTATTCCGTTCTCGAAGACGGAATTCCGCTCTGGTGGCGCCAGGAGGTGGAGTTGATTGTCTCCGGGCAAAGTCGCGAGGAGAACCTGGGCGTCATCCTGCCGGAAGGATGGAGATGGTCCTCGGTGGAGAGCCCGATTCCCGTGGCCGTGGATGAGGCCGGCCGGATGAAAGTGCAGGTTCGGACCGGGAAATGGACGCTGCGGACCGAGGCCTTCCGGCTCGACGATCCGACCGAGTTCCGTTTCGCCGCGGGAGCGAATCCGGCGGTCGCCGAGGAATTGGTGGCCTTCCGGGCGAAGCCGGATTTCCGCATCGTGGAGATCGTGGGCTTGCCGTCGGTGGACGTTTCGCAAACCACGTTCCCGGAGCAATGGCGCGATCTGCCGGTCTATCGTTGGGAAACCGCTACCCCCTTTCGCCTGGAGCAGCGGATGCGGGGCATGGGCGAACAACGGCCGGCCGGACTCACGATGGCGCGGGAATGGTGGCTGGATGAAGACGGACGCGGGCTGACTTTTCGCGACCGTCTCAGCGGTTCGATGCAGCAAATCTGGCGGCTCGACGCGGCGGAGGGCGAAGACCTGGGATCGGTGCGCAGCGATGGCCAGGGACAGCTCATCACCCGCAATCCGCAGAATGGGGCCCCGGGAGTGGAGATTCGGACGCGGAATCTGAATCTAGAAGCCACCGGCCGGATGGCGCGATCGGCGGAATTCTTCGCTACCGGTTGGCGGTCGGATGCGGAGGCGCTCAGCGTCACCCTCCATCTTCCACCGGGTTGGCGCCTCTTCGCTTTGTTCGGGGCCGATTGGGTACAGGGCGACTGGCTGACCGCGTGGACGTTGCTGGATTTGTTTTTGCTATTGATCTTCTCGCTCACGGTCTTTCGCCTATGGGGCCTCCCCGCGGCGGTGTTGGCGTTTGTGGCCTTTGGCCTTTCGTACCATGAGCCGGGGGCGCCGCGGTATCTCTGGCTGATTCTGCTCATCCCGCTGGCACTGGAACGCGTGGTGCCCGCGGGAGGGGCCCGGCGGTGGGTCCTAACGGGAAAATGGCTCGCCGTCGGACTGTTGGTGCTGACCTTGGTGCCGTTCGTGGCGCGCCAGATACAGCAGGCGATCTATCCCCAGTTGGAGATCGTGCGGTCGCCGCGAGGGATTTTTCCAGGGTTCGACGCCCGGACACGCCCGGTTGATCGGCTCGGCGCCGCTCCGCCCGCGGCGGCCGAGAACGTTCCCGATCGTTTCGTCCGGCGCTATGGCGTGGCGTCGGATCCCTCTTCGAGCGAGAATCTCAATTATGATGCCAAGGCGCGGATCCAAACCGGTCCGGGGGTGCCGGAGTGGAGCTGGCGGGCGGTAAGCTTCGGTTGGAATGGGCCGGTCCAGGCCTCGCAGCAGGTTCGCCCGGTGCTGATTTCGCTGTCCTGGGAACGGTTTCTCACGGTGGTGCGCGTGGTACTCCTGTTGGCTCTGTCGGCACTGCTCCTTGGGAAGCGTCGAAATGGTCCAACGATAACCGGCCCGGGACCGAAGCCGGCGGCGGTGCTCGTCGTCTTTCTCTTCTTCCTGATTTCCCCGCCCGCGCAGGCCGCGGATCCAGCCGCCCCTCCATCGGGGGGAATCATCCCCGATCCGGTGACCCTGGAGAAATTGCGCGAACGTCTGCTGGAAGTCTCCGACGCCTATCCGCATGCCGCCAGCATCCCATCGGTCTCCCTCACCCTGACGGATCGTCGCCTGGTGATCGAAGCCGAGATCCATACTGCGCTTCGTACCGCCGTGCCGTTGCCCGGCCGTCTGCCGGCCTGGTCGCCGGTCACCGTGCGCGTCGAGGGACAGCCCGAGGTGGCTTTGCGCCGGGACGACGGGTTCCTCTGGGTGGTGTTGCCCGAGGGGGTTCATCAGGTCCGCATCGAGGGCGTGTTGCCGAATTTGGCCGAATGGGAATGGACCTTCCTGCTCAAGCCCCGCTCGGTGAAAATCGAAGCCCCCGGATGGACGGTCAGCGGTGTGCGGGCCGACGGAGTCCCCGAACAACAAGTCTTCTTCGCACCGCAACAACGATCCGCGGCCAGCCAGGCCAGTTACGAACGCCAGGATTGGCAAACCCTGGCCCAAATCGATCGCCACCTGGAACTGGGACTGCTCTGGCAGGTGCGCACGGTCGTCCGTCGTCTCTCGCCTTTGGGCAAAGCGGTGGCATTGCGGGTGCCGCTGTTGCCCGGGGAAAATGTGCTCTCCGCCAACGCCGTGGTGCGGGATGGTTTGATCGAAGTCCGCCTCGGCGCGCAGGAACCGTCGTTCACTTGGGAAAGCAGTCTGAGCCCCGTGAACCAACTCCAGTTGGCCACGCAGGCGACTGACAATTGGGTCGAGCGCTGGCAACTGGTCGCCTCCCCCGTCTGGAATGTTGCTCTGACCGGCCTCGCCCCGATCTTCGAACCGGACCACGCCAACCTGGTACCCGTGTGGCAACCCTGGCCGGGCGAAGCGGTCACCCTGGACATCGATCGCCCGGAAGCCCTGGCCGGCGCCACGATGACGGTGAGCAAAGGCACGCATGAGATTCGTCTCGGCCAACGTCAGCGCGTCTCCCAACTCGACCTCTCCCTGCGCTGCAGCCTCGGCGACGACTTCCTGATCGAACTGCCCGCCGACGCCGAAATCACCACCCTCACCCACAACGACCAGGCCATTCCCGTGCGAAAAGAGGGCCAGCGGCTGGTCATTCCCGTGCGTCCGGGCGAGCAAACCATCTCCCTCGGCTGGAAGATCAATACCGCACTGGGCTTCCGTGCGGCGGCCGGGGAAGTGCGGTTGCCCGTGGAGAGTGCCAACATCCAGACCGTGATCACCGTGCCCGACGACCGCTGGGTGTTATGGGCGGCGGGGCCGCAACGTGGGCCGGCGGTGCGGTTTTGGATCATCCTGGTGTGCTCGCTGTTGGCGGCGGTCACGCTGGGGCGGGTGCCGCGCTCTCCTCTGCGCAAGGGGGAATGGATGCTGCTCGCGATGGGGCTCACGCAGGTCCCTCTTCCCGCGGCGCTCCTGGTGGTCGGCTGGCTGTTTTTCGTAAGCTGGCGGGGTCTTCCTTCGTTCCAGGAACTAAGCCATTACGGGTATAACCTATTGCAAGGCTTGCTCGTGCTGCTGACCGCCATCGCGCTCGGAATTCTTCTTTTTGCCGTGGGCGAGGGACTGCTGGGCAACCCGGAAATGTTCATTACCGGCAATGGTTCCACCCGCACGGTGCTGCGCTGGTTCCAAGATCGCAGCGAATCATTACTGCCGCTTCCATACTGCCTCTCCATCTCCATCTGGTGGTATCGGTTTCTGATGCTGCTCTGGGCGCTCTGGTTGGCGGCGGCGTTGATTCGGTGGCTGCGGTTGGCCTGGCAAAACTTCGGCACGGGCGGCTTCTTCCGATCCCGCGCGAAAGCTCATTCGACTCCCGCCGTTCCCCCGTTGGTCAAACCCAGTTGAGGGACAAGCAATAGACCGGACGTCCATGGGGGGAATGATCGTTGTCCGGGAGCGCGGGCGGCTCGCCCGCTCGAACCAGGAAGCGAAAAATAGGGAGAGAGCGAGGACTGGGTATCTATTAGTGTGAAGCGGTCTCTGGGGACAGGCCCTCGTGCGACGCTTGGGGGCTGGCAGGGTGCCTTCGATTTTCGAAACGAGGGGAGTCGGGACACCTGTAGCGCCGCCCCGCTTTGCAGTCGGGCAGCTCGGATAATTTGTCAGCGACTCTAGCAGCCAACCTGGCGTTGCCGGCGGCGGTCGCTGAGCTTTCTCGTTCGGCGAGCTTGCCGGTGAGCTTGCGATCTGGCAGACATTCGCCGTGAGAAAGACCCGCAAGCAAGAGTTCAGCATCATTGTCGAGCGCGACGAGGAGGGGTACTATTTGGCCACCGTGCCGGCGCTACCGGGTTGCCACACTCAGGCGCGGTCGCTCGACAAACTGATCGAGAGGATTCGCGAGGCCATTGAGCTGGTATTGGAAGTGGATGGGTCGAATGCCGAACGATTCGAGTTTATTGGTGTCCAGCGTATCGCCGTGTGACCATGCCACGGCTCCCTTGATTGCGCGGACGCGAATTGATCGCCGTATTGAAACGAGCGGGGTTTGGGGTCCGTCGCGTTAAGGGTAGCCACCATTTTCTCCAGCATCCGGATGGTCGCCGGACCGTTGTTCCCATCCACGCTGGTGAGACCATCGGACCCGGTCTGCTGAGCAAGATTCTCGCGGATATCGACATGGACGCCGAGACACTTTCCAAATGGCTTTGATGGGCTTGCCGGTATCCGTATCCGCACCCGAAGATCGGCTATCGCCCCGAGTATTTGATCGATACTCGCAATCAGCCGCAGTCGGATCTGAAAGAGATGGATAAATGACCCCGGGCAAAAATAGAGTCTAAATAAGTCCGAACAGGGCGGTGCCGCCCGCGCCCACCCGCATCACGCCTTCTGCTGGGTCGCTTTGCTCCTTGCCGGAGTCGCGCCACGGGCCGCCGTGGGTGAGCTTGGGCGGCATCTTCTCGTTATGTGTGGGGTCCTGCCGTTCTCCTTGCCCACAATCCGTGTCATCCGAGCCATCCGCGGTCCTTCCATTCCCGGACTTGGGATCAAGTGACGCTCGGAA
>CAYYSX010000250.1:0-8991 GCA_964474315.1 uncultured Verrucomicrobiota bacterium | reverse complement strand
ATTGACGTCATAACCTGGCAATTCTTTCACCTCCCGCACGCCATTCCTTGACCGAGGTCAATTCCCGGCGGGCAGATTGAAAAACCTGAGGCACGGGAGCGCGGGCGGCCTCCGCCCGCGCGAATCTCCGGTGGCCGTGGGGCGTGAGGCGTGGGGCGTGACGAAGAGCAGTGACTGCCGGACAGCCATCTCTCCTCCGCCCGGGCCCTTTCTCCATGCCTCGCCCCCCCAGGCCGGTTGAAAACCTGCGGAACAGCAGACTCAGAGGTCTGCGGTACAGAGCGGCGCTACGATAGGATGCGTCGCCCCTCGTCGAGGAAGATGCCCTTGAACATCATGTCGAGGGCTTGCGGGTTGCTGGCTTTCCCCAGGGCTTCGGCCTCGGTGATTTTGCGCGCCTTCACCAGGTCGTAAAGCGCCTGATTGAAGGTCTGCATGCCGTCATCGCGTCCGGTCTCGACGGCCGCCCCGAGTTTCTCCAGCCGGTTTTCCTCCAGCATTTTGCGGACGGTTGGCGTGTTGATCAGGATCTCCAGCGAGGGCGTCACGCCTCCGGTGACGGTGGTCACCATGCGCTGGCACACCACGGCCTTGAGCGTGCCCGCCAGTTGGCGCCGCACCTGTTCCCGTTCCTCGGGGCGGAAGAAATCCAGAATGCGGCCCACCGATTGCGCGGCGTTCTGCGTGTGGAGCGTGGAAAGAACCAGATGCCCGGTGTCGGCCGCCTGCATCGCGGCGGTAAAGCTGACCGCATCGCGCATTTCGCCGACCATGATGATGTCGGGGTCCTGTCGCAGGACATGCTTGAGGCCATACTGAAAACTCTGGGTATCCAGTCCGATCTCCCGCTGTTCGATGACCGACTGATTGTCCTCGAAGACGAACTCGATGGGGTCCTCGAGGGTGATGATGTGCTTTTTGAAGTTGGCGTTGATGTGCTCGATCATCGCCGCAAGCGTGGTGGACTTCCCGGAGCCGGTGGTACCGGCGATGAGCACGATTCCGCGGGGTGCGGCGGCCACCTCTTTCAGGATGGGAAGGAGTCCAAGTTCCTCGAATCCAGGCACCTGGGTCTTCACATAGCGCATGGCCAGCGCGAACGAGCCCTTTTGTTGAAAGATGTTCGTGCGGAACCGGCCAACCCCGGGTTCGAAATAGCTGAAATCGACCTCGCGATCTTCGTCGAGACGTTTGCGGGCATGGATGGGAACGATCTTTTCCACGATGTTGTTCATCCAAGCGTCGGTCGGATTGGGAGCTTCAATGGCCACCAACTGGCGGTTGATGCGGAGGACAAAGGGGGCGCCAACCTTGACATGTACGTCGGACGCACCGCCTTCGACGGCGGCTTTCAGGACACCACGGAGCAATTCCATAAGCGGGAGCGCAGGTTAGCAGGACCAAGGCCGGGCGGAACCCAATTCTGGCCGAGGATAAAGCGAGCCAAATAAATCTCGCGCCCGTGCGTCGGACTTTTCACCTTCGGATGTCCAGCATGTCCTCCATCGAGCGAACCATCACGGTTCAGTGGCGACACCAGGTGCATTTCACGGAAGCGGTTTTCGCTGCGTCCAACCCGCTGTTGGCCGAGGTGCTTACCGACGACCGGCCGGCGCCGTTCGGGCGCCTAGCCAAGGTGCTGGTGGTCGTCGATGAGGCGCTGGCGGAAAGCCAGCCCCACCTGGCCCGGGAAATCGAGACCTACTTCGCCACTCGCCCGGATCGGCTGCAGTTGGTGGTTGCGCCCGTCCTCATGGTGGGAGGCGAAGCGGTGAAGAATGCCTATTTCCGCGTCTCCGAAATCCACGCGCTGATCGATCGCTACCACATCGACCGCCACAGCTTCGTGATCGCGGTGGGCGGCGGGGCGCTCTTGGACATGGTCGGTCTGGCCGCCGCCACCGCCCATCGCGGGGTGCGCCACCTCCGCATCCCCACCACCACCCTGGCGCAGGATGACTCGGGGGTGGGGGTGAAGAACGGCATCAACGCGTTCGGGAAGAAGAATTTCATCGGCACGTTTGCCCCGCCCTTTGCGGTCATCAATGACTTCGGTCTCCTCACCACCCTGGGCCCGCGGGACAAACGCTCGGGATTCGTCGAAGCGGTCAAGGTGGCCTGCATCCGCGATGCGGCCTTCTTTGCCTGGCTGGAACAGCAGGCCGACGCCCTGGCGCGGTTTGAGCCGACGCCCATGAAGCGTCTCATCCACCGGTCCGCCGAGCTGCATCTCAACCACATTGCCACGAGTGGCGATCCTTTCGAAATGGGGAGCACGCGTCCGCTCGACTTCGGACATTGGGCCGCCCACAAGCTGGAACAACTCTCCGAATACCAACTGCGCCACGGCGAAGCGGTGGCCGTGGGAATTGCGCTGGATGTCATCTATGCCCGCTGGAAGGGCTTTCTGGCGGCTCCGGCGGCGGAACGGGTGCTCGAACTGCTGGAACGGCTGGGCTTCGAACTCTACGCCGAGGAACTCCTGCACGGGGATGAAAATGGACAGCTCCGCCTGGTATCCGGACTGGAGGAATTCCGTGAGCATCTGGGCGGCGAACTGACCATCACCCTGCTGCGGGACATCGGACAAGGCTTCGAAGTCCACGAGATGGATCTGCCGGTTGTCGCTCGGGCGATTGCGGAACTGCGCCGTCGTCAGGCGCAGCGCAACGGAGTCGTATTGCGGGTGGAGGGATGAGGGGCCCGGCTTGAGCCGATGCCGGGTCGCCCAACGACGGAACTCCGAACGCTCCTCAGGGCAGAGTCCCCGTTCATTTTTTGAGCTTTAAGCTTTCCTTTCCCCTTTCCCCTTTCCCCCATCGCCGTCGCCGTCAGGACCAATTCAAGATGCGACCAACCACCGTCTGGTCCGACCTGCAGAGTTGAAGTTCGACTGCGTTGCTCCCACCTTCACCTCCCTGCACGCGAAGGCCACCATCCGTCCCGACCATTCCGAACCGGTGTTGAGCGCCGGAACTCGGAAGGCCCGGCGCCAGCGGGCGGCTTCGCCGTTATTCCGATTTTCATGAAGCGCATCCGGATCACTCACGAGACCAGCTATCACTACCACCAGCCGGTGACTTTCGGGCCGCACCGGGCGTTGATGCGCCCGCGGGAGGGACACGACGTCCGGATCCTTGGGAGCAGGGTCGAGTTCCAGCCCGCCGCTGACGTACGCTGGCTGCGGGACATCTATGGAAACTCGGTGGCGGTCCTCAGCTTTGCCGAGCCCGCCCGCCAGTTGCGGCTCTTTAGCGAGGTGGATGTGGACCTGAGTGATGACCCGCCGGCGGAATGCCTGATCGATCCCACCGCACGTTCCTACCCGTTCGCGTACGGTCCGGAGGAGCAGGTGGAGCTGATTCCTTACCGCTTGCCGAGCTATCCGCATGACGGGCCGGCGTTGCAACAGTGGCTGCGCGACCTGTATCAGCCCGGACAACTCATCGACACCTATGAGCTCCTGCACCGCTTGAACACCCGCATCTTTGAGTCCCTTAAATATTCAGCACGGGACACCCACGGGGTGCAGCTTCCCTGTGAGACACTGGCCCACGGGGGCGGTTCGTGTCGGGACTACGCCGTGTTGATGATGGAAGCCGCGCGGGCCTGGGGCTTTGGCGCGCGTTTCGTGAGTGGTTACATCCAGATGGCCGAAGGCCAGCATGGGGCTACCCATGCCTGGACGGAGATTTATTTGCCGGGCGCGGGTTGGCGGGGCTTTGATCCCACGAACAACAAGTTGGCCGGGAACGAACACATCTCCTGCGCCGTGGCCCGGGAGCAGGAAAAGGCTATGCCCCTCTCCGGCTCGTGGGCGGGTCCCGCCGACGCCTTTGAACGGTTGGCCGTGTCCGTGCAGGTGGTTTCCTTGTAGCCGAGCCTGATATCTAATCGGCCAACAGGAATTTCAGGTCATCCAAGGTGAGCGCCGCGGAGAATCGCTCTTCACCCAGGACTTCTTCGGCCAGAGCCCGCTTGCTCTTCTGTAACGCGCGAATCTTCTCTTCGATGCTGTCTTTGATCAGCAGGCGATAGGCGATGACTTTGCGAACTTGACCGATGCGGTGGGTACGGTCGATGGCCTGGTTTTCCACGGCCGGATTCCACCAAGGATCGAATAAAACCACATAGCTGGCCGCGGTAAGGTTCAATCCTGCCCCGCCCGCCTTGAGGGAAACGAGGAACACCCCGGCACCTGAGTGCTGCTGGAATTCTTCCACGAGCGAACCGCGGTTCTCCGTGCTTCCGGTTAGAGACCAATGCTTCCAGCCGCGCCGATCCAACGCCTGGCGGACCAAGTCCAGCAACTCCACGAACTGGGAGAACACCAGCACCTTCTCCCCTTCCTCGATCAGCGGCTCCAGGGTTTCGAGTAGCGCCTCGAGTTTGGCGCCGTCCTGGGCCGCGTCGGGTTTCAGCAGCCGCGGATGACAGCAAATCTGGCGCAATCGCAGCAGCGAGGTCAGCAGGTTGAACCGGTCCCGATTGAGCGCGTCCTGGGTCTTCAACCGGAGCAGATGCTGTTGGGCGGCCTTGAGCTCCGCGCGATACATCGCCTTCTGCTCGCCCTCCATCACCCCATACAAATCTTCCTCCACCCGGTCCGGGAGGTCACGGGCGACCTGGGCTTTGGTCCGCCGCAACAGGAATGGACGCACCCGGGCTGCGAGCCTGGGCCGTGCCAGCGGATCATCCTTGGCGTCGTAGAGGCGGCTGAATCCGGCCCGTGCGCCGAGCGCTCCCGGCATGGCAAAGGCCATCAGACTCCAGAGGTCGAGCAGTCGGTTCTCAATGGGCGTTCCCGTCAGCACCAGTCGGTGGTCGGCTCGTAGCCGGCGGGCCACCTGCGCGGTTTGAGACGAGGGATTCTTGATGTACTGGCCTTCGTCGAGAATGGCCGCGAGGAATTCCCCTCGCCTCAGTGCTTCTTCGGCCTGACGCAGTTGGGCGTAGTTGACCACGTGCAAGTCGGCGGCCCCAAAGCTGACGTCCTGGTCCGTCAGGCTGTCCCAAACCGTGACGCGCAGCGTGGGAGTGAATCGGGCGGCCTCGGCGCGCCAGTTGTCTTGCACGCTCTTCGGACACACGACCAGGGAAGGAAGCGTTCGACGATTGGGCTCGGCACCTTGTTCCCGCAGCCAGACCAGCCAGGTCAGGGTTTGCAACGTCTTGCCCAGGCCCATGTCGTCGGCGAGCACGCCGCCAAAGCGGTTGGCGGCGAGGTAGGCAAGGAAATGAAAGCCGTCGAGTTGATAGGGACGAAGCTCGGCCTGAACCGCGGCGGGTTTTTCCGGGGCTACGCGGGCCTTCAGTTTAGCCGCACAGCGCTCCACGGTTTCCACGGTTTTCTGGGACAGAAACCGCCGGGCACCGGGGTCGGCGAGTTGCAGCGCATGGAGCCGCTGCGGATCGGCGGAAAGCTGACGCGTGGTCAGCCCGATTCGCGCCAGGTCCGCTTCCTCCTGGTCGTTCAACTGGTACTCCAACCTTCGCCAGCCCCGCCCCTCCAGCCGCACCCACTGTCCGCGGCTGGCGACCAGCAGCCGGACTTCTTCGGCCGTCAGCGTGGTGTCCTCCACGTTGACCACGATGCGGAGGTCGAACCAGTCAGTGTCCGCCGCTTCGGCCTCGAGCCGGAGCGTGCCGACGACCGACCCATCACGCAGGGAAGCGAGTTCGCAATCCAGCTCCACTTGGGCGGAGGCGGGCAGTTGATCCAGGAAGCTCCGGAACTGCGCTGGGAAGGCCCGGTTGACCTTCTGGGTGAAGCGTTCGCGATAGGGATCGATTTTGAACCCGGTGGCCGACATCAGGTTGGCGATTCCCTGTAGATCGGTGCAGTCCCATTGGATCAGATGGCCGGCCCGAGTGGAGGGACTGGTCGCGTGCCAGCCTCCCTGGCCCAGTTTTTGGAAACGTTTACCGTCGGGACCGACAGCATCGACCTGCACGACGCACAGATTGGAGCCCAGACCGGAAGCCTGAAGGGAGGCCCGAATGCGGGGCACCACGCGGCGCACTTCAGTCCGGCTGGCCATTCCGGCGGGAACCGGAAGGCGCATCGCCCGCAACAATTGCAGCCCGGCTTGCGATTCGAAGGCGGGCACGGGAATCTGAAAGAATCCTTCCTTCGGGGTGGGAAAGGGCGGAGAGGGCGGACCGGGGAACACTCCAGCCTCGGTGAGATACAGAGGAGGATGGCCAGGAAGATAGGCGAAGACCGGGGGCACAGGTTGACCGTCGGCCTGCTGCAACGCGAAGCGCACATCACCGGAAGGATCAGCCGGCTCGGTGACTTCCCAGCGCAGAGGTTCCGCATGCCGGACCAGCGGGGAGCCGTCAACGTTAAGGAAATAGTCGGCAAAAGCGGGGACCATCAACTGCTGTCCCAGCCAGGCTGCCGCGGATTTGTCGTTGAGCCGGAAATGATGAAAGCCGAAAAACAACCCGCTTTGGTGGTAGGAATTCCATAGCGCCCGGGCCACCGGATTGAACCGATGCGCGGAGGCCTCGTGGAAGTCTCGTCCCCGTCCGGGGCGGATGAGATTCCAGGGCTCGTCGCCGGTTCGGGATTCGACAATCAAGTCTTCCGGAGAGATCCGGAACCGTAGTTCCAGCGGGGCAGCCGATTCATCAATGGGCGGATGGATCCCCAGATGCTCCAACGTAAACGACCAGGCCATGATCTCGCGTTCCCGGTTCAACTGCGCGATGCGTTCCTGGTGAGCCGACGGCACCTTCAACCCGGCCAGATACTTCGGAATCAGGAACTTCCGTTGGGTGGCCAGAGCGGTGAGAAAATACCAAAATTCGAGGTCGTCCTGGGGCCGGCTGGGCGCCACACGCAGGTGTCCCATCGAGTAGCCACCGCCGGTCCAGCCCAGCGACCACAGATCGGAAGCCCAGATGTTACCTTCCGGGGTGCAGCTATTGAAGAGCGAGATGACCCGGCCGACGAATCCCTGCTCCGTGGCGTTGAGCGGTCGCTTCAAATGAGCAGTCAAAGCCGCCTCCAACGGGGACAACGGCGGTGAGGGGAAGGGAGTCCTCTTCCGAGCGGGTTTCACGATGGCGTCGCTGTTCTTATCCCTTTCGGATCGAATCACCAACCCGGATGATTCCGCCCTGCACCACCCACGCATTCACGCCGCGCAAACGCAGTCGCCGTCCTTCCGGCGAATTGACGAACTTCAAGGCGGCCGCCCCGAACCGTTTGGCGAACTTCGCACAGCCCGTATGCGGTTCGGCTGAAATCGCGATGAGGGCCTCGCCCAGCCGTAGCTTCTGTCCCGCGGGCAAATTGGCCTCGCTGAGATCGAGGTCCACCAGCAGGTTGTCACCCGCGAGCGGCCAGCGGTCGGGACGTCCAGCGATCCGGGCCAGAAAGCGGGTGTTCATCAGCGTCAACTGCGTGTCTGGATTTAGCCGTCCATCGGGAAGTCTGCGGGTGCAGTAGCGCACCCAGCGGTCGCCGGGAATGCCGGCCTCGGGAGTCAGTTCGCACTGTTCGGGCAGCCGACGCAGATCGTGGTCGGGGCGGACCACGATGGCGACCAGTCGGCCCGGATCGGCTGGCGACTGCCGCACTTCGGCGAGGGTGGCGGTCAGCTCGGATTCAGAAAGTGGGGGAGGTTCAGCCGGCTCCATGCCCCGAATCATCCGGTCCTGCCGGAGGGAGGCAAGCATCGCGATTGGGCAGGCGCGTCTTCGCACCGCCACCCGCTTCGTACCGCAGACATTCCTGTCTGCTGTTCCGCAGGCCTTTCAGCCTGCCAGCGGACCGGGACGGGCAGGTTAAAAATCTGCGGTACAGCAGGCCAGGAGGCCTGCGCTACGACGGCAGTTGTACCGCAGACATTCCTGTCTGCTGTTCCGCAGGACTTTCAGCCTGCCGGTGGACCGGGACGGGCAGGTTAAAAACCTGCGGTACAGCAGGCCAAGAGGCCTGCGCTACGGCCTGCGCAATTCCTCCGGATGCCTCCCCGCCTGTCGCAGCACTCGCAGGCTCAAGGCGTCATGCCGCTTCGCCAGGCGGATTCCCCGCTCGTCGGTCATCAGTGGCGTGTGAAAGAAGGCGGGCGGCGTCAGCCCCAGCACGCGGTAAAGCAACAACTGCCGCGCCGTCGAGACCAACAGGTCGGCCCCGCGAACCACTTCGCTGATGGCCATGGCGGCGTCATCCACGACGCAGGCCAATTGGTAACTGGGCAGATCGTCGTGTCGCCACACGATGAAGTCACCGAAGTCGCGTCCGGCGACGAAGACCTGCGGGCCGAGTCGTCCGTCGGTGAAGCGAATGACTTCGCCGTTGGGAACGCGGAAACGCCAGTTCGGGCGGAGCGTGGAGCGTGAGGCGTAAGACGGGGATGCGGGAATGAGGCCGGTGGGTGTTCCCCGGTCGCGACAGGTGCCGGGGTAGATCGGCTGGTCTTCCGCTGCCTGCGGTGCGCCGAGAGCGGATTGGATGTCCTTCCGCGAACAACTACAGGGGAACAGGTGGCCGTTGTCCCGCAAGCGATGGAAGGCGGCGCGATAGCCATCGAGACGTTCGCTTTGCGAGTAAGAGCCAAACGGGCCTCCGCAATCCGGTCCCTCCTGCCACCGAATTCCGAACCACTGCAGATCCTCCAGGAAAGCGGTCACGAACTCCGGTCGGGCCCGGCTGCCGTCGAGATCCTCGTTGCGGAGAACGAGCACCCCGTTCGCGGCGCGGGCGCGTTGGAAGGCGGTCCAGAACGTTTGCGCATGGCCCAGGTGCAGGAAACCGGTCGGGGAAGGAGCGAGTCGGCCGCGGTAGGACATGGAGCGCAAAGGGGAGGGAATCGTTTCCACGAGGAGACGGCAGTTGATTCTGTGTGATGGAATTCTGTCGGCAATGTACCGCAGACATTCCTGTCTGCTGTTCCGCAGGTCTTTCAGCCTGCCGGTGGACCGGGGGGCAGGTTAAAAACCTGCGGTACAGCAGGCCCGGAGGCCTGCGCTACAGGG
>CAYYSX010000249.1:0-8994 GCA_964474315.1 uncultured Verrucomicrobiota bacterium | reverse complement strand
AACGTTGGCCAGCCGGCGCGAGGAAATCAAAGCGGGAACCAGTGTCGGGAACTTTCCGGGATTGACTTCTATACTTTGCACCACAAAGTCCAAGCAGTGGATCCGACCGAGGCGGCCGAACAATTGCAGACGATTCGGACCTTGATGGAACGAGCGGCACTCTACCGCCGGGCCTTGGGACCGATCTTTGTCGGTATTGGCACTTTGGGCGTGGGAGCGGCGGCGCTGGGATATGGCGGGGCCGTGGGAGCGGAGCAGACACGCACGTTCGTGGGGTATTGGAGTGCGGTGGCGGTGGTCGCGGTGGTCTTCGCGGTGCTCCGAGTCCGCGGCCAGGCCCTCCGAGCTCGGGAAGAATTCTGGACGCCCCCGACCCGCCGGGTGGCCTCCGCCCTGGTTCCACCCTACGTCGTCGCCGTTGTGGGGACGGTCTTTCTCACCCTGCTGTTCGGAGCGATGACCAAGGTGATGGCGTTGACCCTTCCGCCTCTCTGGCTGGCGCTGCACGGCTTGGCGTTGCATGCGGCGGGGCATTTCACGCTGCGGGGCATCCGGTGGATGGGCTGGGCGTTCATTGTCGCCGCCACCACCGCCGGTGCCGCCGGAGGGGCGGCATCAGCCACCTTCGCGGACCTTCCCACCCTCCCACAGGCTCACCTGGCCATGGGACTCACCTTCGGTCTCGGTCACCTCCTGGCCGGCGGGTTCCTCCTCCTGGCCGAACGACGCGCCGTCGCGTGAACCCCGAACCGTTCCTCCAACTTGACCGCGTCATCCATGAGCGAGGACGCCTCGCCATTCTCGCCGCCCTGGCTGCGTCGCCCGAGCTCGCCTTCACGGAACTGCGCAGTCTGCTCCAGATGACGGACGGCAACCTGACCACCCATATCCGCACCTTGCAGCAGGCGGGCTATGTGGCCGTCACCAAGTCGTACCGGGACCAGCGCCCGCTCACCACCTGCTCGCTGACGCCGGCCGGGCGGGAAGCCTTCGCCCGGCAAGTGGCCCTGCTGGAGCAGATCGTGGCCGAAGCCCGCAAGTACTGAATTCCCTTTGAACAGCTCTCCCTCACTAAACTCATACTTTGCAGCGCAAAGCTTAAAATTAAATCCCCGCCGGATCTTGCCGGCGCCTTCCCATGAAACTGATCCGCGCAGAACATCTCGGCTTCTGTTTCGGCGTTCGTGACGCTCTCACCCTCGCCCGCACTGAAGCATCCCGTACCGACCTGACGGTCTTGGGTGACCTCGTTCACAACGAAACCGTCCTGGCCGACCTCCGGAACCAGGGAGTCCGCCTGGAGCGGGACCTCAACCGGGTGACGACCGAAACCGTCCTCATCACCGCCCATGGCGCCAGCGAACGTCGGCTGGCTGAAGTCCGTGCCCGCGGCCATCAGTTGATCGAAGCCACCTGTCCGCTGGTCCGGCACGCCCACGCGTCGCTGGCGGCGTTCGTGCGCCAGGGATTCCATCCGGTCGTGATCGGCCAACGGGGCCATGTGGAAGTCCAGGGACTGACGGGTGATTTCGACCTCTGCGACGTGATTTTGAGCGAGGCCGATCTCGACGTGTTGATCGAGCGTCCGCGTTTCGGGGTGGTGGCGCAGACCACCCAGCCCATCGCACGGGTTCGCGCCCTGGTGGAGGCCCTGCGTGGTCGCTTTCCCCGTTCTGAAGTCCGTTTTCGCGATACGGTCTGCCAGCCGACCAAACAGCGTCAGTCAGCCGCCGAATCGCTGGCGCGCCAATGTGACGTGGTGGTCGTGATTGGCGGGGCGGGGAGCAACAATACCCGGGAACTGGTGGCCACGTGCCGGCGGTTCTGCTCCCGGGTTTACCACGTCCAAGGTCCGGCGGATCTGGAGGCGGACTGGTTCCACTGTGACGACCGGGTGGGCCTTACGGCCGGAACGAGCACGCCGGACGAGTTGATCGATGGAGTGGAGCAGGCATTGCAACGGATGGCGGCGAATCCACCGATCGCTTTCCTGCCTCCAGTGTTCCTGCCGGAGCCTCGCGCCGTTAGCCTAGTCTCATGATCGCTTCACGCCTCGCGGCAGGTTTGGCCTGCATACTTCTTCTGTCCGCGGTCGGACCGGTCAGCGCGGCCGAACCTTCCGGCGAAACCCCGCGCGCGGCCCGCTCCGTGCATCTCGGATACCCGGCGCCGGATGGTGAATTCTTCTACACCGAAATGGTCATCGATGAATCGGTGAACGGCAGCTACTTCATGGCGGCCGGCTGGAACACCGGCTATTTCGGTCTCCAACAATTGGATTCGCCCGACCGGAAGGTGGTGATCTTTTCGGTCTGGGACCCGACCACCGGCGACGATCCCAAGGCGGTGAAGCTCGAGGACCGCGTCGAGCTGCTCTTCGAAGGCGAGGGCGTGCGGATTCGACGGTTCGGCGGTGAGGGGACGGGCGGACAATGCATGGCCCCGTTGGCCTGGACGACGGGGCAGACCAACCGGTTCCTGATCCGCGGGGAGGTGCAGGACCAGAAAACGGCCTACACGGCCTGGGTGGGACGGCCTGGCCAGGATGACTGGTGGAAACTGGCCACCTTCCGCACGCGAACCGGCGGACTTCCCCTGCGGGGTTACTACTCGTTCGTCGAAGACTTCCGCCGGGATGGGGCGAGTGTTCAACAACTGCGACGTGCCCGGTTTGGGAACGGCTGGGTCAGGAGCGCGCCGGGCGACTGGACTTCCCTTCGGCGCGCCCGCTTCACGGCGTCCAACGCGGAATGGGAAGCGAAGGACAACATCGATGGTGGCGCGGCGGACGGCTGGTTCCATCTCGCCACCGGCGGTGCGGTGCGGGCCAGCCGGGAGTTGCGAACGGTCATCGAACTTCCGCCTCCTGTGAGCCTACCCGACCTGACACCATAGTCAGCTCAACTGCCGGTCGGCGCTTCACTCAATTCCGCGCGTGCTGCACGCCGGCCGCCAGGAAGGCCAGCAAATCGGCCAGCGCCTGCTCGCCCAACTGTTCCAACCCCGTGGGCATGATCGACTGTTTGGAGGCCTCCAGACTGACGATGTCGTTCCGTTGAATCGCGTGCTTCTGACCCTGTAGATCGTACAGCTCGATGCTCGTCTGAGTCTCGGTGTCGAGACGGCCCGACAGCGTTTCGCCGGATTTGGTTTCCACGATCCACAACACGTAGTTGGCCTCCACCGAGCGATTGGGATCAAGGATCTCGGCGAGGATTTCCTCCTTCGCCCGCACTCCGATGCCGCTGAGGTCCGGCCCCACCTTGCCGCCTTGGCCATAGAAGAGATGGCAGACACCGCAATTGGCGGTGTACACCTCGCGCCCGCGTTCCACGTCGCCCGCCTGGGAAGCGACCGGAAGAAACTGCTGCACCACCGCCGCCCGGTCCGTGGAGGTGGTCGCTTGACGGCCCGCCAGACTTCGGGCGCGCGCGGCAATCTTCGGATCGGGGTTGTTGCGTAGCGCCTGCCACTGATCCCACCCCAGATCCTTGTCATTCAGGAGGCCAGCCTCCAGGCGGTCTAACACCGATGAGGACCAGGGGCCTCTTCGCATCAGCGTGGCCAGGGCCATTCGTTTCTGTCCCGGGGTCAGTTTCCCCCACTGCCCCAGAATCTCCTCTCCCGCGGCCGGCCGCCGGCTCTCGCCGATGGAACGCAGGAATCCGTTCGCCAAGGCCGGCGAGGTCTGCAACGTGATCTGGTCGAGAATCAGCCGGATGGTGGCCGGATCGTCCTCCAGGTTGACCAGTGCCCGCGCCGCCTCTGCCCGGCGCGCATCGGGAAGGCCCGCGTTCGCCAGGGCCTGCGTCAACCGGGCGGTGGCCGCTCCAACTTCGTCAGGAAACAAGTCCAGCCGGTTCCATTTTCGGGCCAGCACCAGGAGGCGATCCCGGGCCGATTCGGGAAGCGACTTCATCGCCTCCTGCAAGGACATGCGGTCGGCCGGACTCAAATCTGGCGGTGCATCCGATGGCCAGCCCGCCGTCAATCCCTCGATGACCGCGTCAGCCGTGGCTGGTGAACTGCGAGCGGCCTGAAGCCAGCGCGGCAGATCGACGGCTCCGCGGTTCGCCATCTGTCGGCTGACAATCAAGGCGACTTCGGCGGTACTGTCGGGCAGCGCTCCCTTGGCCTCTCCCAAAGCCCTGACAAAGCCCTCCACCTGCCGCGCGGCCGCGCCGGCTCCGGCTTCGCGCAGCCACCGGTCATTGGCATTGCGCGGATCTTGCAAGGCCGCCAATACGGCGCGACCGGCCGCTTCGGAGGAGGGTGTTTCCGCCAAAGCCAGGAACGTAGCGAGACGAACCTGCGCTTCGGGATCCTTCAAAAGTCCCTGTGCCAACAGAGCCTCGCCGGTCGCCGCGGTACGGGGCAGGACGTTGACCGCGGCGCGACGCACACCAGCCGAAGGGTGCTTCAACGCCGTCACCGCGGCCGCCAGCGCCGCCGGATCGCGCCCTTCGAGGGCGCCCAGTCCCGCCAACGTCCACAGCGCATGCATCGCGCCGGGATTCAGCCCCAGCGAATCCGTAGTGGTATTCGCTGTCAGCCGGATCAGGTCCGGATGCACCTCCATCTGGCCGCGTTCCACTAGCAGGCGTTGCGCATGCATCCGCCAAAGCTGGTTGTCGTTGGTGAGGGCTTGCACCAGCTCGCCAGGCGTCGCCCCGGCCAGTCGTGGAGCCCGGGTCGATTGTCCAGCGGGGTAGGTTACCCGGTAGATGCGGCCATGACGCTGGTCGCGCAGGGGCGTTTCGTAGGCATTGCCCTGACCGGTCTGGAAGCCGATCGGGGTCGGGTTATGTTGAATGATATAATTATACCAATCGATCACCCATAATGCCCCGTCCGGCCCCACTTCCGCGACAATCGGGGCGGTCCATTCGTCATCGCTGGCCAGGAAGCTGCCGAGGTTCACCGCGCGAAAGTCCGCGCCGTTCGCCTCGAGGCGAAAGTGACCGATCAGATGGCCGGTAGGCTCGGCGACGAACGCAATCCGATTCCAGTATTCTGAGGGAAAGGAGCGGGCCGTGTACAGGGCATGGCCGGCGCCAGCGGTGTAGCGTCCGTGGGCATCCACCTGCCGCACCTGGTCGGTCACCGGGTAAAACGCCTGCGAATCGGCAATGGTCTCCATCCGACTCGCGCTCCAACCCGGGACCGCCTCGTAATAGCGGTTGGGAATGGCCAGGTACCAACTGGCATTGTTGTTGGCGGTGGAACCGAAGACGATGCCCTCCTCGCTCAGGCCGAGTCCCCAGGTGTTGTTGTTGCTGGACCGGATGAACTCGAGGGCCGAGCCGTCGGGTTTGAACCGGAACACGCCCATGCCGAATTTGATCCGTCGTCCGCCCACTTCGCCGTCGAACCCGGAATAACCCACCGTTCCCCAAATCCAGTTGTCCGGGCCGTAACGCAGATTGCTGGCCGTGGCGTGGGTGTCATCCATGCCCCAGCCGGAGAACAACACCTGGCGTTCGTCCGCCACGTCATCGCCCGTGGTGTCGCGCAAGAACAGGGTTCGTCCCGCCTCGATCACGATCACGCCGTCGCGAGCAAAGCACAGCGAGGTCGGGATGCTCAGTTGGTCGGCGAAGACCGTGAATCGGTCCGCCCGGCCGTCCCCGTTGGTATCCTCGCAGATCTTGATCCGATCCCGGCCCTGGCCCGGCGGCTTCAGTTGGTTGGGATAATCAAACGTCTCGGCAATCCACAGCCGGCCGCGGGCATCCCAAGCGAGGGCTACGGGCTTGGCGATGTCCGGTTCGGCCGCGACGAGCTCCAAAGCAAAACCCGGCGGGACCACCAACCGGTCCTGGGACGCGGCGGGAGCGAGCGGGAGTTGCATTTGCGTGAGCGAATTCCCCTGCGTTCCCCACTTTTCGCCCGGCAGATAATTGGGCATCGCATCGGGCGCGTTGGTGTAGGCGAAGGGCTTGGGACCCGGTTGGGCCGAGAGGGGCCGGATGGACTCGGCGGCGACACCCAGACCGAGGAAAGCGGTGAGCAACAGTGGAACGGCGTTCATAAAGAAAAGAAGCGGTCGGAGATTCGGCGGACACCCTAGGCAGTTTGAGCGGAAACAGAATGAGCGAATGCGCGGATCGCTTGAGGAATTTGCCGGAGCCGGGAGCGCGGGCGGCTCGCCCGCTCGATCACCAGGGGGACCGCGGCCTTCAGCTTACCCGTCCCGGTCAGGACAAATTCAACCGGCGCTCGCTGCGGCGTCTCGGCCCATCGCTTTGAACACTTTCTCTTTGAGCCCAGTGAGGGGTCATTGGACTGTCGCTCGCAGCGACCAACGAACTCCATGAACCTGTTTGCCCCCCGTTCCTGGGCCGGCCTCCTGATCGTCCTGGCCATCGCCGGAAGTCCCCGGAGCCGTGCCGCGACGCTGACGCGAGAGGCCGTCCTGGCGGAAACGCTCCGACCCTACGCCGGTCCCAGCTTGGCCGGGGTCGATACCACCACGCTCTCGAACAAGGTGATGTGCGGCTATCAAGGCTGGTTCAATGCCGAGGGAGATGGGGCGGAACGAGGCTGGGTGCATTGGACGAAGCGGCGCGGCCCATTCATACCCGGCAACGCCAAGATCGACCTGTGGCCGGACGTCTCGGAGCTCGGTCCAGAGGAGCGATTTCCCACCGGGTTCAACCACGCGGACGGACGGACGGCTCAGGTGTTCAGCTCGTTCCGGCAGCCGACCGTGCTGCGGCACTTCCAGTGGATGCGCGACTACGGGATCGACGGGGCGTTTATGCAACGCTTCATCACCGACCTGCGTGATCCGCGAGCCCTGCGACATAACAACATCGTGCTGGCGCATGCCCGCGAAGGGGCCAATCGCTTCGGCCGGGCTTACGCGGTGATGTACGACTTGAGCGGACTGGGGACGAACCGGATTCAGGAGGTCAAGGAGGACTGGCAAGCGTTGCGGACCCGGATGCGCGTGACGGACGATCCGGCCTATTTGCGGCATCGGGGACGTCCGCTGGTGGCGGTCTGGGGCGTGGGGTTCAACGATGGCCGGCGCTACACGATTGCCGAGTGCCGCAGTCTGGTGGAGTTCCTCCGGGACGACGGCTGCGCGGTGATGCTGGGTGTGCCGACCGGCTTCCGGGAGTTGAACCGGGATTCGGTGCCGGATCCGGCGCTGCAGGAAGTGCTACAACGGGCCGATGTGATCAGCCCCTGGACGGTCGGCCGTTATCGCAGTCCGGAGGAGGCGGGGAACCACGGCGAAAAAGTCTGGCGACCGGACCTGGCCTGGTGTGCGGAACGGAAGGTGGATTTCCTGCCGGTCGTTTTCCCGGGATTCAGTTGGTTCAACATGTATGGCCGACAGTTTGACAGCATTCCCCGGCGGAAGGGGCGGTTTCTGTGGTCGCAGTTCGTGGCGGCCAAACGGGCCGGCGCCACGATGATCTATGTGGCCATGTTCGACGAAGTGGACGAGGGCACGGCCATCTTTAAATGCGAGAATGATCCCCCCGTGGACGAAGGCACGAAGTTCCTCACCTTCGAAGGACTTCCGAGCGACTTCTACCTGCGGTTGACTGGGACCGGCGCGCGAATGCTACGCGGAGAACTCCCCCTCCAGGAAACCCTCCCGGAACCACTGGCGAGCCAGATCGGGCCGTGAGGGGCGCCGAACCTCTTCCCGTCCCAGACCTGGGACTGGGTTCTCCAGGCCTTTCAGGCCAGCAAGAAACCGATGCTCCAAGTCCCGGTGTTCGGAGTCCCGGCTTCAGCCGGTGGAGCGGTGGAATTCTCCCGTGGGTTGACGGTTTTTTCTGGTCCTTCAGGAGACGGAACGGCTCCACCGGCTGAAGCCGGGACTCCGAACCTTCTCGGTAGAGACTCCTAAACGAGTGTTGCCTCGCGGGGCGCCTCTCCGTTTTTAGCAATGGGGTGCCAATGGAGCGTCGGGTGGACCCAAAACTCCAGAGGACTGGAGTACTCCCCGACGCTTCGCGAGCTTCCTGAGTACGTGGAGTCCGCCAGATCATGGACTACGCCGTTCCTCCGGCGCTTTGCTGGGATCACTCATTCCGCTCCGCAATCAGGGGGGCGTCGCTGCGTTCCTCAGCGCCAGCGAACGCCAGATCATGGCCACGTTGTCCGTGATCAGGCCGTCCACCCCGGCTGAAAGCAACTGCACCGCGACGTCCGGCTCATTGATGGTGTAAACCCACACCTTGAGACCACGGGCATGGGCGGCATCCACGGCGGCGGCATCCACTTGGCGATTCCACACGACAATCTGCGCTCCCAAGGTTTGGATCTCGTCGAGCCAACCGGTCGAGAGCTGCTTTTCTTCCTCCGTCAGTTTGCGACCGTCCCGGGAACCGGGTGGACCGAGCGCGCCCAAGACCTGATCCGCTTCCAACCGGCGGAATTCCCGGAGGTAATCCCAGTCGAACGCCTGCACGACCACCCGGTTGATCAGGTCCTTTTCCCGCAACAAACGGACGCAGGCGTCCGCGTCGCCGGCCTTGCGCTCGATCAGGGTGACCCCGCCGCGTTGGATGGTGGCAAGCGCCTCCGCCAGCGTGGGGATCTGGACACCCGGATGGGGCGGCCGAAACCATCCGCCGGCTTGCAAGCTGCGGAGTTCTGGGAGCGTGCGGTCGGCCACCCGGAGGTCGCGGCCACCCCAGCGGTTGATGGCGTCGGTGGTGCGGTCCAGAGTGGCATCGTGAATCACCACCAACTGACCGTCCCGGGAATGGTGGTAGTCCAGCTCGACCAGGTCGGCGCCGGCGGTCAGAGCGCGCTCAAAAGCGGGCAAGGTATTCTCGGGCGCGATGAGCGAATAACCGCGGTGGGCGATCACCAACGGTCGTTCGGATTCCAGCAGGGCCGCGGCGGAGCGGACGGATTCACTCTGGGAGAGCAGGGGAAAGAGAGCAGCCAACGTGGTCATCAAGGTCCGGGGGATCCGGTGCATATCGGGCTTGCAGCAGAACAAACCCGGCGGCCGCGCGAAAG
>CAYYSX010000248.1:6004-9020 GCA_964474315.1 uncultured Verrucomicrobiota bacterium | reverse complement strand
ACGCCACGGCTTCCGATCCCGACGGCAGCATTGCCCGGGTCGAGTTCTTTGAAGGTTCGAGTCTAGTCGGTACGGCCTTTGCCCCGCCTTATCGTTTGCCCGTCCGGGTCCTGGCCCCGGCCGAACTCTCCTTCGTGGCGGTGGCAGTGGATGACCGTGGCGAACGGGTGGCTTCCGCACCGGTGGCGGTGACGGCAACCGGCAGTCCCCCGGGTGACCTCGCGGTGCAGGACGGTTTGCGGCTCTGGCTGAAGGCCGACGCCGGAGTGACCGCTGACGCCGGCGGCCAGGTCAGCGGGTGGGAAGACCAGAGTTCGGAAGGAAATCACGCCGGTCCGCTGGGCCCGGATTACGGGCCGTTGGGCACCGAAGCGCCGCTGTTGGTGCCCGGCGAAGGCGGAGGGCGCCCGGTCATCCGGTTCGACGGAGAGGACGACGTCTTGGAGATCGCCAATTCCCCGAGCCTCCTGCCCGGAGCGGGCGACTGGACGGTGATTTTTGTGGCCCAACGCCGGACTCCTTCCCAAGGCGATTTCCCCCAGATCATTGGCAGTCGTCCCTGGTTAGCCGGGCTGGATGCCGGCTGGGCCGTCTCCTATGGCACCGACGGACGGCTCGGCAGCCATTTCGCCGATGGCACGGTGGGACATGACGTGCCCCAGATTCGGTCAACGTCTCCTGTCGCCACGGACGAGCTTCAAATTTGGCAGGTCGAGGAGGACCGGACAGGCGGCGCCACCCGGTTCTACCTGGGAGGAAACGTGGATGCCGCGCTGACGCCTTCCATGCCCGTTGACGAAGTGAATCCGCTGGAACCGATCCATCTCGGCCGGGAAATGGGCGGGGCCAACAACCGGCGGGCTCACCTGGATCTGGCCGAAGTATTGGTGTTCAACCGGGTCCTGAGCGCGGAGGAACGCACCTCGGTCACGGTCTATCTGGGCGGCCGTTACGATCTCCCGGTGCTCACGGTGGAAAATCAGCCCCCCACCGTGACCCTCACCGCGCCCAGCGAAGGCGCGGAGATTATCATTCCGGCTCCGGTGACGCTGACTGCGACTGCCGCCGATGCCGATGGCAGCGTGGTACGGGTGGAGTTCTTTGCTGGACTGCGCTCGCTGGGCGTGGCGACCACCGCCCCTTTTACCCTCACCACCACCGAACTTCCCGCGGGTGACCTCACCCTGACTGCCCGCGCCACCGACAATCTTGGTGCTGTCACCACATCCGCATCGGTATCGGTCAAGGCGGTGATTCCCAATCCACCCCAGCCGCTGACGCTGATCGGAGTTCTGGACTACAGCGACTCCTTCACCGTCGGACCGGCCGGCCCGCCCACGACGGACAACCCGCGGCCGAACGGGATGTACAATGACCATTCGTTTGGCGGATATGACGTGGCGGAGACCCACGGGAATCCACCGGCGCAGTGGACCCCGACGGCCAATTTCAGCTTCAACACCCCGGGCAACTCCACCGGCCCGGCCATTACGGAGGCGGCCCTGGGCAACGACGGCGCGGCCACCGGCTTTGCGCAATCCGGCGGCGGCGACTTCAACTTTACGTACGGACTCCGCACCTCTTACGTCGTCCAGGTCGATGCCCTCCTGCCGTTGGATCGCCTCGACATCGGGAGCTACGGGGCGGCGGGTGATGGCGTCGGCACCGCGCCGAATCTGACGGTCTTTTTCCGACGCGACACTTCGTCTGCGCCCGGCATCGGACTCTACAACGGCGTCCGGGAAGTCGCGGTGACTGGTCCGGATGGGAGTCCGGCCCAGACCGGCATCATCGACAACGACTGGCATAATTTCGGTGTTCATTTCGACCAGGCGGAAAATCGGCTGGGCCTTTACGTGGATGGATTCCTGAAGGCTACGGTGGACCTGACCACGTTTGCGGACGGGGAGTTTGCGAACTTTCCAAACGGAGCGGTGGGGGTGGGCGGCGCCGGCTTCAACGGCACTCACGCGCAATGGTTCGACAACTTCCAGGTGGGCCAGCCCGCGCTGGTGGGCGTTGCCGATTACAGTGATTCCTTCACCGTCGGACCGGCGGGCGCCCCGACGGCGGACAACCCGCGGCCGAACGGCATGTACAATGACCATTCGTTTGGCGGATATAACGTGGCGGAGACCCACGGAAATCCACCGGCCCAATGGGTCCCGACGGCCAACTTCAGCTTCAACACTCCGGGCAACTCCACCGGCCCGGCCATCACCGAGGCGGCCCTGGGCAATGACGGCGCGGCCACGGGCTTCGCGCAATCCGGCGGCGGCGACTTCAGCCTGGCTTACGGATTGCGTGACGACTTCGTCGTCCAGGTGGATGCCATCCTGCCGCTGGACCGGTTGGATCTGCGCAGCCTGGCCGAGCCGGGCCAACCGCTCTCGGCGGCCAACAGCCTTTCGGTCTTCCTCCGCCGCGATTCGGCGACCGGTCCGGGAATCGGACTCTACGATGGCTCGGTCGAAACCGCGGTCACGGATACGGGCGGCGCGCCGTTGTCGCTCGGTATCGATGATGCCCATTGGCACACCTTCGCGGCCCGGTTTGACCGTTCAGGGAAGCGCTTGAGCGTCTTCGCTGACGGCGTCACGAAAGCGGTGATTGACCTGACGGTCTTTGCCGACGGCCGCTACGCCACCTTTGGCAATGGCGCGGTGGGAATCGGTGGCGCGGGCTTCGATGGCACGCAGGCCCAGTGGTTCGACAACTTTGTGGTCGGACAACCGGGTCCGGCCGCCGGGCCAGCGACCACGACCGCGGCGCCACCTACGCTCTCCGTTCGGCTGGACGGGGAAGAGATCGTCCTGGAATGGACCGGAGAAGGAACCTTGGAACGCGCCGGCGACCTGGAGGCGGATTGGGAGCCGGTACCGGATGCCGCCAGCCCACTCCGGGTAACGCCCTCGTTGCCTCAGCAGTACTTCCGCCTCACGCCCTGATGGCGAGGGACGGGGGCGGGGGCGCGTCTTGGATTTATTCTGACCGCAACGGTGATGAGGAAGGGGAG
>CAYYSX010000248.1:0-5904 GCA_964474315.1 uncultured Verrucomicrobiota bacterium | reverse complement strand
GGAGCTTGCGGAAGGGGAGGGGTAGATCTTTGGCCTCGGCCTGCGGTTCTAAGGACAATTTCCAGATGCGCCCCGGGGCCGGCCCGCATTGGCAGTGACCTTGAAACGCCGGGCTGCGTCTTTCATTCTGATCTAGCACAAACAGCCGATTCACTCACTCCAGGTTCCGGCTATTCTGGAAGTCCATTTGCCACTCATGTCCTTGAACTCTGCCCCGATGTTCCTCCGATTTCCTGGCTCGCTGCTCTCCCTGGCGATGTTCGCTGGGCTCACTCCGGCGGGAGCGGCGGACAATGCGTCGGTGGCGGAACGAGTTCCCCCCGCGGCCCAACGCCCGGTGGATTTCGTGAAGGATGTCCGGCCCCTTCTCGAAACTCACTGCGTCTCCTGTCATGGTCCGGACAAGCAACGCTCGGGGCTCCGTCTCGACGTCAAATCGGCGGCCTTCCAAGGCGGAGATCACGGGCCGGCCATTCTGGCGGGAAACGGTGCGGAAAGTCCGTTGGTCCAATTCGTCGCGCGTTTGGTTCCCGACTTCGAGATGCCGCCCAAAGGGGAGCCTCTTTCGCCGGAGGAGATCGGTCTGCTCCGCGCCTGGATCGATCAGGGCGCCACTTGGCCGGACGGCATCGATCGCGCGACGGTCAAGGACAAGGCCGATCATTGGGCCTTCACTCCACTGTCCAATCCCGATCCTCCCGCGGTGAAGCAGGAAGGGTGGATCCGTAATGACGTGGACCGCTTCATCCTCGCCCGGCTGGAACGCGAGGGCCTTGCCCCTTCTCCCGAGGCCGACCGACGCACCTTGATTCGCCGATTGCACTTCGATCTGTTGGGCCTGCCCCCAACACCGGAAGAAGTTGCCGCCTTTGTCCGCGACCCTGATCCCCGGGCGTTCGAGAATCAGGTGGACCGGTTGCTGGATTCCCCGCGCTACGGCGAACGCTGGGCGCGCCACTGGCTCGATGTGGTCCACTACGGCGAATCCCACGGTTACGACAAAGACAAGCCGCGGCCCCATGCCTGGCCTTATCGCGACTACGTCATCCGCTCGTTCAACACCGACAAGCCGTATTCGCGGTTTGTCGAGGAGCAGCTTGCGGGTGATGTGCTGCAGTCCACCGATCCGGATGGCGTGGTCGCGCTCGGTTTTCTCGCCGCGGGACCCTGGGATTTTGTCGGGCACGTCGAACTGCCGGAGTCGAAGAACGACGGGTTGATCGCGCGTTACAACGACCGCGACGACATGGTGATGACGACCATGTCCACCTTCCTGAGCCTCACCGTTCATTGCGCCCGTTGCCACGACCACAAATTCGATCCCATTCCGCAGAAGGATTACTACGCGCTGCAGGCGGTGTTTGCCGGGGTGGATCGGGCCAATCGTCCGTATGACCGCGATCCGGCGGTGCATCAGGAACGGCAGGAATTGTTGCGGGAACAGCGCGGTCTGGACCGCGCCCGGAAGGAACTGGATCCAGTTCTGGCCCAGGTAACGAGTCCCGAAATCACGGCGCTGGACACGGAGATCACCACGCGGCGGGACGAACTAAGTGCCCTGGCGGCGGCGGAGAAGGGACAGGACAGCCCGTCCAATGGGTATCACAGCGCCATCTCCGCCGAACCGGAGGTGACCAAGTGGGTGCAAGTGGAGCTGGGGGAAGCGTTGATCCTCGACGAGATTCGGCTGGTTCCCGCGCGGCCCACGGACTTCGCCGATACACCGGGCTTTGGATTTCCGCTGCGATTCCGGGTGGAAACCTCGGTGGACGGTGAGTCTTTCGCGGTGCTGGCGGATCGTTCCACCGAGGGTCAACCCAACCCGGGAAACCAGCCGGTGGTCATTCCCGGTGGCGCCCAACCCGCCCGCTTCATCCGGATCACGGCAACCCGTCTCTGGCCGCGGACGGGCGACTACGTGTTCGCCCTGGCCGAACTGCAAGCCATCGCCGGAACTCGCAACGTGGCCCACGCCGCCCGTGTCACCGCTCTGGATTCAATTGAGGGGGGACGCTGGGGCCGTGCTCGGTTGGTCGATGGCTTCGACAGCCGGAAGCGCCTGGAGAAATCTCTGGAGGCGGAAGAACTGGCGGCCCGGCGGGCCACCGCGCAGCGGGCGCTCGATGAATTGCAGGAGCGCCGCCTCGATCGGGTGCTGGCCGAACTTCCGGAGGAAACGCGTCGCCGTTTTCGTGAGGTCGTGGCACGGGAGGCGATGATTCGGGGCCGGTTGGCGGCGCTTCCGAAGCCCGAGCTGGTTTATGCCGCGACGGACACCTTCTCTCCCGAGGGATCCTTTCGTCCGGCTCCGGAACCGCGCCCCGTCCATTTCCTCCGTCGGGGCGACGTGAAGGCCAAAGGCGAACTGATGGCGCCCGGGACGCTGGGATGCTTTTCCTGGCTGCCTTCCCACTTGGAAGTGGGTTCCGGCGGCGAATCGGCCCGACGCGCGGCGCTGGCCCGTTGGCTCACTGATCCCCAGAACGGCCTGTTGCGCCGCTCCGTCGTCAACCGGGTCTGGCAGTATCACTTTGGACGCGGCCTGGTGGATTCGCCCAACGACTTCGGACAGATGGGCTCGCTGCCGACTCATCCGGAGTTGCTGGATTGGCTGGCGGGGTGGTTCTCCCGGGATGGCGAGTCTCTCAAATCGCTGCATCGCCTCCTCCTCACCAGCGCGACCTGGCGGCAGGTATCTGGCGTTCAGATAGCGGAGAATGGCCCGGACCCGCGCTCGGTCGATTCCGACAACCGGCTGCTCTGGCGGATGAACCGGACCCGCCTGGACGCGGAATCCCTGCGCGACGCTCTTCTTAGCATTACCGGACAACTCGACCCCACGATGGGCGGCCCCAGCGTGCAGCAATTCTGGTTCAAGGACGACCATTCCCCGACTTATGACTATGCCCGGTTCGATGTGGATTCCGCGGCCAGCCTTCGCCGAAGCATCTACCGCTTCATTGTTCGTAGCGTGCCGGATCCCTTCATGGACACCATGGATTGCCCCGATGCGAACGTCCTTACCGGCCGGCGCAACCAGACCCTGACGCCGCTCCAGGCGCTGTCGTTGCTGAACAACCCGCTGGTCATCCGGCAGGCAGAACATCTGGCGCAACGCCTCGTCGAGGAATCCAGTCCGGAATCCCCGCCGATCCAACGCGCCTTTCAGCTCGTGTTCGGACGGGACGCCACTCCCGCCGAACAGGAGCGGTTGACGGCGTACGCCGCGAAGCACGGCCTGCCCAACGCCTGCCGCCTCCTTTTCAATAGTAATGAATTCAGCTTCGTTGACTAAGATGACCACCTGTCACGGTTGCTCTTCGGAAGAACGCCCCCTCGGTCCGGCCGTTCCGGAAACCTTCGACCGTCGTGAGTTCCTGTGGCGACACGGAGGAGGACTCGGCGGGATCGCCTTGGCCTGGTTGTTGGGACGCCAGGGATTGCTGTCGGCCAGTCCCGCATCGGCGGTGCTCGCGGGGAACGGCGGTTTGCATCATCCCGCCCGGGCGCGCCGTGTCGTGCAGCTCTTCATGTCGGGCGCGGCCAGCCAATGCGACACGTTCGATTACAAGCCGCGTCTGCTGCGCGATTCTGGAAAGCCCTTTGACGTCGGGGAGAAGGTCGAGTTGTTCCAAAGCGAACCGGGTACCTTCATGAAGAGTCCCTGGGACTGGCGGCAATACGGCGAATCGGGAAAGTGGATCAGTGACCTCGTGCCCCACCTCGGAAACTGCGTCGATGACATGGCTTTCATCCATTCGATGGTGAGCAAGTCGAATGTCCACGGCCCGGGCACGTTCATGCAGGCCACCGGCTTCGTTTTGCCCGGCTTTCCCAGCATGGGCGCCTGGATCAGCTATGGCCTGGGCAGTCTGAACGAGAATCTCCCGACCTTTGTGGTGCTGCCGGATGTCCGCGGTTTTGCCCCGAACGGCCCGGCCAACTGGGGCTCGGCCTTCCTTCCCGCCCAACATCAAGGAACGATGATTCGCGTCGGCCAGCCGAACCCGATCTTTGACCTGTTCCCGCCGCCATCCGCCCGCTTCATCACGGAAACGAGCGAACGGGAAGGAGCCGCGGTCCTGGAAGCTTTGAACCGGGAACATGCAACCACCCGAACCGGCGACTCGCGTCTCGACGCCCGCATTGCCAGTTATGAGATGGCCGCCCGCCTGCAGGTCAGCGCGCCCGAAGTGCTCGACCTGGCTGGGGAAAGTGAAGCGACACGGCGGCTCTATGGTCTCGACGAACCGGTGACCGAAGATTTGGGACAGCGGTGCCTCGTGGCCCGGCGTCTGTTGGAACGGGGCGTGCGGTTCATCCAGATCTGGAGTGGAGCCGACAACGGGTTCCCGCGACGCAACTGGGACAACCATGAGAACATCGCCCGCGATCACGGAGAAATGGGCCGCAGCATGGATCGCCCGGTGGCGGCGCTGCTGCAGGATCTCAAGATGCGAGGTCTGCTCGACGACACGGTGGTGCTCTGGACCACTGAATTCGGGCGCATGCCCTGCAGCCAGGGGACCGAGGGACGGGACCACAATCCGTTCACCTTCACCAACTGGCTGGCCGGCGGTGGCATTCGGGGTGGCGTCACCTGCGGCGCCAGCGACGAATGGAGTTACAAAGCAGTGGATAAGCCCACTTATTGTTACGACGTCCACGCCACCATTCTGCACCTTCTGGGAATCGACCACACCCGGCTGGTCTTCCGGCACAACGGCACCGACCGCCGGCTCACCGACGTCCATGGCGAAGTTCTCCATGAGCTGATTAACACCTGATTGATGACCACTATGAAACATCACTCCTGCTTCACACCATCCTCTCGCAGCGCCTTTACCCTGATCGAATTGCTCGTGGTAATTGCCATCATCGCGATTCTCGCGGGCATGCTCCTGCCGGCCCTGGCCCGGGCCAAAACCCAGGCCACCAAATCGCTCTGTACCAGCAATTCCAAACAATGGGGCATCGCGCTCAACATGTATGCCGCCGATTTTCAGGATGCCTTCCCGGACAATCGGGATGGCCTGCATCTAAGCTGGATGGGAACCAACATGGCGGTCTTCTGGCAGCGCTATTTGATGCCCTCGGGCAAGCCGACCTCCAGGACCGACAAGAAGCCCGCCAACCATGTTATTTTCTGTCCGACCGATGAATGGCATCGCCAGGCCGACACCTGGCGCGTCGGAGATGGTCAGAGCGAAGTGAAACCGATTCTGACGGGTTACTTTTACCTGCCAGGCCGGCTTGCCGGGAGTTGGGGTTACAATGAAGAAGGCATCGGTCCCTGGCATTTCCGGAAAAAACTGGGGTCCGAACTGCGCAACGCCCCGGTGCTGATCGACCGCATCCAGGCCCTGGGTCCCCGCACCACCAACGTCTATGATGCCCGGCTCCGCTGGACCACGGTCGATGAGGGCAAGACCTTCCGCACCGCTAGCCACGCTGCCCGCCGGGGCGCTCCCGAGGGGGGTAACTTTCTGTTCGAAGACGGCCACGTCGAATGGATTACCGGCCGCAAAGTCGGCCGCGGCTCCGGCTCCGGCGAGTGGCAGTGCTTCTATAAGATTCTCATCGACTGAACCGGGGCTGGGACGATGACGTTTTCAGGGCCTTGGCGTAGCCGACGGCACGAGGCGGACTCGCTTCGCCACGCTGCGTCGTTTCAGTTCATTCGGGGTTGCGAGCCTGGCAAATCACCGATGGCTACTTGTCCTTTGCTTTGAAGTAAGTTTGGTCCGGCGAGGTCAGGCTCCGCGCGGTTCGGGAACGGAGAGTTGGCGGCAGATTTTTCGGGAAAGGTGTTTGCCGATCTCAACATGGCGGGGCACGGATTCGACGGTGCCCGTGACGGGATTCAACCAGAGAGAATGTTTCGCGCCTTCACGATCCAGCCGA
>CAYYSX010000247.1:7686-9029 GCA_964474315.1 uncultured Verrucomicrobiota bacterium | reverse complement strand
AGTTCCAAAACCCAAGCTCCAAAGAAATCCCAAGCTCCAAGCTCCCGTGCAGACCGCGGCGAAGCGGGCGTTGGGGTACAGCGTTTCGGTCACTCCTGCCCGTGGAGCGGCATCACCAATCAGGGAACTGACGGGGCGCTTGGATGTGGGTCCTTGGAGCTTCTTTGGAGCTTGGGGTTTGGCTTTTGGAGCTTCCCCCGGGGGGGCGTCCTGCGGGCGAGCCGCCCGCGCTCCTGCCGATAAGGACAAATTCAAGATGCGCCCAGCGGGGACGGTGGGTCAGGGGAGGGCGGAGATTTCGAGCATGCGCTCGATAGGCCGGCGGGCGCGTTCGATAATCTCCGGCGCCAGTTCGACCTGGGGCGACTGGTCCGCCAGGCAATCCCGCAACTTCTCCAAGGTGTTCATCTTCATGAAGCGACACTCATTGCAGGCACACCGTTCCGTGGGCGCCGGGATAAACGTCTTGCCCGGACATTCCCGCTGCAACCGATGCAGCATGCCGGCCTCGGTGGCGATAATGAAGGCCGGGGCGGGACTCTGCCGGCAATAGGTCACCATCTTTTCGGTCGAACACACCTCGTCGGCGAGCATCCGCACCGCCTTGGTGCATTCGGGATGCGCCACCACCGGGGCGCCGGGATACTGCCGCCGGATGCGCGTAATGGCAGCATGGGTCCACTCGACATGCACATAGCAGTTCCCCTTCCACAACGTCATGGGCCGACCGGTCTGTTCGATGACCCAAGCGCCCAGGTTCTCGTCGGGAACAAAGAGGAGGTCGCGGTCGCGCGGGGCGTGCTCGACGATTTTTTTGGCGTTGCCGCTGGTGCAGATGACGTCGCTGAGCGCCTTCACCGCGGCGCTGCAATTGATGTAGGCGATGGTGTAAAAATTGGGGTTGGTCCGTTGCAGTTCCGCCAGCTTGTCCGCCGGACAGCTTTCCTCCAGTGAACATCCGGCGTCGCGGTCGGGCAGGAGCACGGGTTTGTGTGGATTGAGGATCTTGGCGGTCTCGGCCATGAAATGGACGCCACAGAAGACGATCACGTCGGCGTCGGTGCGGGCGGCTTGCTGAGACAGGCCGAGGGAATCGCCGACGAAATCGGCGACGTCCTGGATTTCGCCGACTTGGTAATTGTGGGCGAGGATGACCGCGTTCAACCGCCGCTTCAGGGTGAGGATTTCCTGTGACAAGGAATCCTGTACCGCCGGAGGGAGCGGACGGCGGACCTGGATGGGCTGAGCTTCCGGCGCGTTAAACATGAGAGAAGGCTAGGCCGGGGTGGTCCGGGTAAAAAGGGGGAATATGGGGGAGAAGAAGCCAGGCTGCGTTGCCGCGC
>CAYYSX010000247.1:0-7586 GCA_964474315.1 uncultured Verrucomicrobiota bacterium | reverse complement strand
TCCCGATACCATTCGGCAACCAGGTGCAATTGGTGCCCGACGACCCGAGCATAAGCGGCAACCGGGGCCTGACACCCTCCCCCCATGGCCGCCAGGAAAGCCCGCTCGGCCGTCACGGCGGCCAGCGTGTTGGTGTGATTCATGGCCCGGCACAGGGCGAGGGTCTCTTCGTCTTCCTTCCGCGCTTCCAATCCCAAGGCCCCCTGTCCCACTGCCGGCAGAAACTGTTCCGGGTCCAGCAATGAGCCGTGCAGACCGGCCGGCGGAGGAACCACCTGCGCCCGGAACTCAGCGGGAAGCCGCGGGTCCACCCGCAAATGGCCTTGGGGACTCAAGTCGAAGTGGAGTCGGACCAATCCGGCCGCCGCCAGCAGCGTGGCGTCGATTTCCGTGGAGTCCCGCAGCTTTTGGAGCCGCGTCCCGACATTACCACGCAAGGGAACCACTTCGAGATCGGGACGGGCGGCCTTCACCGCGGCGGCCCGTCGCGTGCTGCTAGTCGCGAACACCGCGCCTCGGGGCAGCTCCGCCACCGTCAGACCGGGAGGGCCAAAGAACGGTTCCCGCCGTCCGGGTGACCAATCCGCTTCCGCCGCCGTCGCTCGGACGGTCTCCGATCGATACAGCAGGACTTCCCGGACATCCTCGCGTGGCGGCGTGGCAGCGAGGCACAGGCCCTCCGGCAATTCCGTGGGCAGATCCTTCAGGCTATGGACCGCGAGGTCGGCTTCGTCGGACAACAAGGCCACCTCCAGCTCCTTGGTGAACAAGCCCCGCGGCAGGGCCGAATCGGGATTCGACAAACTCGCGGTGGGCAGCCGGTCGCCGGTGGTCTTGATGATGCGCAGCTCGAAGGTGTGCTCCGGAAAGAGGGCACTGAGCGCGGCGCGAACGCGGTTGGCCTGAGCCAGAGCGAGAGCAGAACCACGGGTGGCGAGACGAACGCAGGAGCGGGAAGCCATAGACAAACGAGCCGGAGAGGAACGTCTTATTCGAAGACCAGCCGGCCCGAGACACCGGGTGACAGGGAGAGTTCACCGGCCCACCGGCCGACTCGCTCACGAATGATGGCGTCGCAGCGGATTCGTTCCTCCTGGCGGGCGCGGACATGTTCGTCGGCGATGGCCTGGAGGTCGTCCACGTTGGCCAGGAAGACGTTGTCGAGGAGTTTCACTTCGGGATCGATGTCGCGAGGCACCGCCAGATCCACCAGCAGCAAGGGCCGCGCGGGACGGTGATGAAGCAGGCTGGACAGTCGGGACCGATCCAAAATGTGATGCGGGGCACTGGTACTGCTGACGATGATGTCGAGCCGGGCGAACTCGTGCTCCCACGCCTCGAAATGGATGGCTCTTCCGCCCAATTCTTCCGCCAGGATGGCCGCCCGATCGAACGAACGGTTGCTGACGATGATGGAGCGGGCTCCGCGGCTCAGCAGGGCGCGGGCGGTTTTTTCCGAAGTATCTCCCGCCCCGATGACCATGACCTCCCGCCCGGCGAGGCCATCGAAAATGGTTTCGGCCAATTCCACCGCCACGGAGGCCACGCTGGTATTGCCGCGTTGGATTCCGGTTTCGCTGCGCACCCGTTTGGCCGTGCTAAACGCGGCCTGAAAGAGCTTGTTCAGCAACCGCCCGGTAAATCCGCTCCGCAACGCGAGATCGTAGGCCTTCTTGAGCTGGCCGAGAATCTCCGTCTCGCCCAGCACCAGGGAATCCAGTCCGCAGGCCACGCGGAAGAGGTGCTCGGCACCGTTGATGTCGTGGAGCGTGTACCAAATCCGCTCGGGCGCCCCGGTCACCGCGCGATCCTCCGTCAGGAACTGCCGCAGAGCGCGTCCGGTTTCGGCGGGCGGGGTTTCGGTGGCGACATACAGCTCGACGCGGTTGCAGGTGGACAGCAGCACGGCTTCCCGGGCCAGACCGGCGGCCCGGAGCCGTTCCAGCGCCCGGGCGACCTCCAGGTCGGGAAAGGCGAACCGTTCCCGCACATCGACCGGGGCCGAATGATGACTGAGGCCAACCACCAGCAGGCTCATCGTCTTCATGGGTTATGGATGGCCGAGGGAAGGTTGGTGCCCCAGAAGGTCAGCAGCACGAAGGCGAACGCTCCGATCACCCCGTAGGCGAAGCGGCGGCCTCCACCCAGAGGACGTCGATGAAGGACCAGCAAGGCCAGGTAAGCGGTCCAGACGATGAGCGACCACACGACTTTGGGATCCGTGGAAAGGTAGTGGCCCTGTTGCTGCTGCAACCACCAGGCACCCACCAGCAAGCCGGCGGTGAGCAGGCCGAAGCCCGCCCAGAGCAACGCGGTGGTGACCCGTTCCAGGCGCTGAATGGACGGCAGGAGCGCCAGGACGGCCCGGGTTTTATCGAATTTCAGATTGTATTCCTGCGACAGGTACATGAGGGCCGAAAGAGCGCCGAGCCCAAAAGCCCCATAGGCCAGGAGGATCAAGGCCGCATGGAGGCTTTCCCAGCCATGAACGAAAGCCGGCCTGGGACCGCGCTCGTCTAACAAGGGAAACAAGGCAAACACGCCGAGGGCGAACAGGAGGGGGGAGGCAAAGGCCCCGAGGAACCTCAGTCGCTGCCAGAACCCCAGCACCAGAAAGCTCGCGACCATGGTCCAGGAGATGAACATCGTGGCTTCGAAGAGATTGTTGATGGGGCAGCGGCTGACGGAGAATCCGCGCAGGAACATGGCGGTGGTATGGGCCATGGCCCCCGTAGCCAGCAGGGCGTAAAGCACCCAGTCGTCCCGCCGGAACCCTCGCCGCCAGAGCAGCACGGAGTACACGGCTCCAATGCCGTACAAGCCCACTGCGAGGGCAAACCAGTGACGATCCACCAAGCCAAACACTTCCCGAGCTTACGAATCGAGCGCCAGATGTCCATGAAGGGAGAGGGGACGGTGGGGAAAGGGGAATTGATCGCGGGGGGCGAAAGCTCAAAGTTCAAAGCCCAGGGGGGCGGCACGTCCCCGGAAGAACGAGGCATCGGGACATCCGTTGGCGGGGGCGAAAGCTCCAAAACCCAAGCTTCAAGCTCCAAAAAAGTTCCAAACGCCAAGCTCAAAAATTACGGTTGGTGCCCCCTCATTCAAGGTCAGCCCCCCGTGGACCTGGAGACTTGGGACTTGGGATTTCTTTGGAGCTTGGATTTTGGCCCTTGGAGCTTTTTTGAGCTTTGAACTTGGCACCCAGCGCTGCCCCCGACGCCCGATGCTCTATCTTCCGTCTTCCTTCCCCTCTTGCCTGGCCGGCGAGGGCCATTCACCCTGACCATCGTGAAGCCGACTGCCACACCGGTGCAATTGCTCGCCCAAACGCTGGAACCCTTGGGCCGGGCGCTGACCCCGGCTGCGGCTCAAGCCATCCTGTCCGTGCAATCGGATGCCGCCACGCGCGATCGCCTCACCGAACTCGCACAACGCTGTGACCAAGACCAGCTCACGCCCGAAGAGCGGGCAGAATATCAGCTTTATGTAGAGGTCGGTGACTTGGTGGCTCTCCTGCAGGCACGGGCTCGCCAGTTTCTCGCTGGCCGCACCGGTTCATGAACGAGGCCGCGCGGCAAGTCGTGCGGGCTCGAGCCAATGCCCGTTGCGAATACTGCCAGTTCCGGGAAGAACATCTGCCCCTGTGGCCCTTTCACCTGGATCATGTGGTGGCCAGTCAGCACGGCGGTGACGACTCGTTAGAAAACCTCGCCTGGAGCTGTCAGCGGTGCAATTTGCAGAAAGGGACGAACCTGAGCTCGTTGGATCCGGATTCGGCAGCCGCAGTAGAATTGTTTCATCCTCGTCGCCATGGTTGGACCGAACATTTTGCTGTGCGCGATGGACGGATACAGGGACTGACCCCCACGGGCCGTGCGACTGCTTGGCTGCTGCAGATGAACACCGAAGCGCGTGTAGAATTACGAAGGCTCCTGCTGGAATCGGCTCAGTGGTAAAATCGCTTTGGAACTTCCTTGGAGCTTGGAACTTGGCACCTCCTTCCCGCCGCCCTCTCCTTCGCCCCGCTGTCGTCCGTCGTCCGCCCTCCCCCCGGCAGGTTAACAACCTGCGGAACAGCAGGCTCAGAGGCCTGCGCTACAGCGTCATGGGGAGCGTGCCCGCCTCGCCACCGACCCCTGGCGCGCCCGCCAAGTGTGCTCCGCGCGGGCGCCTCGCCCGCCCTCGGAGCGCGGGTCTGTGACCCGCAGCCACGTCCCGGCGTCTCCGGCTCCAGTTCCTTCTCCCCGTCCTCTGCCCTCATCCTGATTCGTGTTCATTCGAATCCATTCGTGGTTCCATCCTAGCTTCAATCAAGCAGATTCTGCTACTTAGAGGCCGGCCGAATGCAGCAGGCAAATCCACGACGAATCGGCGGCCTTCCAGGAGCAAGATGGATAACTTGGTTGTCCACTTCGGCTGGATGCCTGCTCGCCGTCGCGGCCGCTTCACCGTCGCCGTCAACCTGGGTCGAGCAGATGGTGACCCCGGGTTTTGTGGTGGAGTCGGCCCCGCAAGTAATTCCGGCCGGGCGTCACCGGACGTGGCTCGGACGCGAGCTGAGCGGTGGACGCCTGGGTTCATCCGTGGCGGCGGGCGATTCCAATGGCGATGGTTTTCCGGAACTGTACCTGGGAGCAGTTCGGGGACTGGTTGCGCAACGTAATAGTGGCCTGGTGATTGGCATTCCCGGGTCGTCCCGGGGGCCGGTCTGGGAGGGCGCCCGTTTGCTTCTGGGGGAATCGGTGGACCAGCGGATTGGGGGCCAATTGGCGGTGGGTCGGATTGGCACGAGGCCGTCCGCGCTCTGGTTAACCGAAAGGAACACCCAAGGAGGCAGTTCCCTGCGCAGCGTTGACTTCCTGGGAACGACGCCGAGCACCGACTCGGTCTTCCCGATGGAAGACTGGCCGGTTCTCGATTCGCTGTGCTTGCTGGGAGACGTGGACGGGGATGCCCGGCCTGATTTCCTCGTCGCCTCGAGTCGGGCCTCAGGACAGGCCTTTGAGGCAGGCGAAGTTCGTCTCTTTGGCGGTTCGGATCCCGGCGTCCCTCCCCGGCTGTTGTGGGCGCAATCGGGAGTTCAGGATCGGGAACGCTTCGGCTATTGCCTGCAAAGTTTGGGCGACTTCGACGGAGACGGATGGGCGGATTTCGCCGTCGGAAGCCCCGGCTATAGCGTTGACGGAAAGCCCGAAGCGGGACGGGTCGTCATCTATCGCGGAGGGAAGTCGGGTCCGGTCCCTCATTGGGAATTTGTTGGAACTGAAGCGTACCTGCGGGTGGGAGTCCGGTTCGACGTGGGCGACCTGGACGGGGACGGCCAGCCCGATTTGGCCTTGGGCGCCCCCGGTTATGTGGTGGAAGAAAACGGCGGCCCCATCCTCGGGGAAGCGATCCAGGTGGCCGGCCGGGTATTTCTTTTCCGGTTCGTGGACAACGGCTGGGCGCGGGAACCGGACCTGACGATTCCCGGCCCCGGCACGGGCCGTTCGTTCGGGAGAGCCGTGGCGATTGTTCCCCGTCATTTAGCCGACGGGCGGGCGGTCCTGTTCGTCGGTGCGCCCAACGCCACACTTCGACAACGCCAGGAGGGACGGGTGCAATCGTTCACTGGCCATCCAACGCACCTCGTCGCGCCGTCTGACCGTGAGTGGTTGGGGACGCAGGCCGGGACGCAGTTGGGGGCGGTGGTCCTGGCCCTCGGTGATATCGACGGCGACGGCTTTGGCGACGTGGCCTTCGGATCGCAGTTCGCCTATGCCCACGGTCGCCGGGGTGGTCGGGTTGACCTCTGGTTTGGCGGGAGTCCGCCCGCGGATCCGCCTGAGCGACTGCTGGCCGTCAATTCGAAGCAACAGGCCGACTCCCTCATCTCCAGACAGGAGCAGGACCGGCGCCTGCGAGTAGAGCGCCGGCGTCAGGTCGCCGTGGGCGGCAGTGTCGCCGGAGTCACCGTCGCGGCCCTGGCCGCCGGATTCTTCCATCGCTGGAAGCACCGCCAGACGTTGCAGACCAAAGCGATGGTCCACGCCGAGCGCAACCGTCTGGCGCGCGACCTCCATGATGAAGTGGGAAGCCAACTGGCGCGCCTCGCCGCCCTCTCGCAAACGGCCGACCGCGCTGAGACAGGCGGACCCAATCCGCAACTCACCGACTCGATGGCGGTGACGGCCCTGGGCGCCATCCGGGCCATTGAGGAAGTGGTCTGGACGGTCAAGCCGGGGCAGGACCACTTGCAGGCGCTGGCCGACTTTCTTTCGGACTACGCCCCCCGTTTCTTCGCCGGCACCCCGGTTGGTGTTGGACTGGACATTCCCCTCGACCTTCCCGATACCCCCCTTTCTCCGCTCCAAAGGCGAAACATTCTGGCCATCGTCAAGGAGGCCCTGACCAATGTGCTCAAGCACGCTGGAGCCTCCCGCGTGACGGTCAGCCTGCGGTACGAGGAACCGATGTTGGTCGTGACGATTCAGGATGACGGCCGTGGATTTTCTCGCGCCGAGATCGAATCGTCGGGAGACACGGGTGCCGATGGATTGACTAACATGGAGAAACGGGCCGCGGAGTCGGGAGCTTCACTCGACATTCAAAGCCGGCCGGCCGGCGGCACGTCCATCTTCCTGCGGGTTCCCATCCCTGCTTCCTCATCCCGCCCCAGAGCCCATGCCCACGTCCATCGCCTTCGTTGAACATGATCGAGCCGTCCTGGGAATGCTCACCAGCGTCTTTGGTGGTGCCCCCGCATTCCAGGTCGTGGGCGGTTTCACCAGTGTCACCTCGGCCTTGGAACAAATCCCGACCCTGCCCATGCCGCCGGGGGTCGTGCTGATGGATATTCACTTCCCGCAACGCTCGGGAATCGAATGCACCTTGAAGCTCAAAGAAACGATGCCGGACCTGCTGGTGTTGATGCTCACGGCCCTCAATGACTCCGAGACTCTGTTCCAAGCGCTCCGGGCCGGAGCCGACGGCTATCTGCTCAAGCGCACCCCGTCCGCGGGCATCGTCGCCGCCGTGGAAGAAGCCTTGCAGGGCGGGGCTCCGATGACCCCGGGCATTGCTCGCAAAGTCCTGCGGCTCTTCGATGCGGACCGCCAACGATCGGCCCACCTTTCCGAACTAACTCCTCGTGAACGGGAAGTGCTGGAGCACCTGGCTCGCTTCGGAAGCTCCGACAAGGAGATTGCCCAAGTCCTCCATATCAGCGTGGAAACGGTGGGCTTTCACTTCCGTGGGATCTACACCAAGCTGCGGGTCCGCTCCCGGTCGGAAGCCGTCGTGCGCTACTACCGGCCGGAGACGGCCCCCGACCAATGAACGAATTCCCGCCGACCCGCTGGACTCTCATCCGATCCATTGTTGTATGTAGCGTGCGGTGTCCCCACCGCCCCCCCCCGGCACCCCGCTCCTGCGTCTCCGCCGGCACGTATCTGCTCTGACCGCGCCAGATCCCTACACCCGCTGGGGACAAGCCTTCTTGGGCGAGCGGCCTTAGCGGAGCGAATCCGTCAGCTTGGGGAGCGCGCCCGCCCCGGGTGCCGTGGCGGACGCCCCGTCCGCCACACCGCGGCGCGCGTGGAGTC
>CAYYSX010000246.1:0-9061 GCA_964474315.1 uncultured Verrucomicrobiota bacterium | reverse complement strand
ACCGCTTCACCGAACGCGCTGGACGAAGTGGCGGCCCATCCTCCCCCGGTCCGGTTCAGCGATTACCTCAAGCTCGGGGTCGAGCATGTCATCCACGGCTACGACCATCTGTTATTCCTGGCGGCGCTGGCGTTGGCTGCGGTGACCCTGGCGGATTTTCTCAAGCTGATCATTGCCTTCACTCTGGCCCACTCGATCACGGTGACGTTGTCGGCCCTCGATCTCGTCCGCCTGCCCCCGTGGTTCGTGGAGCCGTTCATTGCCGCCAGCATCATCTTTGTGGCGGTGGAGAACCTGGTGGCCCCGCAACGGGTGTCGTCGCCGAGCCGGTTGGCCATCGCCTTTGGATTCGGTCTGGTGCATGGCCTGGGGTTTGCCGGCGGCCTCAATGAGGTGCTGGGAGGAACCGGTGGTTCGGCCCTGGCGTTGGCGATCGTGGCCTTTTGTCTCGGCGTCGAACTGGGACACCTGGTGGTGGGTCTACCGTTTTGGGCGTTGCTCAAGGCGGGAAGGACCGAATGGGGAGATCTATTTGGCGCCCGCGTCCTTCGCTTTGGCTCTGTGGTGGTCGCCGCGGGAGGCGCCTACTTCCTGGTCGCCGCCCTCCGCAACTATGCCTGAACCGGAATGGAAAAAACAGACTCTAAGGACTCATTCAAGATGTGCCCGAATTCCGATCCACCCCGTTTCCCCGATTGCTCCCAGGCCAGGTCCAACCTCATGGTCACGGGCGGTTTGGGTGGCGGTGGTTGCTCCCACCGATCCGGAGCGGATCGGTTCCTGAGCCTCTCCACCCTGAACCGTTGATCACTCAAGACAGGCCATGTCCTCCCTTCCCCTTGAACGGGTCCACGAACTTCTGGATCGCATCCGCCAGACGCGGGTGCTGGTGGTGGGCGACGTGATGCTGGACCAGTTCATTTGGGGTCGCGTCTCCCGCATTTCCCCCGAAGCACCGGTCCCCGTGGTGGAATTCGAACGGGAGAGCTTCATGCCCGGCGGCGCCGCCAATGTGGCCCGCAACCTCACGGCGCTCGGAGGCCAGTCCAGCCTGTTCGGCGTGGTGGGCCGCGATGCCAGCGCCCAACAGTTGCGGACCTTGCTGGCCGAACAGCACGTTCGCTGCGACGGGTTGCTACCCGTGGACGCTTATCTAACCGCCACCAAAACCCGCATCGTAGCGCAAAAACAGCAGGTAACCCGGCTCGATCGCGAGACCTGCGGTGACATTTCGCCGGCCATCACCGGCCGGCTGATGCGGAAAATCGAGGCCGCGCTGAACTCCGCCGATGCGGTGAGTATCGGCGACTACGCGAAGGGAGTGGTCACCCAGCCCCTGGTGGATGGGTTACGGGAACGGTGCCGCGCGCGCGGCCGCTGGCTCAGCCTCGATCCCAAGCCGGGCCATGCGCTGAACTTGCGCCACGTGTCCCTCTTGACGCCGAACCGTAAGGAGGCCTTCGAGCTGGCGGGGGTGGTGGATTCGGTGCGCCACGTCATTCCCCTCCAAGACGGCCCGTTGCAGCAAGTGGCCGTCCGGCTGCTGGAGGAGCTGCAGCCAGCCCTGTTGCTGATCACGCTGGGGGAGCTGGGCATGCTGCTCTGTCAACGCGGACACGATCCGTTCCATGTGCCCACGGTAGCCCGGGATGTCTTCGATGTTTCGGGCGCGGGGGACACGGTGATTGCCAGTTTCACTCTCGCCGTGGCGGCCGGCGCTTCACCGGTGGAAGCGGCCATCTTTTCGAATCACGCGGCGGGCGTAGTCGTAGGCAAAGTGGGCACCGCCACGGTCACGCCGGAGGAATTGCTCGCCAGCTTTGCCAATCCCCCATGAGCGCGACGGGAAAAACCGGGGCCCGGGCGGTCTTTCTCGACCGCGACGGAACCATCAATGTGGAACGGCGCTACCTGTCCCGGCCCGAGGAGTTTGATTTGGTTCCCGGAGTTCCTTCCGCACTACGCCGACTGCAGGACGCCGGGTATCTATTGATCGTGGTGACCAACCAGTCGGGCATTGGCCGCGGCTATTACACCGAAGCGGATATGCAGGCCGTGAACGCCCGCATGAATGAGATCTTGAGACCGGCCGGGATCGAGTTCACCCGAATCTATTATTCACCGGAATCGCCCGAACAACCCAGCCGCGGACGCAAACCGTCGCCGGCCTTCCTCTTCGATGCGCGGGATGAGTTCGGACTCGACCTGAGTGCAAGCTATATGATTGGGGACAAATGGATCGATGTGGAAACCGGCTGGAACGCCGGTTGCGCCGCGAGCCTGCTGGTCCGGACGGGTTACGGCGCGGAGACGGAGCGCCAGGAGGCCCACCGGCTGGGACGCGCCGTCGTGGTGGACGATCTGGTCGCGGCGGCGGCGTGGATCTTAAGGCAAGAGTAGTTCAATATTTTGTTGCATATGCAACAGAAAGTAGTCGAGGCAGAATCGGCTCTGCTACTTGGGCTCGAGGTTCGGTATGCATCAACTGCTTGAGGCCCGCTCTCCTCGCAATTCAGTCGCGGGTCCGGGCGTTCTCGACTCTCAAAATTTTTCGTGCCTTACGTGCCGCAAACTGCTTCCCTCAGGACATGATCACCACCAAGGGCCAACCGCCCACGTTCCGCCGTCGGCATGCGTTCACGTTGATCGAACTCCTGGTCGTGATCGCTATTATCGCCATTTTGGCAGGGATGCTGCTGCCCGCCCTGGCTCGCTCTAAGCAACAGGCTCTGCGGACGCAATGCCTCGGTAATCTTCGGCAGATCGGAATCGGCACGTCCATCTATGCCGCCGACAACCGGGACGTTCTGCTCGAAGCCCGGTTCGGCGAAGTGCAAATCTGCCTGAATCCCCCGGAACGAACCGCGGCCGCGCAGGTCGGCCTGCTGATCACTTCCAACCGGGTCCAGCAGATCTGGACCTGCCCGAGCCGACCCACCTTCCCGCAGTATGAACGTGATTTCGATCAATGGGTGATTGGGTTCCAGTACTTTGGAGGCATCAAGACCTGGATGAATCCAGCGGGCACCTTCCCCTCCCGCAGTCCGGTCAAGACCAGTGCCTCGGAACCCGGTTGGGTACTGGCGGCCGACGCCATCATGAAGGTCGATGGACGATGGGGCGGCGGACGGGATTCCTCATTTAAGAATATGCCGCCTCACAAGGATTCCCAAGGACGTCCGCAGGGGGGAAATCAACTCTACATGGATGGTTCAGCCCGCTGGATGGTCTTCCGCCAGATGTTGTTCATCCATAGTTGGAGTCCCGGGGGCGGACGTGACGCCTACTTTCATCAGGAAGATCTGGGGCCAACCCTGCTGGCCAGGATCGATCGAATTCGGGCGAGGTATTGAGCGCGTCCTTTTTCACCGGAGAGGTTCGGCGCGAAGAATAGGGCTTCGGTCGTGCGGGCGCCTGTTAGTCTTTGAGCTAGTGATGGAGCCTGAGAGCCGCCCAAAAGGGCTGTTCTGTTCCGGTTGACATGAAAGGCCAGCAGCCCCCTGCCCTATCGCCAGAAAGGGAGAAGCGCCCTGGTCGGCACTTCTTGGAGCTTTTTTGGTGCTTGGAGCTTGGCTTTTGGAGCTTTTCTGTCCGCGCGCTCCCGTTAAAGACCGTGTCAAGATGCGCCCAGGTGGTGGCGCCGCCGCGTTGAGGACTTTCGCCCTTCCTCAGTCCAGCGTAAGCTGGCCGCTCAAGAACATGCCGACCTACATCTACGAAACCATTCCGGCCAACGCGCGCGAAACGGTCCGCCGTTTCGAGATCAAGCAGTCCATGAAGGATACACCGCTGGATCGCGATCCAGAAACCGGCCGCCCCGTACGCCGCGTCATCGCTGGCGGATTCGCCCCCATGACCAGTGCCGAAACCGCGGGGTCCGGCGACCACGGAACCTGTGCCCTGCCCCCGCCGCCCCGTCATTCGTGTGGTTCCGGGTGTGGCTGTGTCTGAACCCCATCTTCCCACCCGCCTCAGTTCTCCAGCACAATTCCTTCTCCCATTCACCTCATGTCAGCACAGGACCAGCGGATCCCGGTCACCGTCCTCACCGGCTTTCTCGGCGCCGGCAAGACCACGCTCCTCAACCACCTCCTCACCGCCCAGCACGGCAAACGCATCGCCGTGATCGAGAACGAATTCGGGGAGATCGGCATCGATAACGCCTTGGTCATCAATGCCGACGAGGAGATCTTCGAAATGAACAACGGCTGCATCTGCTGCACCGTGCGCGGCGACTTGATCCGCATCCTCGGCCAGTTGCTGAAGCGTCGCGACAAGTTTGACTACATTCTCGTGGAAACGACCGGCCTCGCCGACCCCGGTCCGGTGGCGCAGACCTTTTTCAGCGACGACGACATGAAGAAGGCGTTCCGGCTCGATGGCATCGTCACGTTGGTGGATTCCAAGCACATCGGTCTCCACCTCGACGACGCGCCCGAGGCCAAGGAACAAATCGCCTTTGCCGACCGGATTCTGCTCAACAAAACCGACCTGGTGTCCCCGGCCGAAGTCGAGGCCCTGGAACAGCGCGTGCGCAGCATCAACAGCCTGGCCCAAATTCACCGCACGACCCAAGCACACCTGGGGACCGATGACGTCCTGAACATCCACGCCTTCGATCTTGATCAGCGCTTGAACTTGGACGGCGACTTTCTTGAGAAGGATCTGCCCTTCGAATGGAGCGGGGCCTATCACTTGTCGGCTGGAGAACATCAGTTGGTCCTCGAGGCGGGCCCGGACCCGGTGATGGGTGCCGTGTTGCTGCCGCTGGAACCCTCTTCCGATCAGGATCACGAACACGGGAACGGCCACGCGCATCATCCACATCACGAACATGAGCATGAGCATGAGCATGAGCATGAGCATGAGCATGAGCACGAACACGGTGATGGGGAGCATTGCCACGGCGGCCTTCACGATGCGCTGCACCAGGCCGAAGATTTGGCCGCCAATCTGTTCACCCACCCCGCGACGTCCGTCCGGCCAGGAGGCGACCTGCGGCCCGGAAAGAAGCTCTACAAGCTCGTTCTCGGACCGGAAACGTCATCGTACCGCGTTCAGATCCCCACCCACGGAGACTACGCGCTCTTCACCCAGCATGGCCTGGAGGAATTTTCCGGACGGCTGGAACGGTCAGGCCAGAAAGTGGAACCCGAGCATGTCCACGAACACGGTGGTCACCATCACACCCACGACGAAACCGTCAGCAGCGCCGGATTCGAGGAGTCGCGGGAGCTGGATGCCAAAAAGCTGAACGCCTGGCTCAGCGAACTGCTGCAGACCAAGGGACAGGACATCTTTCGCATGAAGGGCGTACTGAACCTGCGCAATTCCCCAAACCGGTTTGTTTTCCAGGGCGTCCACATGCTCTTCGAAGGCAAGGCGGACCGGCCGTGGAAGGACGGCGAGGAACGTCGCAGTCAGATCGTCTTCATTGGCCGCAACCTGGACCGCGAGGCGTTACAGGCCGGGTTCCGGCGTTGTCTGGCTTAATCCGGCCCCATCGCGTGCCTCTGGATTTTCAGTGAGTTCCGCCTCGATTCCCCAGCGTGCGGCTGACTGGACCCGCTCGCTCGGAGATTATCTCCAGTCGGTTTCGTGGTCGGCGGACGGCCGTTGGATCGCTGCGGCCCACTCCTCCGGCCCGCTCACGTTGCTGGAGCCCGACGGCAAGGGTGAGTCGATCCTTTGGAAGGGACATGAGGGCGGAGGTTTCTTGGCCGCCTTCTCTCCGACCGGTTCCCGCCTGGCCAGTGTCGGTCAGGATGGCACGGCGCGGCTGTGGGAGCCGGGCCGCTCCGAACCGTGTGCCGTGGTGGAAGCCGGGGCGGGATGGGTCGAACAATTGGCGTGGGCGCCCGACGGCTCACAGGTCGCCGTCTCGGCTGGACGAAAAGTGACCACCCTCCGTCCCGACGGCACGGTCGTTCATCAGTTCGCCCCACGACGCAGCACCGTAACCGCGCTCACTTGGCGGGCGGATTCACAGTTTCTGGCCGCCGCCAGCTACGGAAAAGTACAACGCTGGCGCGCAAACGATGGCGTTCCGGAGGAACCTCTGCCCTGGAAGACGTCCTTGATTTCCTTGGCGTGGAGTCCGGACGGCCGCTGGGTGGTGGCGGGGACCCAGGAGCAGACGGTTCAAATTTGGGAACTTCCATTCCGACCTGGCGAAGAGCTGGCCATGAGCGGGTATCCAGGAAAAGTGCGGGAACTGTCCTGGCATCATGGGAGCCGCTATTTGGCCACCGGCGGAGGCCCGGAAATCATGGTTTGGGACTGCCTCGGAAAAGGTCCGGCCGGCACGACTCCGCGGATTCTCACCGGACACGAACAACGAGTTACGGCTCTGGCCTATCAACGCGCCGGCCACCTCCTGGCCAGTGGATCGGACGACGGACGAGTTCTCCTATGGAACGCCGGTCGTTCCAGCACGGCGCTACGCCAGTTCCGAATCTCTGCGCCGATCACCGCCCTCTCCTGGAGCCGGGACGACCGTCGGCTCGCGGTGGGCTGCCAAGACGGAACCGTCGCGGTCATCACGCCCGAACTGTAGTGGCCTCTCCGGGCGCGTCCGGAACAGGCTCGGAGCGCGGGTCTGTGACCCGCAGCAATGTAGGCCGCACGAGGGGCGCAAGGAGACGTTATCGCTTAGTGGGCAAGTGATACGGCCGGTGTGGAGGGCGAGCACGGTCCCAAGGCGACACAGCGGGTGTGAGTGGGACCGCGATGGGGACAGAAGGGTGAAAACTCCAAATCCCAAATCCTAAAGAAGTTCCAAACTCCAAGCTTCCGGTTCCCGGCCGAACCGCCCGGGAAATGAGGTGTTGGGGGGAGCCGGGCGCACCTCGTCCCACTCGGGGCTACGCCGCGCACCAGGGAACTTGAAGTTTGGGATCTTGGAACTTCTTTGGGATTTGGGATTTGGCTTTTGGAGCTTGGGCACGCGCCCCCGTTGAAGGACAAAATCAAGATGCGCCCGGGTTCATGTTCAATCGATTGTTGCATATGCAACAAAATTTTGCCAGAACGATTCTAGTGGAAAATCACGAACGCCATGAGGGTCAGGACTCCCAAGAACCGCACCCTGCGTGGTGCTTCATCGTCACCGCTCCCGTCGCCCAGGAAGTTTTGACCGTCCAACTTCACACGTCGAAGCGGGCGCAAGCCCGCAGCTCGTGTTCGAGCGGACGAGCCGTCCGCGCTCCTGACCAGCGGAAGGTCGGGGACCGATCCATGGCCATTAAAGGAGCTACCGGATGCATCACTCCACCGGCCGGTCACGTCTCCCCGCGCCCGTGGCGGGGCTACCTTGCTGCGGGTCACAGACCCGCGCTCCGGGCGCGCTGCGTACAGTTCAGCTCACGTATCGCGGGTGGTGGTCGTCTTCACTTCCACGACATCGTGCGGAGCCGCTTCGCGTAACCCCGCCGGAGTGATCCGGATGTAACGAGCTTTGTCCCGAAGCTGGGCGAGGGTCTGACAGCCCAGATAGCCCAACCCAGACTGGATTCCGCCGATGAGTTGCGCGAGCACCTGGTCCAGGCCGGCCGACGCTTCCTTCAAGGCCTCGATCCCCTCGGCGGCGATCTTGCGGCCCGTGTCGGACGTGGCATGACCGTAGCGCGCCGCCGACCCGGACTTCATCGCCGCCAAGCTGCCCATGCCCCGGTACTGTTTGTAGAGCTTTCCGTTGATTTCGATGATCTGGCCGGGAGCCTCGGGGCAGCCGGCGAACAACCCGCCGCAGACCACCCCATGAGCGAGCGTCAGCGCCTTCACGATATCGCCGGACTTGGCGATCCCGCCATCAGCCAGGAGGGTCACTTTTCGGGATTGGGCGGCCCGCGAGGCCACGTATAAGGCGGTGAACTGCGGGATTCCCACCCCCGCCACGATGCGGGTGGTGCAGATGGAACCCGGCCCCTGCCCCACTTTCACAATGCTCGCTCCTTCCGCAGCGAGGTAATCGACTCCGGCCGCCGTCGTGACGTTACCGGCAATGATGGGCAGCCGCGGGAATGCCTCCCGCACCAGTCGAACGGCGTCACCCACCCCCGTGCTGTGACCATGCGCCGTTGAAATCGCCACGACATCGAGTCCTCGATCCACCAACGCCCCGACATGGTTGACGATGCGGTCGCGGTCCAGTGAGCCGTCCTGCTTCCGGGCGGTCGCCATGGCCGCGCCGCAGACCAGCCGGAAGCGGGCGTCGCGCGCCGGCTTCAATTGCGCGTTGCGTTCCTGGGTGATCCGTTCGACGTCACTCATCGTGAACAGGCCGCGAAGGCGGTCGGCGTCATCGACCACCAGCAGTTTGTGGATCCCCGGGTTCTCGGTGAAGAAGCGGTCGGCCCGTCCGATGGGATCGCTGCCCAGTTCCCGTTCGTGAATGGTCCGGACTTCATCCCGCGGCGTCAGTGCCTCATTCACTTTCCGTTTGGCATAGCGCGGCTTCACCACATGGCCCGGCAGCAATCCCAGCAACCGGTTGCCCTCGTCCACCACGGGAAAGGTGCTGAACGCAAACCGCTTCTTTTCGATCAACGCCAGGACCTCCCCGATTTCCTGCCCGGCCTGGACTTTGATGGGATCCTGAATCAAGCCGTGGACATGGTTTTTGACGCGGGTCACTTCCGAGAGTTGATCCTTCTCCGTCATGTTGTAGTGGATCAGGCCCAAACCACCGTGCAGAGCCATGGCAATCGCCATGCGCGACTCGGTGACGGTATCCATGTCGGCGGACACGATGGGGATGTGGAGTTCGACTCCCTCGGCGAGACGGGTGTCGAGCTGGGTATCGCGTGGGAGGACGTCGGAAAAGAGGGTGGCCAGGGTGACGTCGTCGTAGGTGAGGGCGACGGCGCGGTGGGTGTGGAAGAACGCGTCGGCCGGCTGATAAAACGCCGCGTCCAATTCCGCCGGGTCAACAGGTGTTGCCATGGACCAAAATCAGGGGTTGCCCGCGGCATTGGCAAGGAGAATGGCAGCCCGGTCCACGGCGGCGGGCGCATCTCCGTTTTTTGGATGGGGAGCACACGCGTCCCGCGTGTGGGTCTCG
>CAYYSX010000245.1:0-9084 GCA_964474315.1 uncultured Verrucomicrobiota bacterium | reverse complement strand
ACAAGCTGCCTTTGAAGGACACCAACGGATGGAAGCCGCTCAAGCAGAATCTCACCTATCTCGCGCCGGGCGAACACCTGAAGAATCACTTCAACAGCATTGACGTGAACATCCGGCGGCGCGTGGCGGAAGCCGTCCTGACGCCCTGGTTGGACAAGGCCGAATCGTATAGCCGCAACGAGTACATTGCCGCCAAGCATCTGACGGTAAGCTTCCGGACGGTGGTCTATGACTTGGCGCACAACCTGGGCCGACTGGGGGTGGATCGCAAGCTACTCACCCGGTTGTGCAACTTTGGCCAGCGGATGTGGCCGGAGATCTCCTGGACCTCCGTCCGCCCGAAGTAATCCACCATCCCTATCGAAAAATTGAGGCCATAGCGCGTCTCCTCTTCCTCTGGGAGCCGCGGGCGGCAGGAGGGTGCTGAGGCGGGACAGACTTTCCAGCCGCTCTCGGGCTGGGCAAATCCCTGCCCCTCGGTACAGTTCCTCAGTGCGTCTCCGATTCTTTCTGGGCTTGCTGATCGCCGTGGGCGGATCGTGCTTCATTCCTGCCCGCGGAGTGGTCAGTGAGGATTTCCTGCCCGACCAGGCGCAATGGATAACGGCAGACGTAGGAGATGCTCCAGGTGTCGCGGTGTTTCAGCGCCCGTTCGCCGTGGAAACCGGATTGGTAAAGGCCGTCCTGCTCGCGGCCGCCGACCAGGAAGCGTCGGTAAGTGTCAATGGTTCGCCGGCGGAAAGCGTGCGTGGATTCCGTCAGGCCGTCACCTTCGACGTCACCCGGTGGGTTCGGCCCGGGACCAATCTCCTCACCGTCCGCGCCACCAACGCCGCTGGCCCCGCTACCTGCCGGGTCATGCTGGAGTTGGCCTTTGCCGACGGCCGGCAGCACTGGGTGATCTCCGATGCATCCTGGCAGGTGATACGCCCCGGCCAGGCACCCCAAGTGGCCGTGGCCCGGGGAGAGGCCGGGGTTCAGCGCTGGGGGAATCCGTTCTCCGCGACGCGTAGCGCCGACGCCTACAACAGTTGGATGCTGGCCCAGAATACCGCCCAGGCCACCGATCCCGCCACCTTCACCGTCCCGCCCGGATTCCGCGTGGAACGGCTGCGGTCGGCCCAACCGGACGAGGATTCCTGGATCGCCCTGGCCTTCGACCCGCAGGGCCGGCTGACCGTCGCCCGCGAGCGGCGCGGATTGCTTCGTTTTACGCTAGGGACCCATCAGGTGGACCGCGTTGAAGTCATCGAGGATACCCTCCTGGAATGTCGGGGCCTGCTGTACGCTCATGACAGCCTGTATGTAAACGCCAACAACAGCCTTGGTTTTTTCCGGCTCCGAGATGTGGACGGAGACGGAGTCATGGAAGAACGAACGCTCCTCCTGGCGACCAAAGGTGGAGTCGGCCACGGTCGCAATCAGCTCCGGCTTGGCCCAGACGGGATGATCTACCTGGTGCATGGAGATGACGTTGTTTTGCCCGAGAAACTGGCGCCGGACTCACCAGTGCAGCAGATGGCCAACGACCAGTTGCTTCCGGTCCTCAACCCACGCCCGCCCGCCAAGGTGGCGCGCTACCTCCAAGTAGGACACATCCTGCAGACGGATCGGGACGGATCCTTCTTCCGGCTGATAGCAGGCGGTCTGCGTAATCCGATGGACGTCGCCTTTAACCGCGACGGCGAGATGTTCACTTATGAGGCTGACATGGAGCGCGATATTGGAGCTCCGTGGTACCGGCCTACGCGCGTCCTGCACCTCGTTCCTGGAGGCGATTACGGGTGGAGACGCGGTCATGGAAACTTGCCACCGTACAGTCCCGATACGCTTCCGGCGGCAGTGGACATCGGGGTGGGTTCGCCCACCGGGGTGGAGTTCGGCGAAGCCAGCCAGTTTCCCGAACCGTATCGCCAGGCGCTGTTCATCGGCGACTGGGCCTATGGCCGGATCCTGGCGGTTCAACTGCGGCCGCAGGGGGCTTCCTATACCGGAGCTTCTACCGAGTTTCTCGCCGGACGTCCCCTCAACGTCACGGACCTGGCGTTTGGTCCGGATGGTGCCCTGTATTTCATCACGGGGGGACGCGGCACGAAATCCGGTCTGTACCGGGTCACCTGGACGGGTGAGGCCACCAGCCCAGTCGCCGCCGCGTCGGATTCGGCGGCCGCCGCGGCCCGTGCTTTGCGTCGGCGTCTGGAGGACCCCCAGCCGGCCACCGCCGAGCGGCTGAATGAACTCTGGGCGAACCTGGGCCATCCCGACCGCTGGATCCGCGACGCGGCCCGGCGTGCCCTGGAGCGGATGCCCCTCCAGGACTGGGGAAAGCGGGCGTTGGCGGAAACCAATGCGGTCGTGACGGTCCACGCGTTGTTGGCCATTTCCCGTCTGGCGGGTCCGCCCATTCAGCCCGCGCTCTTCCAACGCATCGAGCACCTGCCCTGGGCCTCGCTTGACGAGTCCAGCCAACTGACCGCCCTGCGAATCCTCTCTCTCTCGCTCGCCCGCTTTGGCTCACCCACCAATGCCGCGCCGCTCCAGGACGGGTTGACGCCCTTTTATCCGGCCGACAGCGGGAACTTGAATCGCGAGCTAAGCCGGGTGTTGGCTCATCTCCGGGCGCCGGAAGTCCTGGCGAAATCGCTGCCGCTCCTGGCGGGTGCTACCAACTCCGAAGAACGCCTGCATTATTTGATGACGCTGTGGCCGTTGTCGGACGGCTGGAATCTGGAGCGGTGGCGGATCTACTTCACGGCGTTGCGGCACGCTGAACAGGAGCACGGTGCCCGCGACTATTTTGCCGCCCTGCGCTTCCTGCGGAGCAGCCTGACCAACCGACTGGGATCCGCGGAGCGTCTCGCTCTGGGTCCGTTGTTTGCCGCTCCGCCCGCGGTGCCCAGCGCCAAGATCGCCCCCATCGCTCCCGCGGGCCGAGCCTGGAGCCTTGACGACTTCGACCTGACCGCGACGCCAACCTCACGTTCCACCGCCCAAGGCCGACAGGTCTTTCTCTCTGCGGGCTGCGTTCAATGTCACCGCTTCGGAGCCGAAGGCGGGGTGACCGGTCCGGACCTGACCGCGGTGGCCGCCCGCTTTGGCCAACGCGACCTGCTGGATCACATCTTGAATCCGTCCAAGGCCGTGGATGAAAAATACCGGATGGCGGTGCTGACGCTGAAGGACGGCACGACGCTCAGCGGGACGTTGGATCGCGACGAAGATCCGCTGGTGCTCCAGCCGGCCGAACCCGGCGCGGAGCCCGTCGAGATTGCGCGCGACGACGTCCAGGAGCGTCACTGGTCCGACCAGTCGCCGATGCCTTCCGGCCTGCTCGATGCCTTCAGTTCGGACCAGGTGGTAGATCTGTTGGAGTTCCTGGCGAATCGGGGCGACTGACCGGCGGAAACCTCCAGCAGAAACGTACCGATGCCCTTGGTTCAACCGGGAGCCCGCTTCGCCAACAGCCCCGTGGCCAGCGACAACGGCAGACCGGCCAGGCCCGGGCTGGCCAGTCCACACCACCGGGCCAACCGACCGACGGCCGTACGACGCGACAGCCAGGGCGCGGGAATTCCCAGCCGGTCCTGATACCGGCGCGCTGCGGTGACAAACGGGGAAATCTCGTGAGCGAACTGCGTGAGGCGCTCCCGGCGGTTTCGTCCAAAGCGTTCCGAAAGGATATTCCAGGGCTTGTCCGCCATGGCATGGACGACCGGGGCTGGGCCACGAGTGGTCGCCCGCCAACGGTCGGTCAGCGAAAAGGAGCGCAGGCCGGTGCAGTGCAATACCTCGGCTCCGGTCTTCAGCCAGCGCAGCTTGAGCCTTCCGTATTCCGGTCCACCCAGCAGCGCCATGATCAGGTCTTGATCGCTGGTCAGGTACGGCGGCCGCTCACCGACCGGCCGGCGTGCCGCTTCCTGATACCGGGCTTCCTGCATCAAGCCTTCCCAGGATTCCAGCAGCGGAAGGTGGGCCGCCGTGACGCGAATGACACAGGTGTTGAGGGCGTTCATGGAGTCCCGCACGACCGGCCATCCCCAAGCCCGAGTCCGTGCTTCCAAGGAGAACTCGCCCATGTTGGTGACGGGGGTATCCTCGGCCAGCACGAGCGTTTCGTCGTCCAGTCCGGCGAGCGACGGATCCAGCGATCCCTGCAGGATGATATCGGAATCGAGCCAGACGACTTCACGGAATCCTCGCGCTAGCAGGGGCTTCAGCGCCTGAGGCTTGCAGTTCCACTGAAGCCCCACCTCTTTGGGACGTTCCGGAATGATCTCCAGCCACGACCATTGGCGGCACCAAGCAAGGAACTCGACGGAAGAGCCGGGGCGGAACAGGACGGTCGGGCTGGCGTTCGCGTGTTCGGCCAAGCTGAGCAGTAACAGCCGCAACCCGACCTCCGCACTCGGACGGTCGTCGGCCATACAAAACGCCCGATCACGCACGGCGTGCTGGATACCAGCAGGATTTTCATCGGTCCAAGGGTAAAGCCCGACCAGGGAACGACGGACCTTACCCTATCGCAGATCTCTCGGTCTGCCCGCGGACGGCAGGACGCGCTGACTGTGCGGAGGCGGGTGGAGTTGCCGGGGGTGGGAGCGCGGGTCGGTGACCCGCAGCCACGTGGCCACCTGGAAGGCGATGGAATGCCCCCCGATCAATGCTCCTTGGGGTTGGGGTGAACTGGGACGAAGTGGCGTGGCGAGAAGAGTGCGCTTCGTGCCCTCAGCGACTACGGGGGAATTCGGTGCGGGCGATCTCGTCCGCACTCCCGTTCACCTCAACGCGCGCGTTGGGCCAGTAGTTCCAGCAGTCCGCTAAGGACTTCGTCGCGGTCCTTGCCGTCCAGCGCCAGAGCCAGTTGGGCGGTGAGCAGTCCGTAGCGCGCGCCAATGTCATAACGCCGGCCGCTCGCTTCAAAGGCCAGATAGCGTTCCTTGCGGGCCAGGTCCCCCAGGGCGTGGGAGAGATGAATTCCCCCGTGTTCCCCCCGTTCCTCGACGAGGTCTCCCAGCAGGTCCATCACCGTGGGGGTCAGCACATGCATACCAAAGAAGCACAGGTAATGGCCCGCTCGCAGGCCGGGAACGACGAGCCGCTGCTCGGCCTTGGTCGGCGTCGGTTTCTCGAGCACCTCGGTAATCTCGTACACTCCTTGGTGGGAGGCCACCCGGCGCCCCCCCACCGCACCGTAGTAAGGAAGTTTGCTCTCGTGGGTAGCCTGCACCGCTGAAACCGCCGCGTTGGCCGTGACGGCCAGATCCACCAACTGGCGGGCGCATCCGGAACCCGTGGTGCTCACATAAAGATGATCGCCGACCAACAGAAGAAACGATTCCTGGCCGACAAACTGGCGGGCACACCAGACCGCATGGCCGTATCCCAGCGGCGAAGGTTGTTCGATGAACCGGAGCCGCCCGGCATGGGGACCGGCGGCGGTACGGTAGGCCTCGGCATCACCCGGGCTTACCACCACGGCGATTTCCTCGGCGCCGGCCGCCGCGGCTTCCTCGATGATGATCGTCAACGCCGTCTTGCTGACGCCATCGCGATCCACCAGGGACTGCAAGGGCAGGGTCTGCTGGTTCTTGCCGGCGGCGGTGATGACGGCCTTGGTGAGTTCCATGGGGTCGAAGGATGAAAGGAGCCGATTCAGGGCGGAAGGCGGAAATCCATGGAGAAACCGAGGCGGACGAATGCTCGCCCTTCACGCCTCACGCCTCACGTCCCTACACCTTCTCCACCCCGGCCTTGCCCAACAAACCAGCCGGCCGGAACAGCAGGATCAGAATGAGAATGGCGAACGCGATGGCATCCCGGAAGGTGGAGGCACGGGTGCCGGAGACGAACGTTTCCACCAGCCCGATCAAAAGACCGCCGAGGGCGGCCCCCGGAATGTTGCCGATGCCTCCCAGGACGGCGGCCACGAAGGCCTTCAGTCCGGGGAGTGTCCCCATCAACGGATCGATGCTGGGATAATTCAGCGCGTAAAGAATGCCCCCCGCACCGGCCAGCGAGGAACCCAGGGCAAACGTGAAGGAGATGACGCGGTTGTTGTTGATGCCCACCAGGGACGCGGCCGTGGCGTTGAAGGAAACGGCCCGCATGGCGGTGCCGATCTTGGTGCGGTTGACGATGTGATGGAGCGCCGCCAGCAGGACCACGGCGACGGCCAACACGATGATCTGGTTGCTGGAGATCGTCAGGCCCCCGAAGTGCAGTTGGGTCTCGGGAAAAATCCGAGGAAACGGTTTGGGATTGGTCCCAAAGATCTTCTGGCCGGCGTTCTGCAGGAACAGCGAAACCCCGATGGCGGTGATCAGGACGGTCAGGGTCGAACGGCCGCGGAGAGGTTTGTAAGCCAGTTTCTCAATGGTCATGCCCAAACAGGCGCAAGCGACCATCGCACACAGCAGGATGGCGAGGCCCCCCAGCAACGAACCCGTGCCCAGCCGCGGCGCGAGGTAAAAACCGGTGTAGGCGCCGACCATGAAGACATCGCTGTGGGCGAAGTTGATGAACCGCAGCACCCCATAGACCATGGTATATCCCAGGGCGATCAAGGCGTAGATCGCGCCCATGGACAGGCCGTTGAGCAGTTGCTGCAGCAGTTCGGTCATGCGTTGGTCGGAACCATCCGGTGCGTCACGACAGCGTGACGGCGCGTTTCACGACCGGTCAAGGAACGCTTCGGAAAGTCAGAGCGCAGGGCAGCGCGAGGAGGTCCGGAAGTCCGCGGTGGGGGTGAGACGCTCGGTAACACGCAGCGGTTCAATCCAGCGATCCCTCTGGGGGTTCGGGCAGGAATGACCTCCGCGGTCTTTACCGCGCCCTCATCGGCTTCTGCCTGGCTGCTGCTCAACGCAAAAGCCGCTCGAGAATCGTGATCGCCGTGCGCCGAACCTGCTCGGATCGGGTCTCCAAGCCGTGATACGTCTCCAGCCAACCCTCGTCCTTCTGATGGCGCTCGCGCCATACCGTCTTCAGAACCCGTTCGGTACGTTCCACCTGCTGCACCGCCGAGGCGATGGATTCACAGCCGTCGAGCAGATCGGTGATTTCCCCCACCCGGAAGCGGCTGATGTGTTTTTGGGAAAACACGGCGTTGAGGAGCAGGACCACGGTCTGTTCGTAGGCGAACCACCGCCGGCTCAACATGTCGCCAAGAAATTCGTGGCGAATGGCGAAAAATTCCGAACGCGGCCGCTCGGTGTATTCGCGGATCTCGCAGGCTTCGGCCGGGAACCAGTTGTACAGCAACGCAAAGGTACCATAGGTATCGATCAACTGCTTCGAGTTGCAGTGATCGGTGACGATCTCCCCGATGCAGATGTCCTGGTGCAAATCGAGGATGATCTCCGGAAGATCATGCAGGTGGGTCAGTACGTCCTGGCCGTTGGCAGTGCCGTAGTTGAAATCCCCGGGAATCAACCAGTACACATCGCCCGGCGCTCCTTTCTCCCAGGCCGCGCCCAATCCGGAACACCACATTTGGCAGGTATCGACACACCAACTGTCCACAATGTCGGAATGCACCGCGACGGTTTGGTCCCGAAACTCCCGGAACCGGGCCTGACCGGCCCGGGCGAGCGAGGTCTTGCGATCGATAAGGGTGATGGGGCGGGCGTATTGTTCGCGATCCGCATTCAGCCGGGCGACCAAGCGGTAGAGCTCGGTGAGGTCGGTGTAGTCGTCGGGAGGCGCGAACGGATAGATCACGACCGGATGAATCTTTCCTGTTCTGGCCGAGCTCGGCGAAGGTGAGACAGGCGACCGGCGGGAACGGCGGGCGGGCTTCTTCATGGGAAAGCAGTCCTGATAGGGAGCGTCAAGGCCAGTGTGTGCCGTTCCCGGCCGCATTCAACAATATCAAACGAGTTCAATCCGTTGAATCGGAAGCGGAGGGTGCTAAAGATTCCCGGCACATGACTGCTTTCTCTTGCCTGGCCCGGGGGCTCCTGACCGCCGCCTTGATCGCCGCCGTCCCGGGATGCGGTGATTCCCATGGACCTGACGACGGCCACGATCATGCCGAAAGCCACGGGCACCGTCCGAAATATGGAGGGAAGCTGGTCGAACTCGGCGACCATGAAGCCAACCTCGAGTTCGTGCTCGACCCCGCGTCCGGAAAACTGACGGCCTACGTCCTCGACGCTCACGCGGAGAATTTCGTCCGTCTGCCGGTGGATTCGTTCGTGGTAGTGGCGGTGACCGGCGGTGCCGAGCAAACGCTGACGTTCCGACCGGTGGGCAACGCGGCCACCGGCGAACAACCCGGTGACACATCCCAGTTCGAGGCAACGGCGGACTGGTTGAAGTCAGCCGATACCTTCACCGCGACGCTCAAGGAACTCCCGGTGAAGTCGAAAATCTATCGCGACGTCCCATTCTCGCTGTCCCAATGAAAAATCCGATTCTCCCATACGTTTCGCTCCTGGCCTTGGGGCTGGCGCTGCCGCTGGCGGCTCAAGAACCGCCGCGTGGACAGCCCATCAAGCCGTTGGCCCCGAAAGGCGAGCCGATCAAGCCCCTGGCTGAACCTTCGGACGAACCGGCGCGATTGCCCCGGCCGCGGGAACCGCGGGGAGGGGCGATCCAGCCGCTGACCGCGCCTTCGCCCAAGCCGGTGGACACACCCGCGGCGGTGGTCCCCGCCGGTGACGAATCCGAGGTGGGTTTCGATCAATTGAGCGCGTTCAAGTACGAGGTGCCGGACGAGAATGCGGACAGCCCCTTCGCCAAGGATGCCGACCCCGACACGCAGATTCCCGAGACCGTCAAGGCCTACAGCGGAAAGCGGGTTTCGCTGAAGGGATTCATGCTTCCCTTGAAGGTGGAGCAAGGTCTGGTAACCGAACTGTTGATCATGCGGGATCAATCGATGTGTTGCTTCGGCACGGTTCCCCGGATCAATGAATGGGTGTCGGTCAAAATGACCGGCAAGGGAGTGAAACCAGTGATGGATCAAGCCGTGACCCTGGTTGGCACCCTCAAGGTGGGAGCCATCCGCGAGAACGGCTATCTGGTGGGCATTTACCAGATGGATGGGGAGCGGATGGATGGAGCGGCGGGAGTGTACTGAGC
>CAYYSX010000244.1:0-9144 GCA_964474315.1 uncultured Verrucomicrobiota bacterium | reverse complement strand
CGCCAGGAGTTCCAACATTTCGCGCGGTTCGACGTCGCGGAAGTGATCCTGGAAAAGGCGAGTGAGATCATCCAGCTCGGTGATGCCAAGATGGCGGACCGCTTTGAGCCCGACCTCCGAGCTGAAGAGGTCAGTAAGATGGCGTTTGAAGGCGCCCACTTGGCGCTCCTGCATGGTTTCGATGGAGACGTCGGCAAGCTGGGTCCGGCCGTTCTCGCGAAGCCAGATGTTCCACGTGTCGTAGTAGTCGTGGAGCGTGTAGAGCGTGGTGGGAAAATCGAATAGGATGTCCCCTTGCGAAGAGGAGCCTCCCGGGGCGCGCGAGATGATCAGCATCGAGCGTTTGATAACGCTGGCTCCGGACTTGTAGATACCTTCGAGTTCACGTTTGCCGGCTAGCTCGCGGATCCGGGGCTCGACCGTGGTCTTGAAGTTTTCCAAATCACGGATGTTTCGAGGAAAGATCATGCGAAACACCAGGGGTTGGCCGCTCTTGCGACTCTCCAAACGTACGAGCAACAACGCAGCGACGAGGAAGTTCGAGAAATAGCCATAGGCCAAGGCGCGGCCGATGTCGTAGTGGTCCGTGCCGTCGAGCAGGCCCCGGAGCTGCCGCTGTTTCAAGTGGAGCCCCACCCCGAGCGCGACCGATAGGGTCAGGAGCGTCAGCATGCCATCGCTCGACAGGGCGGCTTGAAGGTTCCTCGGCACCCAGCGCAACGGTCCGAGGCGGCTGGGTTCGCCGTCGCCGGCGGTGACCAGGATGTTTAGCAAAGCGGCCGCCACCAGGAGCACGGTCGCCAACCGGGTGACGATCGGATAATCCCTCCACAGTTCGAGGAACAATCGGAACAAGGTCGGTTGGTCAGGCGAGGCATCCGGTGATGAGTCGGACCGGGTCGGTGGGGTGGAGGTATTCATGGGATTAGGACGACTGGCGTTCATCGGACATGATGAGCCGCGGCCTGGCAAAAGCCAAAGGGTCTGTCCTCCCCGTCAAGATAGAATCTCGCTGCGGACGGGGTGCAGCTTGATTTTGTCCTTAAACAGAGAGGGGCCGCGTTCAAGCTCCAAAGGCCAAATCCCAAAGAAGCTCCCAAGCTCCGAAGCCTCCCAAGTTTCCTGATCCGAAACCCCGGACCGGGTTCGAGCGGACGAGCCGTCCGCGCTCCCGCCTCCCACGCGGGCTTACCCCCAACGACGACACACTGTATCAATCGTTGCGAAAGTACCTTCACACTACTTGATGATGGCACGCCGGTGGTGCGGTGAGGACACCGCACGCTACACGCACGTCCTTTCGCAACGATCGATGGCATCATCCCTCCGGAGCCCCACGGACGAGGGACTAAGACCCCATGATTCTCTGCTTACTTCAGTGGTTCTCTTCCGCCCGCCCAATTCGCCGCTTGTTTCAGGAGCTGTTTGAACGCCGGATGACTGTGCGCCTGACCGTCGTGTCCCAAGGTGATGCAGGCGACGCGGCCTTCCCGGTGCTGACTCAGCCAGACCACGGGAAACTCGCGGCCATCCGCCGGCGACTTGCCGGTGGCGAGTACCAACGACGGAACGCCCTGGGGATCCCGGACATCATGATATAGCTCGTCCGTGATCTTGAAGGTGGCGGGAAGACCAGCGATGACCGACGATTTCACATCGCTTCGAACCGTCACTTCAAACTCGCCATACTTGTCGTGGCTTTTCGAGCCTCCTCCCACGAGCTGCCGATTGTATTCCGGCCAGTCGGCCCAGTTGTACCAGAGGGCCGGATGGACCAGGAGCAGTCCTTTGCCCGACTGTGCATGGTCGAACACCGCCTGCCGCGAGGCGGCACTCCGAATCGGTTTGTTGTTGCTCAGATAGATGACGTCGGCACTGGGCGCGGCGGCGGCGATGTCATCGGTGTTCTCCGTGTAGGCGACCACGGCACCGGGAATTTCACGGAGCGTCTCCAGGTCCTGGAGATTGAACCAGCGTTGGAAGTCATGGCTGTCGCCACCACCCACAATCAGGATACGCAGAGCATCTTTCGGCGCTGCCGCCAGCGTGGCCGCCGCGGCCGGGGTAGGCTGGACTGCTGACGTTCCGGTCGGCGTGGCCTTGCGTTCGCCGTTCTCCGCGGTGATGGCGAAGAGGGTCGGCGCCACGGGGTTATCATAACTCTCCAAGGTTAGCTTCTCGATGACGTTGGTTCCCTTCACATCCTGGCTGTGCCAGCGAACCTGACCGCGCCGAGTGAGCTGCGGCAGCCCCTTGGACTTGGGTACGTCAATCTGGCCGATGTAGTCGGCGACTTCCTGGCCGTTGCGGAAGATCATCTCCTCGGTGCCGCCTCCCGCGAAGTGAGCAGTCACCTTGAGCACGGGCAGGTTGTCGTTGTTCACGGCGGGATAGCCCCAGCCCGCGACCCCACCCAGGAAATGCAACTGGGTGGCCGGCACTCCCACCTTGATCTCCACTTTCTGCGGCAGCGTTCGTCGCGACCACGAGTTCGGTGCGCCGCCTTTGAGGACCACCACGTTGGCCACGGCTTTCTGCGGGCTCACCACGTCGAACGGAATATCGTCCACCCGCTTCAATCCATAGCTACGGAAGGCCACGGTCTCGTTCACGTTGTCTGGACTGTTATATAAGCCGCGGCCGCTGTTGGCCGTGAAGGCGCTGGTGAGGTCCAACATACGGAAGCGGTTCTCGTCGGCGCACAGGTAGGCCAGCAGATCCCGCAATCCCTCACCGCCCAACTGCTCAAACCCCTCCGGCATCAGCGAACGCCCGGTACTGGTGCGCGCTTTGATATCCGCGGTGCGGAGCGTGTAGTCGCCGGTCGCATTGCGCAGGACCACTTCCTGGGCATTTTCGCGCTCGATGACGCCGTCATAGGATTGGTCGTCCTGGGTCTCGACCAACGTGGAGACGAAGTTGGGTTCCACCAGCCGGTTGGGGTCGATGATATGCACCAGCAGATCCAATGGCCCGTGGGCGCCCATTCCGGTCAGATCAGGTGCGAGGTTGCGCCCCTCGTTCTTGAACACGTGGCAGCCGGCGCAGTTGGCGGTGTAAAGTTGCTTTCCGTTCTCGAGGTTGCCCGGTTTCAATATTTCGGCGGTGAACTGGGCAATCAACGCGTCCTTCTGCTTAGCCTCGGGTCCCTTCAACTCATCGATGACGGTGTTGGCGCGTTGGGCGATCGTAGCATCGGGGTGGGTGCGCAGACGGTGCTGTCGAACCGGGCCCAGTCGGAGCAGGTCCACTTTCTGGTCGGCGAGCAGGTCGAGGAAGGCTCCCGTGGTTTCCGCGCGTTTCACGATTTGACCGAAGGCCGGTTCCACCACCTCAACCGGGAGATGCGGGAAGGCCGCCACCAGGGCCGCAGCGGAATCCGGCTGGGAACCGAGTGCTTCCACCACGCGCTTCTGCAAGGCCGGACTGGCCTCGCTGCCGAGCAGGCCCGCCACCGCGGGAATAATGCTCGCATCCAAGCGGCGCACACCGACCAGGTTGGCCGCCACCTGACCCCGGACGTCATCGCTCAGCGAGGTGTTGGCCAGTTGCGCCTCCGCCCGGGCCACCGCCGGTTTCACCGCGCTGGCCAGCTTTCCTTCGCTGTCCCACTGCGCCACCAGTGGCAGCACCGATCCGGCCGTGCGATCCGAGGCGAGCAGAGTCTGCAGCGACGTGGTCAACGCCGCACTGGGAGCCGGTTTGACGTCCGCCTTGAGGTTCGCCGAGAAACTGTCGAGCGCGGCCTGTTTGAGCGCCTCGACCGACGCCGGAGCGGAAGCCAGGAGCGCCACGAACTTCGCCGCCTGCTCTCCGTCGGCCTCGATCGCCGCCAGGCGGGCCACATGCGGAACGAAGCCGGCTACGAAGGCTGGATCCGACGACGCCACGGCCGCCTGCAGGAACAGCAGCGGATCCCGCGCGGCCGCGCCCACGGCAGCGGATTCGAGCCACGGATCCTTCAGGTTGGGCCACACGGCCACGATGGCCTCGGCGGTCTCGCGGCTCGCCGGCAGGCTTCCCAGCGCCATCAACGCGTTGATCTTCACTCGTCCGTCGGGGTCGGTGAGCAGGGCTTGAATCGCCTTCACGGCTTCACCGCCCACCTCGGGCCGATCCGCGGCGACCCGGGCGGCGTTCTTTCGGACCGCGCCATCGGAATCCCGGAGAGCGGTCAGCAACAACCCATCGTCCAGGCGACCGAGGTTGTTCAACGTGTACAGGGCTTGAATGCGGCCGAAACGGCTTGGGCTGGTCTTGAGCAGGTCCACCAGGGGCGTCGTTACATTGGCCGGCTGGGTTTCGTTCAGCAGCCGGTTGGCCGTCATCCGTACCCAGCCATTAGGATGAGCCAGCATCGGGACTAGTCCTGCCGGATTCTTCGCGTCGAGCGTAAAGGGGGGCAGCGGCCGGACTTCCTTATGTTGGATGCGCCAAAGCCGGGTGAACTGGTGGTCGCGGTCGGGACGGGTCGCTGCATTGCGAGCGCCGTGGGCCGGCCCGCGGGTGTCGTTATGCACCGCGATCTGGTTGTAGAAGTCCACCAGGTAAAGCGCGCCGTCTGGTCCGACCCGGCTATGAATCGGCCGGAACCAATAGTCGGTGCTGGCCAGGAATTCGGTCTGCTTCCGCCCGTCCTCCTTGCGGCCCTGGTAAGTGGGGCCTTTCGGATCCAGAAACTCGTGGTGGAACAACTGCCGGGTCGCCTCACTCATGAAGAACGAATAGCGTTCTTCCGGTCCCCACTTCGCCGGCCAAGCTCCGCCATCATAGATGGTCGCCCCCGCCGCCGCAGTCCAGGCGCCGACCCAGTCGATCTGCACATACGGTTGTCGCTTCTCGTCGAAGGCCGGGTAGATCTTGTTTTCTTCAATAATGTTGAGGAACGACTTGAGTCCGCCCACCTGGCCGCGCGCCAGAATCTTTTCCGGAATGACGACATGACAGATCGGTTCGCCGCAGGTGGCCGTGGTGAAGAGGATTTCGCCGTCCGGCGCCACTTCGCAGCCCCAGGTATTGCAGCCGCCCGCCGCAATCTGCTCGAGCATCGAACCGTCGGGACGGAACCGGTACACGCCGGCCGCGATGTCGCCGAAATCCTTCGACCCGTCGCCCGATTTCACCCGGCCCCGGGTGTAGCCCACTGTGCCGTAAACCCAGCCGTCCGGACCCCAACGGAAGTTATTGATGACGGCGTGGGTGTCGAAGGTTCCCCAACCGGTGTAGAGCGTTTCGATTTTGTCCGCCGTGCCATCGCCGTTCGTGTCGCGAATCCAGAGGATGTCCGGCGCCTGCGACACAATCACGCCGTCGCGGTAGAACACCAGCGAGGTGGGCAACTCCAGTCCATCGGCAAACACCTTGGCGGTGTCCAGGACGCCGTCGCCATCGCTGTCGGTGAGGATGGAAATACGGTCCTTGGGCTTGCGCGGCTGCCGGCCTCCCGCCGGGAAATTCTGCGGATCCTGCGCCCGGTTCCAATACGCCTTGAAGTCGTTCTTGTTCACGTCCAGTCCGCCCGGGTACTCCGGCGTCTCCACCACCCACATCCGGCCTTGGGGATCCCAGTCCAGCGACATGATCTTCTGCGCCACGTTCTCGTCCGCCGCCAGAGTGATGTTGAACTCGGGATGGAACTGGAAGGTTTTGACCGCCTCGGGAGCGGGCCGCGGGCCGCCGGCCGGATACCGCAGCGAGGCGAGTTCTTCGGTGGTGGTGAACTCGTCCACGTGGTCCCGCTTGCCCGCCCAGGCAATGCCGCGCATCAACAGAGCGCGGTAATGCGGCGTGTTGAAGACGTCGTATTCGTGTCCGGGAAGGCTTACAAAGGCGCGATACGGCGTGGAACCGCCCTCCCAGGTTTTCTCGTAAGTCCAGAGCTGGGGCCAGATGTTGAACACGTCCACGAAGCTGACTCCCAACACCTGCACGTCCGGAGACATGTCGAGTTGATTGTACACTTCATCCTTCCAGTCGAAGTTGGATACGCCCTGGGTGATCGGGTTATCCGGAGCGACGAAGTACAGACCGACTTCTCCCTCGTGCCACTGGGTCTTCTGGTCGCCGTCCCAACGCCACGCGCCTCCTTGCACCTTCTTGGCCCATTCGTGTTGGTCACCGCTGACCACCCCGTCGTGGAGGACGACCAGCCCGCCACCGCGCTGAAGGAACTTTTCGAAGTTCGCCCGGTCCTCGCCCGTGATCTTCATGCCGTCAGCGGCATAGATAATCACCACGTCGGTGGCCTCCAGTTGTGCCGCCGTGGGAAACTGCATTCCCCCTTCGACCTTCACGCCGCGTTCGCCCAACAGCTTGGTCCAATCCCCGAGGAAACGGGGGTGATCGTGCTGGTTGGGGCCGTGCGTCTTGGCGCCGGCCCGGATGAAGACGCGCAACGGATCAGCGGCCTGAACGAGCGAAGCGGCCAGGAGCGCAGCCCAGCCAACGAAAAAGAAGCGGAGAAATCGGCTCATACTCGTGGAATGATGGATAATCCTAGGCAGTCGCAGAGACGAGTCCATGAGTTTGCACGCCGGGGGCAGAAGAAAATTCGCTCTCCTCCCTGCGCGCAGGCCCGTCTCGACAACCACCGGGATTGATCAGAGCAACCGTGCCGTCGATTCATCCGGCGGCCCATGCCTCCGAGGCACGGTGGAATGTCAGCGATCCAACGAATTCGTTGCCGCTCAGTTGCCGGGTGGGGTCAGACCCAGAGCCCGCAATCCAGCCCGGGCCTCCGAATTTTGCGGATCCACCGTCAAGGCCTGGCGGAACAGCATTTCGGCTTCCTCGCGCGCCCCCTGTCGTAGGCGGATGGTGCCCAGGCTCTCCAACGCCAGGGAGTCCTGCGGATCCAGCCGGATCGCCGCCTCCAGGTGTTCGACCGCCTGCGGCAACCGACCCGCCTCCAGCTCCAGGAAACCGAGGTTGCCGTGCGCCCGCGCATGATCCGGGTTCAGTTCCAACGTCCGGCGGAATTCGGCGGCCGCTTCGGCCCGGCGCTGACGCATCCGGTGAATCAACGCGAGATAATAATGAGCTTCGTCGAGCTTGGGCGCGACCCGGGTGGCGTGCTTGAAGAAGGCTTCGGCCTCCGCGAGCCGCTGCTGGGCTAGGCGGGCGCGTCCCATGTTGACCAACGCCATGCCGTCGTTGGGATTCACCCGGAGCCGCTGCTCGTTGTAGGCCAGCGTGTCCAGGGCGATGCGTTGCAGCAAAGCCCGCTCCAAGAGCGCCGCCCCCTCGGCCGAACGCGGCAGAAGTTGCAGCCATAGCTCGGCCATTTCATCCGTGGTGTTCGGCCCGTAACGCGCCGGCCGTGGGGGCGAAAAGGGATTGCGGACGTTGTTGGTCGAGTTGTCGAACTGCAGCGACATCTTCAATTTGGTCCCGGCGGGAAGGAACACCGGCTCGCGATACCGGTAGGCGCCTTGCCAGTTGAAATCCCAGTCCGGAATGGTGAGCAACGATTCCTGCCGTCCGTCCGGCAGTTCCGCCCAACCCTCGATCCGTCGGCCCAGATAGTGTGTATGCGGCAAGACCCCGAGCAGATCCACGTCGGCCGGTAACACGAATTCGTCCTGGACCACCACGTTGGTGCGACCGGCGGGGATCTCGATGGCGAACGTTCCCAAGCCCAACTTCACCGGCTGGTTGGTGGGCACTTCGTCCGTGAAATAGAGCCCCAGTTCTGGCTGGAACGGTTCCGGACGGCCGGTCGTCTGGAAATGAACCTGGAGCACCACGTCGGTGCCCGGCTCCAAGGTCCAGGCGAGACCGGGTGGATTACGCGCGGGTGCGGCTCCGGGTTGCCAGCTCGCAAAGTGTCCGCTTGGCGCCTGGATGGGGTTGGGCAGATCCATCCCGGGAAATCCCGGCTCGGGATCCGCAGCGTCGCGGCGGCGTCCTTCGTTCGACCGATCCACCCGGACAAAGGCGTGGTGAGCCGCCCGTGAATGGGGACGCAATTCCCAAGCCTTCACCTGACGCCGTTGGTCCAGATTCAGCGGCAGAACGAAGTTCCGATAAACATCCCGTCCTTCTGCCGGGAGCACAAAAGGCTGCGGAAGCTTCACCACGAGGTCCGGCGGACCCATTTCCCACTCGGATGAAAACACCGGGACCGGCGGACCCTGGGCCGGATCACCCGCTGGCGCTCCTGCTTCCGCCCAGGACTGAAACAGCGCCATCTCCTGATCGGTCAACCGGCGTTCATCCTGAAACGCATGGGGACCGGGCGCGGGCAACCATGGGGGCATGTAGCGGCGCGCCGTTACGTCGGCCAGATCTTCCGCTCGCTTGGCCACCTCCTCGAAGGTCAACAGCGGAAACGGCCCCGCCCCGCCGGGCCGGTGACACGGCGTGCAGTGCCGGTACACCAACGGCGCGATCTCTCCGTGGAACGTGACGGCCTCAGCCCCGTGGCCCCAGCCGACTGTCAGCGCCGCCCAGACCAGCACGCCAGGCCTCCCTCTTCTCATGGTATCTTCTGGATGCGGCAGCCCACCGCCTTGGTCTTCCGGCCCGCCGCAGTTCCCGAGGACAGGAACTCCCGCAGCGCCATCTCCAGGTCGTGACGGGTAGGAGCCGGTCGGCCCTGGCCCAGCCCGGCGTACTGGTCATTGACTCGGCCCTGATACACCAGCGATCCCTCCGCGGTCAGCACCACGACTTCCGGGGTGACCGTGACTCCCAACGCCGTTGCCAGCTTTTGCCCGGGATCCAGCACGGCTTCCCCTTCGCTGCCGGCGTCGGCGCGCCTTTGGCGGATGGCGGCCGCGGTTTCCCCGGCATTGGGATAAACGGCGACGAAGCGGACTCCACGGGAAGCGAACTCCCGGTCCAAGCGGGCGAGCTCTGGTTGAACCCGGTTGGCAATCGGACATTCCGTACCGAGAAAGCAAAAGACGATGGCCCGCGTCTTTTCGTCCAGGCGGACGATCTGGTGACGTCCCTCCAGGTCGGTCACGGACCACTCCGCCCGGGACGGAATTTCCGTTGGCGCTGCGGGCAGCCGTCCCGTTCCCCACGCCCCGGCCAGCAGCAAGGCGAGCAAGGCCCAACCGGCCTTGGCGGGTTGCTTCGCGAGGATCATCAGCCGAACAAGCGGAAAGGAGGCGCCGGCGTCAAGCTTGGGCCGACGCG
>CAYYSX010000243.1:0-9184 GCA_964474315.1 uncultured Verrucomicrobiota bacterium | reverse complement strand
TGCATCCGTGAGGACGTGCTGGCCGCCGAGGCGCTCCGCATCTTCAACGAACGCAACATCGACGATTTGATTGTCATCAATGCGCGGCGGGAGCCCGTGGGTCTGGTGGATTCGCAGGACCTGCCCAAGCTGAAGTTGATGTGAGGCGTGGAGCGTGAGGCGTGAGGCGTGGAGCGTGACGGCGGATGAGCCGTTCGCGTTCCCGCAGACAAAGAGCCACGCAGACAAAGGGTCAGGTCAATAGGTGTCCCAAAGGGTCACGCGCTCGGATCAGGGGCCAGGTCAATAGGTCTCCCAAGGTCCAACGCTCCAAGCTCCCAACACCCGGATTCGGTTCGAACCGTCCCTGGGAGTGAGGTCTTGAGGGGGCTTGAGCGCTCGGACGTTGGCCTTTGGAACGGGCGCATCTCAGTTTTTTGGATGGGGAGCGTACGCCTCTGGCGTGCAGAACCGGGCGTCCCGCCCGGTTCCTCCTGCACTGATTCTCCGTCCCGGGCGGTGCTGCGAAGGACGCGTCGGAATGAGAACAGTCCACGAGGGTCTCGGCGGGACGCCGAGACCCACACGCGGGACGCGTGTGCTCCCCATCCAAAAAACTGAGATGCGCCCCGTTGGAACTTCTTTGGAGCTTGGCGCTTGGCTTTTGGAGCTTGCGGAACGGACCTCTTTGACCCCGGCCTGCGGCTTTAAGGACCCATTCAAAAGGCGTCCGTTTCGGATCCTCGCGCAAAGGGTTGCCTCGTCGTCGTCGGTCGGTCTCAATAAACCTCCGAGACGACTCCCGACCCATGAATCTGCCCCATTCCGATGCCTTGGTTTTCTTCGGTGCGACCGGGGATCTGGCCTACAAGAAGATCTTTCCTTCCCTTCAGGCGATGCTGAAACGAGGGCATCTGGACGTTCCGGTCATTGGGGTGGCCAAGGCGGGATGGAATCTCGACCAACTCCGGGCGCGGGCGAAGGACAGCCTGGAAAAGCATGGCGGCTTGGATCCGGAGGCGTTTGCCCAACTGTCCCGCCTGTTGCGCTATGTGGACGGCGATTATGCGGACGCCGGAACGTTCCAGGCGTTGCGGCGCACCCTGGGCGAGGCCCAGCGACCGGCCCATTACCTGGCCATTCCCCCGCTGATGTTCGGGAAGGTCGTGGAGCAACTGGCGGCTGCCGGGTGCGCGGGATCGGGGGCGCGGGTGGTCGTGGAGAAGCCCTTTGGCACCGACTTGGAATCCGCGCGGAGGTTGAATGGGATCCTGCTTGGCACTTTCGACGAGTCCCGGATCTTCCGTATCGACCATTACTTGGGGAAACGCCCGGTCCATAACCTCCAGTTTTTCCGCTTCGCCAATGCGCTGCCCGAGTCGTTTTGGAGTCGGGATCATATCGAGAGTGTGCAGATCACCATGGCGGAGGACTTCGGGGTTCAGGGACGCGGCGCGTTCTATGACCAGACCGGGACTCTCCGCGACGTGGTGCAGAACCACTTGTTCCAGTTGATGGCCAACATTGCGATGGAACCACCGCCGCGGTTGGACAGCGAATCGGTGCGGGATGAGAAGGTGAAGGTGCTCAAGGCGATTCCTCCGCTGAAAGCGGCGGACGTGGTGCGCGGCCAGTTTCGCGGTTACCGGAACGAGCCGGGCGTGGCTGCCGATTCGAAGGTGGAGACCTTCGCCGCCCTGCAATTGGAGATCGATTCCTGGCGGTGGCGGGGCGTGCCCTTCTTCATCCGCGCCGGGAAGAACTTGCCGGTGACCTGCACCGAGGTCCTGATCCGCATCCGTCGTCCTCCCACCATGTATGACGGATATGAGTTGCAGCAGAATTACCTGCGGTTGCGGATCAGTCCGGAGGTGAGCATTGCCGTGGGGATGAACTCGATGACGGTCACGGACGACGCGGCGGGTGGGGTGACCGAAATGCTGCAAAGCCATCATCCCGGCAAGGACGAGATGGACGCCTACGAACGGGTGCTGGGCGACGCGATGGCGGGGGATGCGACCCTGTTCGCCCGGGAGGACTATGTGGAGGAAGCCTGGCGGATCGTCGATCCGGTGCTCAAGGCGGGTACCCCCGTGTTGCCCTACGAACCCGGTACCTGGGGTCCGGAAGAAGTCGAGGCGCACGTCCAACCGCCCGGAGGCTGGTGGAATCCCAGCGGGTCCGTTTGAATCCGGTCCGCATGAGTTCCGCGCTTTCCCTTGAGGTTTTCCCTGACGCCGACGCGGTGGCCCGCGCTGCGGCCCGTTTCATTGCCCGCGAGGCGCGGGAAGCGGTGGCGGCCCGGGGCCGATTCCTGGTGGCGGTTAGCGGGGGGCGCACGCCGTGGCAGATGCTGCGGGACCTGGCGCAAGAGGACGTTCCCTGGCCTTCGCTGCACATCCTGCAAGTGGACGAACGCCTCGCCCCCGCCGGGGATCCGGATCGCAACCTGACGCATCTACGGGAGAGCCTGCTCAGTCACGCCCCCCTGTCCGATGACCAGATTCATGCCATGCCGGTCGAAGAGTCGGAGGCGGAGGCCGCGGCCCGCGCCTATGCCGCCACTCTGGAAAAACTGGCCGGCACCCCCCCGGTATTGGACCTCATCCATCTCGGCCTCGGTCCGGATGGCCACACGGCCTCCCTGATTCCCGACGACCCGGTGCTCCAGGTGGCCAACGCCGACGTGGCGCTCACCGGCGTCTATCAACGCCGCCGCCGAATGACCCTGACGTATCCCGTGCTGAACCGAGCGCGCCGGCTACTCTGGGTGGTCACGGGCGCGGAAAAGAGGCCCATGCTGGCCTTGTTGAGAGCGGCGGATCCATCCATTCCGGCCGGCCGGGTGGCCCAGGAGCACGCCGTGGTGCTCGCTGATCGCGAGGCGGCAGAAACCCTGGTGGGAAGTGGTAACGCGGAGGTTGGAAGTGTCCCGGAGTAATGGCCTGATGTTTTTCAGTCATCCCTCATGAAAATAGGAATCGCGACGGATCACGGTGGCTTCGTCCTGAAGCAGGAAATCCTCCAACGCCTGCAGGGCGAAGGGCACGACGTGGTGGACTTCGGCGCCGGAGAATTTCAACGCGACGATGACTATCCCGACTTCGTGATACCGCTCAGCCGTGCCGTCGCGGAAGGGCGGCTGGACCGGGGGATTGCCATCTGCGGCAGCGGCGTCGGAGCGGCGGTGTGCGCCAACAAAATCCCCGGAGTTCGAGCCTGTCTGATCCATGACCACTTTTCCGCCCGCCAGGGAGTGGAGGATGACGACATGAACATCCTGTGCATGGGGGGGCGCACCGTCGGCCCTGAAGTGGCGTGGGAACTGGTTCTGACCTTTCTCGCCGCGCGGTTCACCGGGGCCGAGCGTCATCAACGTCGGCTGGGCAAGGTCGCCGCCTTGGAGGCGGGAATGGTCCGTCCGGGTGGTTGATTCCGATTCCCCATTCCTGCGTTGCTTGCTTTCCATCCGGCCTTCCTCGGCTAACGTCATTTAACGTCATGGATTCCGGTGCAAAAACTCGCTGACATCTGCATCCGACGACCGGTGTTTGCCACCATGCTGATCATGGCACTGGTGGTCGTCGGGACTGCGAGTTACTTCCGCCTCGGCGTGGACCGCCTGCCGTCGGTGGATCTTCCTACGGTGCGGGTCAGCACCTCCCTGCCGGGCGCTTCGCCCGCCGAAGTGGAATCGCAGGTGTCGCGTCCCATCGAGGAGGTGGTCAATACCGTTAACGGTATCAGCGAGCTCCGGTCCATTTCCGGGCCGGGCAATTCGATGGTGATCGCCACCTTCGAGCTGGATCGGGATATCGAATCGGCGGCGCAAGATGTTCGGGACCGCGTGGCCACCTTGGGCCGCCGGTTACCGCGCGAGGCGGAACCGCCGGTCGTATCCAAGTTCGACAACGATCAGTCGCCGGTGATGACCTTGGCCTTGTTTGGGGACCGTTCGCTGCGGGAGCTCACCGAGTTGGCTGACAAGATCGTCAAAGTGCAGATCGAACGCGCCGCCGGCGTCGGGGGCGTGCAGATCGAAGGCGGAGCGCAGCGGTCCATCAACCTCTGGCTCGACGCCGACCGGTTGGCGGCTTACGGCCTCCCGATCACGGCGGTGCGCGACGCGTTGAACCTGCAGAACGTCGATATTCCGGGGGGCAACGTGACGGCGGCGGTCCAGGAACAGTCGTTGCGCACGCTCGGGCGGTTTACGGAGGCCCGCCAGTTCGACGACCTGGTCGTCGCGATGCGCCAGGGCGAGCCCATCCGCCTGCGGGATGTCGGACGGGCGGAGGATGGCGCCAAGGAACAGCGCTCCATCACGCGCCTCAACGGTGAGCCGGCGGTGATTCTCGAAATTCGCCGTCAATCGGGGGCCAATACCGTGGCGGTGATCGAGGCCGTGAAGGCACGCTTGCCAGCTCTCCAGGCGCAATTGCCGCCTGACGTCCGGTTCGAGGTGATCCGCGACCAATCGCGTTACATTTACCAGGCGCTGCACGAGATCAACGTCCACCTCGTGTTGGGCAGCGTGCTCGCTTGCATCGTGGTTCTGGCCTTCATGCGGGACTGGCGCTCGACCTTCATCGCGGCGGTGGCCATTCCCACTTCGGTCATCGCGACCTTCGGCATGATGTGGGCGCTGAACTTCACCTTGAACAGCGTCACCATGCTGGCCCTGGTCTTGATGGTCGGCATCGTGATCGACGACGCGATCGTGGTGCTGGAGAACATCTACCGGTTCGTGGAGGAGAAGAAGCTGGGGCCTTTTCAGGCGGCCAAGGAAGCGACGGCGGAGATCGGGCTCGCCGTCATGGCCACCACCTTCAGCCTGGTGGTCATCTTTGTTCCGGTCTCGTTCATGTCGAGTATCTCGGGACGCTTCCTGTTCCAGTTCGGCATCACGGCGGCGGTGGCGGTATTGGTGAGCTTGCTGGTGTCGTTCACACTCACCCCCATGATGAGCGCGCGGCTGCTGCGCAAGGGTTCCGGCACGCACGCTCCCAAGTCGCGCGGCGGTTTCTATGGGGCCCTGCAGGACCGCTACCTCCGGCTGCTGGCCTGGTGCATCGCCCACCGGGGCTGGGTGGCCTTGATGGCGGCGGGCGTGATGGCCACCTCCATCCCGCTCTACGGCTTGGTGCGTCAGGAGTACATTCCTACCGACATCGATGAAGGCGAATTCGAGGTCAACGTGACGGCTCCCGAGGGCACGAGCCCGGAATCGATGGATGAGGCGATGCGGGTGATCGAGGCGGAGCTGCGCGCGATCCCGGGAATCCGCGTCGTTCTGGCTACGACGGGGGGGGGATTTCTGGGCAGCGTCAATTCGGGTCGGGTTTATGTGCAGATGACTCCCTTTGCCGAGCGGCGTTTTTCGCTCCCCCGCTTGGTGCGGGGGACGCTCCGCTTTCAGCCACAAAAGGCGCTGGCGGGCAACCGAACCCAGCGGGAAGTGATGCAAGACGTCCGGCGCCGTTTGCAGAAATACGGATTGCGGGTCGGGGTGAGTAACATCGCTTCGTTCAACTTCGGCGGTTCGCGTTGGGACATCGACTTCGTCTTCCTCGGGCCGGAGCTGGAGAAGTTGGCGGCCTATGCCAATGCGTTGCGCGAGCGGGCGCCCGAGCTGGGGGTGGTCGATGCCGACACGACACTGAAGCTCGACAAGCCGGAGCTGCAGGTGGAGATCGACCGGGATCGTGCCGCCGCCTTGAACGTGTCCACCGCCGATATTGCCGATGCGCTGCGGCTGATGGTGGGTGGGGATGACCGGCTTTCGCGGTTCCGCGACGTGCAGATGAACGAGGACTACGACGTGACCCTGCGTCTGACCACGGAGGACCGGCGAGACGCGGACACCATTTCCCGGCTGTTCGTTCCGGATCGGGATGGGCAGTTGGTGCGACTCGACAACGTGGTCCGCCTGGTGCCGAGCACCACCGCGTCCCGCATCGACCGGCTGGACCGGCAGCGTCAGGTGAGTTTGCGCGGCGGCATTGCCCCGGGATATGCCTTGGCGGATCGACTGGCGGTGTTGCGGGAGGCGGCCGCTGGCATGGACCTGCCACCGGGCTATTCGACGCGGGTGGCGGGTCGGGGACGGGAGTTGGAGCGGACGTTCCGCGAGTTCCTGTGGGCGTTCGCCCTGTCGGTGGTGTTTATGTATATGATTCTGGCCGCCCAATATGAGAGTCTGATTCATCCGCTGACCATCCTGTTGTCGCTGCCCCTCTCGGTGCCGTTCGCTCTGTTTTCGCTCTGGGTGACGGGCAGCACGCTGAACCTGTATTCCGCGCTGGGGCTGCTCGTGTTGTTTGGTGTGGTGAAGAAGAATGCCATTCTGCAGATCGACCACACCAACTATCTGCGTTCGCTCGGACGCGATCGCACGGCGGCGATCCTGGAAGCCAACCGCGACCGGCTGCGTCCGATCCTGATGACTACCCTGGCGTTGGTGGCGGGCATGCTCCCGTTGGCCCTGGGAAACGGGCCGGGCGCCGACGAACGGCGTTCCATCGCCATCGTCGTCATTGGCGGCCAATCGCTGGCCCTGCTGCTGACGTTGGTGGTGACGCCCGTGGTCTATTCCTGGCTCGATGACTTTGGATCGCTGGTGAAGCGCCGGGGGGCGCGTTTGGGGTTGGGTGCGCAACGCGAGGTCCCGGTGCCTGCCACCCCGTAGGCGCTGGGGTTAGGCTGGTCAGGTCCGTACCCTGATGGAACTTGGCCTTGGCATCTTTCACCCGTCGATCCCCGTTGCCAGTTGTCGCCCGTGTCACCTTTCTGACTTTCGTGGCCACCGAGGGGCGATGACGATGAACACCGTCCCTATGGCCGCTTTGCCTCCCATGTCCGATGACCAGCTCTGGCATTTGTCCCGGGCAGGTGACCGCGAGGCGTTTGGGCTGATTGTCGAGCGTTACCAAGCCTTGATCTGTTCACTCGCTTACAGCGCGTGCGGCAATTTTTCCCGCTCCGAAGATCTGGCGCAGGAGACGTTCGTGACCGCCTGGCAGCGACTCGAGGAATTGCGCGAACCGCCCAAATTGCGGGCCTGGCTCTGCGGCATCGTCCGGAACCTGGCCGCCAACGCCTGGCGTCGCGAGCAGCGACGCGGTGGGCCGGCGGAGTCGTTGGATTCGGTGACCGAACCCCTGGCGGTCGAGGCCGATCCGGCGGCCCAGGCGGTTTCACGGGAGGAGGAAGCGTTGCTCTGGCATTCGCTGGCGAACTTGCCCGAAAGCTACCGCGAGCCCTTGGTGCTGTTCTACCGGCAGGGGCAGTCGGTCGCGGAAGTCGCCCGGTCGCTCGATCTTTCGGAGGATGCAGCGAAGCAGAGGCTCTCCCGCGGGCGCTCGATGTTGCGCGACGAATGGGCAGCCGTGGTGGAATCGACTCTGATGCGGACGCGACCGACGGGTGCCTTCACGGCCGCGGTGGTGGCGGTCCTGCCGGTAATCACACCGCCGAGTGCCGGAGCGGGAGTCCTGGCGGGGGTGGCTTCGGGCCAGGGAGCCGCCGGCGCGGTCAAGGGCGTGTTCGCGGGGATCGGCAAATGGACGCTCCTGGGGCCGGCGATCGGCTTACTGATCGGTTTGCTTAGCACCAGGATGGCGGCTTGGACCGCCCGGTCGCCGGAGGAACGCACCTGCGTCCTTCGCCAGGCGCGTCGCATCGTGATCTTTAGCTGGGTCATGAGCCTGGGTTTGGTTCTGGCGCTTCTTCCGGCCGGCAAGCTTTATCCGGCGGCGCCCGGGTGGATCATCCTGGGGGTCCTCACGTGGGTGGTGGTTCTGGTGGGAACGATCCTGTGGTCTTGCTCCCGAATGGATCGAGAAGTCTTGCGGATTCGCGCGGCGACCGGGACGGATGATCGTGCTTATGCCGACACGCTGACCGCCAGGGGATTCCAGTTCAGTGGTCCCTGGAATTATCAATCGAAACGGCGTCTATGGGGATTTCCTTTGCTAACAATCGGGTGCAGCGGCATCGATGCGGGTTCGCCCCGAACACGAAGGGCCGTGGGATGGATTGCCGTGGGCGATGTGGCCATCAGTCCGTTTTGCGCGCTGGGCGGTGTGGCCGTCGGTCCCATTGCCTTGGGGGCGATCACCTTCGGAATCGTTAGTTTTAGCTTATGGGGTGTGGCCGTGGGGGCGCTGGCGGTGGGAAGTATCGCTGTGGGCTGGTGGGCGTTCGGACTCGGCGCGATCGGTTGGAAGGCGGCGGCGGGCGGTGCGGTCGTGGCCCGGGACTACGCCTTGGGAGCGCTGGCCCGCGCCGCGGAAGCCAACACGCCGGCGGCGAAGGAATGGTTCTTCTCGCAATGGTTTGTCGCACCAGTGGGGTGGTTCCTTCAAAGCGCGCATTGGTTGATTCTGCTCGTTATCCTAATTTCGCTGGGCCGGCTCTGGTATCGGTCCCGGCAACTGCGCCGGTCTTCCCGCTAAAAGCCTGGGGGACGGTTCCAACAGGAATCGGAGTGGGTGCGAAAATTCAAAGCTCAAAGCTCAAAAACCCCGGATCCGGCGCGTCGGCTGAGGCGCGAAGCTCCAAAGGCCAAAGCCCAAGCTCCAAGGAAACCCCAAATTCCAACGCTCGCAACCCGACCTGGAGGAGAGGTTTCAGCCGCAGGCAGGGGCTTAGAGCTTGGAACTTCTCTGGAGCTTTGAACTTGGGGTTTGGAGCTTCCAAACGGGAATCCCGCCACCGGCGAGAGCACGCAATCAGTTCGACTCCGGCGTCTTTTTTTGGAGGTCGAATCTCTGCTCGCCGGTGGCGGGTGGAAATCCAAGGCCCGTCGTCTGCCTGGATGGTTTCTGCAAGGGGCTCCATTTTAGGTGCCTTCTGCCGAATCCTGTCCTCACGGGCGACGGGCGCATTTGCTTCATAGCCACAATCGTGCCGAGAAAGGGAGTGGCTGATTTCCAGTGGGTTTTACCATTTTGGTTCTGACCGGCCGCGCGTTTTGCACGGTCCGGGTTGCCAAATGTCGGAAGGACAGTGACCGCCGGAATAAGGGAACGACTTCCGTTGGTTTGGCGGGTTGGGCTTTGCACCCCCTCCTCTCCACGCCAACCTCCCCCCCGCATGGCGTTGCTCGAAATCACCGACCTGCGCAAGGCGTTCGCGGCTCCCGATGGAGCCACCCACGAGGTGGTTCGAATTCCGCGTTTCACCCTCGACGCGAAGGCGCAAC
>CAYYSX010000242.1:5372-9381 GCA_964474315.1 uncultured Verrucomicrobiota bacterium | reverse complement strand
TGGTGCATCCGAGAGGAGTCGAACCTCTAACCTGCTGATCCGTAGTCAGCTGCTCTATCCAATTGAGCTACGGATGCACAAACGAGGCCGGAAGCTAGAAATGCGGGTTCCCGAGGGCAAGCGGTTTGTTCGCTCAGAACGACACCACGACACCAGGCCGCCTCTTGATTTTGTCCTCGATGAAGGGGAAACCGTGCCCAAGCTCCAAAGGCCAAATCCCAAATCCCAAAGAAGCTCCAAGCCCCAAGTTCCCTGATGCGTCGCCCAGCCCTGAGTGGGACGAAACGCGACCGATGCGGCCCGGCGTCCCACTTCCCGGGCGGTTCGGGCGAAAACCGGGAGCTTGGAGTTTGGAGCTTCTTTGGAGCTTGGACCTTGGCTTTTGGAGCTTTCACCCCTCCGTCCCCATCGCGGTTACGGCCAGGCCCCCTTCACGAGACGCCCACGACCCGACTCCGCGCCCCGCCCCTTCACTCCCTGTCTTGCCCGCTGTTCAGGAGTTCTTCAACGTGACTCGACGATATGGCCGCTGAAAAACCCGCCTTCCGCCCCTTCATCCCGGCTGAATCCTCGCTGCGTGAGTTCACGGGACGGTCGCTGATCGTGGGAACGCTGCTCGGCATGATCTTCGGCGCCTCCTCCCTGTACCTGACCCTGAAGGTGGGATTGACGGTCAGCGCCAGCATTCCGGTCGCGGTCATCTCCGTCGCGCTGTTCAAGGTCTGGGCCAGGTTGGGCGGACGAGAGGCCACCATTCTCGAACACAACATCACCCAAACGGCGGGATCGGCCGGCGAATCCATCGCCTTCGGGATCGGGGTCACGATGCCGGCCATTCTGATCTTGGGATTCGACCTGGAAATCAGCCGCGTGCTGCTGGTGTCGGTGTTGGGCGGACTGCTGGGGATTCTGATGATGATTCCGCTGCGGCGGGCCCTGATCGTCCAGCAGCACGGTCAATTGAAGTTTCCCGAAGGCACGGCTTGTGCCGAGGTGCTGAAGGCGGGGGCCAGTGAGGAATCGCGCGCGGCAGCCGATCCCGTGCATCAGACCCCAGGCCGAGGAACCACCATCAGCGCCCAAACCATCTTCGCCGGATTCGCCATCGGGCTCCTCTACAAGACGGCCAATGTCGCCTTCAAGTTGTGGAAGGACATTCCGGAAAAGGTGTTCGGCGCGCCGCTCAAGGGAGGTTCCATTGCGGTGGAGGTTTCCCCGGAAATGGTCGGGGTGGGCTACATCATCGGGCCGCGCATCGCGGGCATCATGGCGGCGGGCGGCGTGTTGAGTTATTTGGTGCTGATTCCGCTCATCCAGTTTTTCGGACAGAACCTCGGCACCGTCCTGCCGCCGGGCACTCAGTTGATCGGCGAGATGTCCCCCGACGATATCCGCGGCGCCTACATTCTTTACATTGGGGCGGGCGCGGTGGCGGCGGGGGGATTGATCAGCTTGCTGCGGTCCCTGCCGACCATCTGGCATGGGATCAAGCACGGCGTCGCCGACCTTTCCTCCACGCGCAACGGCGGTGCTTCCCGGGAGGACAGTCGTACCGGGCAAGACCTTCCCCTGAAATTCGTGCTGATCGGAATCATCGTGCTGCTGACCGCGATCACCTTGGCGCCACCGCTGCACATGAATCTCCTCGGCGCCGCGTTGATCGTGCTGTTGGGATTCCTCTTTGTAACCGTGTCGTCCCGGCTCACCGGCGAGATCGGTTCTTCGTCGAACCCGGTTTCCGGCATGACCGTGGCCACGCTGCTGCTCACCTGTCTGGCCTTTCTGGTCGTGGGATGGACGGGCAAGGCGTACTACGTCACCGCGTTGTCGGTGGGGGCCATCGTCTGCATCGCCTGTTCCAACGGCGGCACCACGTCGCAGGATCTCAAGACCGGGTTCCTGCTCGGGGCCACCCCCAAGCGCCAGCAGGTGGCGATCCTGATCGGGGCCTTCACTTCGGCAGTGATGTTGGGTCCGATCTTGCTCGCACTGAACCAGGCGGCGACGACGTACGTGGATGCGCTGGAGGTCGCCCCCACGTTACGGGTACCGGCCGAACGACTGGCCAACCTGCCCCTGGAGCGATTGTCCGGTCCCCAAGGACGGGTGGACCAGCGGGAATTCCGGGTGTGGCACGAGCCAGATCCGGAAGGAGGCGGCTCCCAAAAGTTTCTGGTGGATGAAACCGGCGCCCCCGTCTGGCTGGTGGATCCTGGGATCAACGGGACCCATCCGCAGCGACCGGACGGGTCAACGGTCCGGAAGTTCGACGCTCCGAAAGCGCTGCTGGTGAGTTACATCATCAAAGGCATCCTGGACCGCAAACTGCCGTGGGAGCTGGTGATTCTAGGAGTGATGATTGCGCTGGTATTGGAACTCGCCGGCATCAATTCACTGGCTTTCGCCGTGGGCGTTTATCTGCCGGTGTCAGTTTCAATGGGGATTCTGGCGGGTGGCCTGGTGCGCTGGTGGGTGGACCGACAGGAACGTCCGCGTCGGGTCAACCAAGGGTTGTCCCCGGAGGAAATGGCGGCGGAAGGCGACCGTTCCCCGGGAGTGCTGATGGCATCGGGCTACATTGCGGGAGGGGCGATCGCCGGAATTGCGATCGCCATTTTCACGGCCGGTCTCGAACGGACCGACCGTCTGGTCAGCGAATGGTCCACCCGCGCCAACCCGTTCTTTGGCGGCGCCAACGCGGACGTACTTTCGCTGCTGCCGTTTGCCGGACTGTTGCTGGTGCTCTGGCTTTCCGCTCGAGGCCGGATTTTCGGGGCGAAACCGGAATCCTGAGCCGGGGGGTGAAAGAAAGCTCCAAAAGCCAAGCTCCAAGCTCCAAAGAAGAAGCTCCAACGACCCAAGCTCCCAACTCCCGGGTTTCCGCTCGAACCGTACCTGGGAACGAGGTCTTGGGGAGGCTTGGGTACCTGGACGTTGGAACTTGGAGCTTGGCTTTTGGAGCTTACGGAAGGGAATAGCCCGCTCTTTGGGCTCGGCCCGCGGCTTCAAGGACTGACAAACTCCAGATGTGCCCCGATGCACCCGATCCCAGACCGAAGATTGCAGTATCGAGGCGCTCGTGCCTAGGCTCTGGCCTGCGATGAGTCAAATGCGTGGGAGCCTGGGAATATGGCTGATCGGATGGGTGGTGGCCGGTTTGCTGGCCGGTTGCGCCAGCCGAAACCGGATCGACTGGGACGCGCAGGTGGGCGTGATCACCTATGACCAGGTGCTGCTGGAGCTCGGTCCGCCGACCCACGTGGCCACGTTGGAGGACGGAAGCCGAGTGGCCCAATGGTTGGTCCAGACGAGCCGGGTCTATTCCACGCCGAGTTCCGCTTACGGCGTTTGGGGACCCTGGGGAGGAGGTGCCATGGGTGCGGCCAATGTCTTCTCCACTCCCAGCGTCTTTCTCCTCCTCACCTTTGGTCCAGATCAGAAGCTGGTTAGCTGGCGACGTCAGTTCAAATGAGCAGCCGATTGCAGGTGAGGGAGAATGGAGGAGGGCTGTGGGGACTGGCCAACCGGCTGTTGATCATCCTGATCGCACTCGCACTGCTGGCGGGCGCGGGGCTCAGCTATCTTCCCTTGATTCAGCAGAACCGTGACCTGAGAGAACGGCTGGAGCGGCACCGCGCCCAATTGTCGGAAATGCAGGCGGAACTCCGGCGACTTCAGATTACCGTCCATGCCCTGCAGAACGATCCGAATGCGGTCGAACGGGCCGCGCGCGAACGGGGAATGGCCAAACCGGGTGAGACCATCATTCGGTTCGAGCCTGCGCCGCGCTGACGTGATGCGTCGGTGGCCGGGGTGGCGCTGGTCGGATTCGGTTGGTGGTATCGTCGCCGTTCGTCGCGTCCTTGAATCGAGCAGGACCGAGCCGCGGTACCGCAGGCACTCCTGTTTGCCGTTCCGCAGGTCTTTCCGCCTGCCAGTGGACCCCGAGGGGCAGGTTAAAAACCTGCGGTACAGCAGGCCAAGAGGCCTGCGCTACACTGTACCGCAG
>CAYYSX010000242.1:0-5272 GCA_964474315.1 uncultured Verrucomicrobiota bacterium | reverse complement strand
GGTTAAAAACCTGCGGTACAGCAGGCCAAGAGGCCTGCGCTACACTGTACCGCAGGCCTTTCAGCCTGCCAGCGCGCCCCAGCGGGCAGGTTAAAAACCTGCGCACAGCAGACTCAGAGGTCTGCGGTACCACCAACAACTTGGGGATGCACCGGACCGCGCCGGTGTGATTCCCTCCCTCCATGCTGCGTGTGGATCAAGCCCTGGTGGAACGCGGCCTGTGCGAAAGCCGGGCCCGGGCGCAGCGGGCCGTCATGGCCGGACAAGTGCGGATCAACGGGCATCCCGCCCGTAAAGCGAGTGATCCCGTCCAAGAGGGCGACCAGATCGAGCTGCGGCACCGGGACCGGTACGTTTCCCGCGGCGGTCACAAACTGGAGCACGCCCTGAAGCATTTCGGCATTCTGGTCGCGGGCTCGACGGCGCTCGACCTGGGAGCCAGTACCGGTGGGTTCACCGATTGCTTGTTGCAACACGGCGCCTCCCGCGTGACCGCAGTCGATGTCGGCCAAGGCCAGCTCGCGTGGAAGTTGCGTCAGGACTCGCGAGTCACGGTCATGGAACGGACCAACGCCCGCCATTTGTTGCCCGCTTCGTTCGGTGGGGAGTTCCGGCCTTTCGACCTGGTGGCGGCCGATTGTTCCTTCATTTCGTTGCGGTTGATTTTGCCGCCGGCGGTTCCGCTGCTGCGCGCCGGGGGCGGACTGGTCGCGCTGGTCAAGCCCCAGTTCGAGGCGGGGAAGGCCGAAGCGGATCGTGGCGCAGGCGTGATCAAGGATCCGACGGTCCATGCCCGGGTGCTGACCGAGCTGGAAGCATTTGTCCGCGCGGGCGGCTTCGGGTTAACGTGGCGGGGCACTACCGAATCCCCGTTGCTTGGCCCCGCGGGCAACCGCGAGTTTCTGGCCTGGCTCGAACGAACTGCGTGAAGAAACTCGCCGCCAGCATCCGTCGCGTGGGCCTGATTGCGAACGCTGAGAAACCGGAGGTTCCGCGTCTTGCCCGGCGCACCGCCGCCGCCCTGAAGAAGGCGGGCCGTTCGGTGGCTGCCGGCCCGGACACCGCGGGCATGCTGCCCCCGTCCATCTGGACTGCCGCGTCCATTGCGGAACTGGCTTCCCGTACCGATCTGCTGCTGGTTCTGGGCGGGGACGGAACCATGCTGCGCGCGGCGCGGGAAATTGCGGGTTCCCCTACCCCTTTGCTCGGCATCAACGCGGGCAACCTCGGTTTTCTCACCGCTGTTTCCCCCGATCACCTGAGCCATTCGCTACGCCAATTGTGGGCGGGAGACTTTGCACTGGAGGAACGATCGATGCTGGAAGGCCGGGTCTCACGCGGCCGGGAAACCACCACGTTGCTGGCCCTGAATGATTTCGTGGTCGCGCGTGGTCTGGCGTCCCGCCTGATCGAACTCACGGTGACGGTGAACGGCGAACTGCTCACCCGCTACCGTTGTGACGGACTGATTGCCAGCTCCCCCACCGGGTCCACGGCCTATTCGCTGGCCGCCGGTGGGGCGATCGTCAGTCCCGACGCCGAAGTCCTGACTCTCACTCCCATTTGTCCACATACGCTGAGTATCCGGCCGGTGGTGGTGAGCCTGAATGCCGTGGTCGATGTGCGCTTGGTCAGTACCCGCCAAGTGGCGACTTTGGCGGCCGATGGTCAGCAACACGTGGATCTGGCGGCGGGCGATGGGGTCTGCATCGGTCGGAGCGCCCGCAAGATCCGGTTGGTTCGGCTGGCCGGAACCAACTTCTTCAGCACGCTGCGGCAGAAGTTCGGCTGGAGTGGTTCTAACGTCTGAGCCGGCGGGAGGACCGGGGAGAAAATTCAAAGTTCAAAGTTCAAAGCTCAAAAGAAGCTCCAAAGTCCCCTCGATCCCACGGCTCATGGTCGGGGCGACGAGCACGCCGGGTCCCACCGCAACCTGGGGCTTCGCGCCGGGCACGGAGCGCGGGCGGCTCGCCCGCTCGAATTCCCGGTCACCGAAAGTACGAATCCGCGACCGAAAGGAAGATCGAGGGAAAAGAGCGAACCGTGGAGCGGTCACCTGTCGGCCCAGAAGGTTCACGCCTCACGCCCCACGCTAGGCTTCCCTACACCCGCCCTACTGTCTTATCTCCGCCGCCGGCCAAAGCCCGGTCCCCACCGCCTGCCGAGGTGACGAGACTCCCTTCCTCCGCCCGCTCAAGCGAGAACCTCGGCAGCCTACTTGGGCTTCGGAGCCAGTCTTACCGCCTCGTGCCGGCTGCGGACGTGAAGTTTCTCATACAGCCGGCGGATATAGAGGCGAATCGTATTGATGGAAACGTCCATCTCATCGGCACATTCCTTATAGGTACGGCCCCGCGCGAGTCGGTCGAGGAGTTCTGCTTGCCGCACCGAGAGGGACACGGACGGAGGCGCAGGCGTCCGTTGGAACGTACGGACGAGTTTCCGCGCGATGCGACTGCTTATAGGGGATCCACCCGCGTGCAGGTCGCGCACGGAGTCCGCCACCTCCTCGGGCAGACTGCGTTTCAACAGATAGCCGCTCGCGCCCGCCTCCAGCGCCGAGAACACCAGGTCGTCGTCGTCAAACGTGGTGAGGATGAGGAACTGGGTGGCCGGAAGGGCCGGTTTGGTCTGGGCGATGAGCTCGATGCCGCTGCGGCCGGGAAGCCGGATATCCACCACGGCCACGTCGGGAGCAGATTGAACCAGGGCCGTCGCGGCCTCCTCTGCCGAGGAGAACACCCCGACGACGCCCAGATCGTCCGCCTGACTCAGACGAAACGCCAACTCTTGCCGGACGGCCGGATCATCTTCGACGATGGCGACGCGAATCATGTGAAACCAGAAGACGAATCCGCCCGTAGATCGACGTCAATGCTAAGCAAGATCGGGACACCGATCGGTCTCTGATCATGCGAAACCGGGCAATCCAGATTTTGACTCTGGCGTCCCGTCAAGACCCGGGGGAAGGGATGCCCGGAACCCAGGACATCGCCGGGAGGCTCTGGAGTCGGTGGCTCCGTCAGAGCCAGGGGAAGGTACTGGCCTGAAAGGCCTGGAGAACCCAGCCCAGGGCTGAGCCTTTGGGCGATGCCCTGGGTCTGGGACGACGAAAGAGTTTCGCGCTCTGAAGGAGCGCCAGAGAGGACAGAGTATTTCTGGTGGGGACCTCGATAGCGGTCCCTTGAGCGCCAGATAGTTGTCCTGTCTCTGTTCCCCAAGCCGAAGAGGCTCACGCCGGGCGATGGTGGCGACGCCACAACGCGAAGCTGCCGAGCAGGCTGGCGGAGACCAAGCCATACTGCCACGGCTCCGGCACGGGCGACACGTTGTATTCAACAATATAGGAGGTAATAAGATCTTCACCATCGATACGAATGTCATTCCAGACAGGGGCGGGTCCTGCAATGCTGGTATAGTGGAGATAGTCTTCATTATCATTCCAGTTATCCGGCTGGTTTGGCACTCGTTGCACCCAGGCGGTGTAGCTAAACGGTTCGCCGGTGACCCATGCCCAGTGGCCTGCCGGCTCATTGAGCTTGTCGGTTTGATAGCCACCCAGCCACGGGCCGTAAGGCTCAGGTGTGGTCAGTGAAAACACAAAGTTGTTTTCCTCCTCGGAAGTGATGGTGGCCAGGTAGCCACCTCTGGCTTCGGCCGCTGCTTTGGCGTCGGTCCAAGAAAGGTTGGCCGCCACGGTCTCGTAGTAATGCCCGTTGCCACCGGCCGCTGGATCCCAATAGAAGAGCTGGGCGTGCAGGGCATTGGTCAGTGCCGGTGCCAGCAGGCCGGACAGGAATGGCAGGTTTGAGAACTTCATAACATGGATTGGATTATTTATCGAAGCGAGGCTGTCGCCCGCACGGATGAAGAATCTGTCCTACCACCGGACCTGTCATGACGCATGAAGATGTGTCACGGCGCGCAGAACCCCGGTGGAAATCGAAGACGGAGGAGGGAAGACAGTCCGATTTCCGCTCTGGCGTCCCTTGAGGACGCGGAGGAATGGAGGGCACGAACCCCAGGGCATCGCCGGGCGGCTCAACCCTGGGCTGGGGTCTGTAGCTCCATCAGAGCCAGGAGAGGGTACTGGCCCGAAAGGCCTGGAGAACCCAACCCGGGGCTGAGCCGTTCGGCGACGCCCCGGGTCGGGGCGAGGTAAGAATGTTGCGCTCTGAAGGAGCGCCAGAGAGGTTAGAGTATTCCCGGTGGGGACCTCTGTAACGTTCCGTCAAGTCCCAGATAGTTGTCCTGTTTCCGACAGCCAACCGTCCCGGCTCTGACTCCAAACTGTCAACAATACAGATCTGATAAACATTGCCTCGCTTTAGCGCCGGACCTCATCGGCCGTTGGCACGGGGCCTTCCGCCTTGGCTGGCATCAGCGGCGAGGGAACCGACACGCTCGTCGCCGGTCTCGCTTGGGTGCGAAAGCTGAAGGTCCAATAGGAGGTCTGTCCCGAATGGCACTTAACTTAGGCGTATGGAAGAACGGACACCATAAAACGTTCCGATAGATGTCGTGTCCATTTTCGGGTTTCTCGGTGACCTTCAGAACAAGTTTGTCACGTCAAGAAGCATCTTAAGAATTTTGCCTCGCTCTCCCGGGCGACCATCTGGACCTGGACTAGCCGGAACAGTTGGAGTAGTTCCATGCGAACCGGGGCCTCCACCTTGGCATAAACCTACCCATTCTCCTCTGGCGCCACCCGATCCGCCCACACCATTCCTTCCTCCCTTTCCTCCGCGCCCCCCTGTTCCCCCAAAATTGTTCACCCTTGAGAACTCCAGCAAGTTCACTGCGCCTTGAGATCCGGCATAGATGATCACCGCGCCGTCGCTTGCATCTCCTCCACGCCCACCCACTCCACCAATCCCCCCATCGCCTCCTGGTCCACCAAATCCTGCACCTGCCTTGCAGCCCGGGTCGAAAGGATACTTCTCTGGGGAATGCCAGTCGGCGGGACCTCCGTCTCCTCCGTCTTGACCTTTCTGACCCACTTGACCTTCCCCCCCATCCCCTCCGTCAATGCCGCGCGCTCGAATCAAGATGTTCAGATAGTCCGGCTTCGTGTTTCCGGGTTGTGTCACAATGTCACCGACAATGATATATATTGTCGGAACTTTCGCCGCATTTGTTCCCTCATTCCCAACGAGACCAGGAGCACCGTCAATACCAGACGCACCATTCGCTGCTTCTCCTCCCTTGGCTCCCTTTCCTAGGCCTACAACAAGCGTGATTATTATACTTGAAGAGTAAGAAAAAGCTCGAA
>CAYYSX010000241.1:0-9394 GCA_964474315.1 uncultured Verrucomicrobiota bacterium | reverse complement strand
CCTCACCTACCGCTTCGGCGGCCGCGACATCCGCCTCACCGATGTGAGCGGGCAGGTGGTGCGGGAGATTCTCGCCTGATGCTTGAACGGTGGCGTCCAGGAGACGCGCGTGAGCGAGGAAAGGCGGGGGAGACGAAGTCGAAGGAGGGCGGGGAAAGGGCACGGAGGTTTACGCCAAAGCGTGAACACCTTAACGTGACGTCATGAGTCCGAAGCCACACGACGATCCCGTCATCGCCCTCTACAAGCGGGACGTCGATCGCACGTTGTTGCGCCGGAACCTGCGTCTCACCGCCGCCCAGCGGCTCGAAAAAATGCTCGCAGCGCTCCGCATGACGGCCGGGCTTCGCGGCGCTGCGCGACGGCCATCCCGCCGCGCGAGTGCATGAGTGCCGCGCCCGCCTTTGATCGGCTTCTCCCCGTCCTCGTCGAAGCCGGGGTCGAATTCATCCTTATCGGTGGAGTCGCGGGCGTCGTGCATGGAGCCGCCCGGCTGACTTACGATGTTGACCTCGTCTATGCACGCTCCCGGGTGAACTACGAGCGCCTCGTTGCCGCTTTGACGCCGCATCAACCCTACCTGCGCGACGCCCCGCCCGGCCTGCCCTTTCGTCTCGACCTGGCCACGTTCCGCAATGGACTCAACTTCACCCTCACCACCGCCATTGGAGATCTGGACCTCCTCGGCGAAGTGGCTGGGGGAGGCACCTACGAAAACCTGCTGCCCGACACCCAGCCCATCGAGGCGTTTGGCGTCACTTTCCGGTGTATCACCCTTCCCAAACTCATCGAACTCAAACGCGCCGCGGGCCGCCCCAAAGATTTCGAAGCCATTGCCGAATTGGAGGCCCTGATGGAAGAGGACACATGAACAGCGGCCCGCTGCCACGTCCTGTTCCTCGATGCCTATTGCTGTCCTGTCGGCGAATTGGTCCACCTTCCCGAGCTGATGGACCTGTCGGGTGAATCCGCGGCCACGCAGAAGCTCTACGGACTCGATGCTCCCTTCGAGCACACCCGGACGTATGCGCGCGAATGCCTGCTCGCGCGCCGGATGGTGGAGCGCGGGGTGCGCTTCGTGGAGCTGACCATCCCAATGGTGGACGGCTACGCCACCATCCTGCACCTCCTCGGCCTCGACCACGAACGCCTCACCTACCGCTTCGGCGGCCGCGACATCCGCCTCACTGATGTGAGCGGGCATGTCGTGCGGGACATTCTCGCCTGAATTCAAACATCCATCTACAATCTCCGACATCGCGCCCGTCTACGACCATCTCGCCAGCGGCATCGGGGTGGCGTTGATCGGCTGGTACGCCTACGCCATGCTCTGTTATGTCACGCTCAAGGAACACCTCGGCCTCCTGAACAAGGACCGGATCATCGCCTACAAGGTCGCCACGCACGCTGCCCACCTCGCCAAGGGCCATCCCGGGGCGCCATACCGCGACAACCCACTGAGCAAGGCGCGATTCGAATTCCGCTGGGAAGATCAACTCAACCTCAGGCTCGGCCCTCTCCACCGCCCACGACTTCCCCGACGACACCCTGCCGCAGGAAGGCGCCACAAGACCGCCCATATCTGCTCCAGGCGCGGTCGCACTCCTGGTCGATGAAATCCCTGAAGACTTTCGCAACTACACCGCCGAACAAGGCGCGAGCGAGGAGGAGGCTTTCAAGCGGCATAGAAGAGAAACCGAAAGACTTTCGGAAGAAGGGGACCGAGATTTGCGCGAAGGCGTGAGATTGCGAGGCCCATCCTGCGCTATAGATATATCCCATATAATATAATGACGCTCAATGATGCTACTATTCGCGAGGCTCTGTTGCTCAAACTTGAGAGACACACGAGCCGTCCTCGGGCAGTGTTACAAGAACTGCATGTGCATAGTGGCAAGGCAATCGCCGACATTGTAACTTTGCATTCAGAGGCGCACTGCTACGAGATCAAAGGCGCAACCGACCGAATTGAACGAATTGCTGCTCAGGGGGCCTTCTACAATACGGCCTTTCGGCGAATTACACTGGTCACCACCGACTGCAAGCTTCGTCGCGCTTTAAAGCTAGCACCTTCTTTTTGGGGTATCATCGTTGCCGTTGAGGACGCAGACACAATCCGATTCCGCCATGCCCGGGCGGCAAGGCTGAATCCTGATTTCGAAAAGCAGTCGGCGGCCATGATTCTCTGGAAGAGCGAGATGCTCGAGCTGGTGTCCGAGCCAGGCGCGGAGCGTAAGCCGCGGAGATTGCTGGCGCAATTGATTGCCGAGACAAGGCGAGAACTTGAGCTTAGCATGAGCATTTGCGATTTACTGCTCGACCGCTACCAGCGGGGCCAAAACTTCGCGTCGAGCACCATGTAGGTAATGTGGGCGACGACGGAGGGCTTCACCACTGTGTTATTCATGGCTCTACCACCGATGCCTTTGCTCTTCTCGTAGAAATAGTTCTCGCCAGTTGAATATCCATTGCGAAAGAAGTCCTGCCCGCACAGCTGCTTTGTCAGGCCAACATATTGATCATACCCGCCTGATGCCAATGAGGAGCCTCGGGTGATATAATGTGAGTCGTCAAAAGAGTAAATCAGCCGTGGGCTTGTGACTTTAGGAAAAAGTTCTGGCTCGAAGTCCGCATCAGAATAAAAAGGACTCACGGTTGCATAGTCGCCGCCCATCAGTTCAATCGCAGTTAAGCCACGTGCTCTAGCAACAATGGTAAGTTCGCTCCGCACCAAAACTTTAGTGGTGGTCGACTCGGCGATATCACGGAGTGAAGCGGGAATGGAGGAGCCGGTGACGATCACGCGACGGACTTTGTCGTAGGCGGCGCAGAACTTCTGCGCGAAGGCGGCGATCTGCTTAGCTGTCTCGGAGGGATTCATGCCGGTGCAGAGCCGGCAGTCGAGGATCAGGTCAATCGTCTCGAACTGTTTGAAGACAGGTCCCAAATCATAGTCAATCTGGTCCTCGTTGGAGTCGAAATCCTCGAAGTCGCCTTGTTCGGCACGAAAGGCCACAGTGATGGAGGCAATCTCGCCGTCGCGTTTTAGCTGGGCTACGGCGTCGTTGTGTTTTAGGCGGTCGAGTGCCACCACGGGGATAACTTGCAGTTCATTTAAGGCTCTGAGCACGAAAGCGTATTGGTGCTCGCCCTCCACCTTTACTGTTTGAGCGATGTCGAAGTCGTCGAAATAGAACTCCTTTTCTGCACCCCAGTGCTTCTTCAGGCTCGTGGCAATGCTGCGAGTGGTCGCGGCGTAGGACTCAATGTTGTAGTCCGGCTTCTTTCGGGGAAAGTCGAAAAACGGGCAGATCGCCTTCTTCACCTCGGGAGACAATTCACCCATCGCGGTAAGTTCGCCGCGCTTCGCTTTGAGGAAGGGAATGTAACAGATCATGGCTGGAAGATAATTTCGCGGACGTCATGCTCGTTGATGATGGAGCTGTAGCGCTTGTAGTTGCCGGATTCCTTCCTGAGGAGACCGGCGATCAGGCTCGGGTGGACGCCCTGTTCTGCGGCGTAGGCATGCACGGTCCGGTCGCCGGGATTGTACTTTGGTGCGCAATTGCGCCAGGACTCGCGATCGACCATGGAGTCCTTGGCGAGGCGATTGGCGGCTCTCTCAGCCCGGTCCTTCTCCTCGCTGACCTCGACGTCAAAGAACACGGGTTCCTTGAGCTGGTCGGCGTGCAGGACTAGGTGAGCGAGTTCGTGTAGGAGCGTGAACCAGAAGTAGTCGAGTCGCGGGAAGCGGAGGCTCATCGCGATGACAGGGTGACCCGTGCTCAGGTGGAACACCGCGCCGTCGGCACTCATCCCGGGTAGCGCGCAGACGTAGACCAGGATGATACCAAACTCAGCGAGGATTGAAGGCAGGTGCCGCACGACCTGTGGGTCCACACTCAAAGTTGCGAGTTTCCGCAGGTGTTCCTTGGTCAGGCCGGTGAAGGCCGGCCGATCCTCGGTGAGGCAGAGGTATTCGGCCTCCGTCCGGGCCCGGGCCTGCCAGATCGCCAAGAGGCTTTCGTCGGCCCTAGGGGATTTGCGGAAGAGTGTGGGTTGCTTCGAGAGTGGGAGATCGAAGAAGATAGTCGCCAGCGGCGAGTCGTCATCCACAGTCTTCAGCCAGCGGCGGGCGACCAGCTCCTTCCGAGAGAGGCTGGCTATGAATCCTTGGAATTCACGGAAACGCTCAAAAAGCTCATGCGCGCTGACCTTGGAGGTCCGCGTCGTGTGCGTGAAATCTGCCCAGCCTTCATCTTGGGTGCTCATATCAGCTAGCCTCCATCAGTTGGGTGGCGACGGCTTGCGGGAGCTCATAATAAGCGAGCGACTGCGCGTCCTCCCTGCCGTCCACCTTCACCATCTTGAGTTTTGTGTAGAAGCCCTCAGCCTTCGGGAGCGAATGCAGGCAGAAGCCCGGGCGGAGCTTGAGCTCCTTTACGGCGAAACGTTGGGCCGCGCGGAGGACAATCTCGCCCAGGCCGCGGAATTCGCGGGGGCGGAGCTCGCAGGTGCGGTTCCAAGGCGCCACTGCGACGAACTTGACGTAAAAGATGTCGCCGGGCTCCAGAGCGCTCGTTTCCGGGTGGTAAATCAGGCAGGCGGCCTGCGGTTTGCCGTGCGCGTAAAGATGGAACCACTCGTATTCGTCGGTGCTATAGTCGACCGCCTTCCCGAACCAGTGCCAGTGGATGTCCTCTGTAGAAATCGATGCGAGGATCTTGTTCTGCTTGGTTTCGTCGAGTTCCGCCTTCTGGATCTGCTTGAGGAGTGCAAGCCAGCCCTGCTTCCAAAGCGCGTCACACTCAATGGATGCGGTCAGGTTCCAGCCGTGGACGATCTTGTAGGGGACCTTCTTCTTGCTGATGTGCATGAGCTCGCCCTGCTCGATATCCTGTAGGGAGCCTTTCTTCATTTTGCCGGGTTTGCTCATGATTGAAGAAGGAGGTATCGGCGAAACCGGTCACTTGGTGTTGCTGACGCGGCGAAGCTTTGCGGCGAGTTCGTCGGAGGTCAGGTTGCCGGACTGAACCTCGTCGACGAGCGCACGCACGGCAGCGCCGAGGCTGGGGCTACCTTCGGTGAGACGCTTGAGGTCGGCCAAGGCAGAGCGGTGGTCATGCTTCTTTAGGTCGTCGGCAGAGGCGCCTAATATCTGCGCGATTGGGGCTAGGGTCTCATTGGTTGGAAAGCGGCGGCCCAGCTCCACGTCGGAGAGGAAAGGTGCCGAAATCTTGGCGGCTTTCGCGACCTCGCGGAGCGACAGTCCGGCGCGTTCGCGCAGTTCCCGAAGTCGCTGTCCCAGCGTAACGGTTGAATCAGCTTTCATGTAAGCTAACGTCGGCTGACAATGCAGACATGTCAAGCCCAAGGACAGGACATCAGTTGATCATGCAGCGGCTGTCCGACTGATGCCTTGTCCCCAGACACATCCTCGGTCCGGGTGACTTGACAATGATCGCGGGATGCAGCCCGGCGTCCGCAAAGTCACAGGTTCAGACCTCCCACTGCTTCATTCGTCCTCCACGCTCAAGGCAGAGGCCCGGGCGGTGTGACGCTCCCCTCGGTTGTCCGCCGGAGCGTAAAGGTGGCGGAGCGAACCGGGTGAAAACGACGCCATGGCCAACGCCCGTTCTTCGGCCTCCAGGTTGCGCAAAGCCGGCGTGGACCACTTCGCTGGAGTTGTTGTAGCGCCCACTGGCCACCAGCCGCTCGATCAGCTCCTTGAAATGCTTGGTCAACGCAATGTTCATCGTCAGCAGGCTGGAATCGAGATGCCATCCGAGGATCGTTGACAGGTGTCCTCTCCCTCATGGGCACTTGATCCGCCACATCGGACGCGGCCATCCGGGGTGGGGTAATGAAGTGTCCGAATGAAAGAGATGCCCGGCTTCACCGAGCACCTCCGTGTCAAGCGGTCGATCAACCGCGTGGCGGACAGGGGTCAGAGCCGTGACTGTCGGAGTCGCGGAATTTTCCGTCCCGACCCTGGATGGTCAGTTCAGAACCTTCCGCCTGCGACAATCGCCGACCGAGGTCGATGGACCCAGCCTGCGTCTTGGTGACGAAGCTGGCCCGTTCAGACCCGGGACGTTTCACGGCCCAGCCTTCCGGATGATTTACAACGAGAATTTGTTTTCTCATGCAATCCGTCTGTTGGAGTTCTCCCCCTCCAAGGTCGTGCCTTGACTCCGGGGCAGCCTGCCGAGATAAACGCGGGTCGCTAACTTCCACGTCACCCCTCTGCTCGGAGTTTTCCGTGCCAGGGTTGGCCGGACCGCCGTCTTCCTTCGCGGGAAGACGGCTTTTTCGTGTCGTCGTTTCGGACTTCACAGGCTCTCGATAGCCCAGCGGGACCCTTCAGATCAAGCCATTTTGTCAATTTTGACTTCGGTTGTATTGTATTTTTTGACTTTGACATCATTTTGGTGCCAACAATGACAACGCAATCTCCTGTATGGAACCCTTCGCCTTGCAATTGACCACGGTCCGCGAGCGCCTCGGCAAGAGCCAGAAAGAGGTGGCCGCACGGCTTAGCGTGTCTCCATCCCTCGTCTCCAAGTGGGAGAAAGGAGAGCGAAAACCGGACGACGGCCAGTTCTGGGAACTGGCGCGACTGTTTGGGGTGACGGCTCCGTTCCTGCAAAACCAATCGCCCGCGGTGCAGTTCCGGCCGCGCACGCAAATGGCCCGGAACTCGGATGATAAGGCGGAACTGGGGGCGGCGCTCAACGACGCAGCCCAACAGATCCAGTTCCTGCATGAAGTGTGGAACGTCGCCGAGTTGACGCCGCGCCGGCTCGCGCTGGCCATGGAGTTTACGGATCCCATGCTCGCCTCGCTCGCGACGACGGTACGGCAATTCCTGCGTCTGAACGATAAGGTGACGTACCTGGAACTTCGCGAGGCGCTGGCCGAGCAGAGCGTGCTGGTGTTTGAATGGAAGTTGCCTCCGAAGCTCTCCGGCCTGTCGTTCCAGCGCGACTTCAGCGTGATCTTCATCAACGCCACGATGCCGGAGCGGGTGAAGCTGTTTACCCTCTGTCACGAGCTTGCTCATCTGCTCTTCCACCTGCGAGGAGGGAACGAGACGGAGGTCTCGATCATGGCCTCGCGAAATGATCCCAAGGAAAAGGAAGCTAATCATTTCGCCGCGGAATTGCTCATGCCAGCAGTGAAAATGGATGCGCTGGTGAAGGCCGAAGGCGAAAAGCTGCGAGAGAAGGCCGCATTCTTCGCCGCCGTGGAACAGTTCGGAGTTTCTCCCGGGGCGCTCTTTTACCGGCTGGCCCAACGTCCTTGGGAAGTGGTGAGCTACCCGATGAAGGCGCAACTTTTCACAGAGATCGCACGCCCAGAAGTGGAAAGTCCAGGTGCTCGCGTGACGGAGGTGGCCAAACAGGTAGCCCCGGAAATGCTGCAAACGGCTGCCGGTCTATGGCTGGCCGGCAAGGCATCCAGGGGACGCGTGGCGGAGTGGTGCCTGGCGGCCCGGTCAAAGATGGATGCCTATCTGGTCTCCCTCGCCGAGCGCGACCAACCGGTGGATGACGTGGATCTCGGTTACGCCGAGGTCGATGGCATGGTGGCATGAAGGAGGCTGAACCCACGCTCGTGTGCGACGCGACGGTGGTGCTCAATCTCGGCCATCGAGGTGATTTGGCCGAGCTGACCTCCAAACTAACCGCCGAGAGGCGACTTGTCGTCACGACCGAAGTGGAGCGGGAGGTTCGTCTGGATGATCCGGATTACTACTCCAGATTTCTGGAACAGTATTTCACCATAGACCGGAGCTCCCTGACCTGCGTGCCAGACGTAGTGCAGGCGGCCAGCCCTCTGATGTTGGACGCTGGGGAGATCAGCGTGCTATCCCTGTGCCTGCAAACAGGGTGGACCGCCTGCGTCGATGAAACCGATGGCCGGGGAGTGGCGAAGAAACTCAATCTGAACGTGATGGGAACCTTTGGCATTCTACAACAGGCCATCCATCGGAAGTGGATGACCGACGCCGAAAGCCTCAATGTCGTCCGTCGATTGAAGCGATCAGGCTTTTACTGCCCGAAGGTGCTGGTGGACGACAGTTTTGCCGATTACTGGGCCCGATTGGCCTAAAAGATCCTCATGCTCTCCGAAGCCCACGGGAAAATCAGGGCCAGAGCAGTCAGCACGACCTTAAGGCGGTAATGGGTGCCGAGATGAACGAAGGCTACTTCCAGCTCGGTCGGCTCCGGTGTGGTACCTTTTTCTTGTGCGAACGGCACCACCCCGGTCAGTTGCCTTGGGCTGAGGAGTCGCGCCGAGTTCAAAACGAATCCTCGCAGGAAGCCCAAGCCCCGGACCAGATTCGACTTCCCAGACGCATTGGCCCCGTAGATGGCAGCTCCCTTCAAGGCGCGCAGTTCCCCGAGGCCGGGTGCCACGACGGGAAGGGCGTTCTGGGGAAGGCTCTCCTTATCCCGTTCGTTGGCCACCAGGCTTAGGGTCTGCGACGTCCGAATGGACCTGAAATTCTGCACCCGAAACTCGAGGAGCATGGGCTGAGTCTTGGTCTGTATTTCAATATTTCAACCGCAAACCGCGGAAAATCCGCGCAAAGTCGGGATAGTTTCATTCGATTGGTGATTTTTGTCTGAGCGGAAGTGCCAGCACCCCGCCGGGTACCAAACGCATCGCCGGGTTCCTGCTCCAGGCCGGCCTGCACGAGCACACCCCGCGGCGCTGGACGCCGCGGACCACCATCTCAGCAACCCCGGCCCATCCGGTGGCCCCAATCGCCTAGCCGGACGGACGGGCCCGACGCAGCCAACCAGACCGGGGTCAGCGACCTGACCTACGTCCCGGATAAAGTGCCAGGTCGTCTGTCGGCTCCGTTTCGAGGGGCTTGCCTTCGCGTAGATCCTCGCGGGGCGGAACGACTTTATACCAAGGTTTGAGAGGCATGCCCTTGGGGGGTGCGGAGAAGGCCGGGGTGAGGGGAGCCTGCTCATTTTGCTTCTGGTGGCAACCGGTCGAATTCCTTCGGCTCCACGTCCGGCACCCCCTGCAAGAACTCGTCCAGTCCCTCCCAGGTTCCGCGCCGGGCGCGCGCTTCGAGCGCTTCGTCCGGGTGCATGGTGGACAGCTTCTCCACCAATGCCACCACCATCAGCCGGTCGAGCGGCATCGCGTTCTGCCGCGCCAGTTCCATCGCTCGCTCATGGACCGGGTCCGGTAACTCAATTTGAATCGCACTCATGATAGGTTCCTCAGGGTGACCAGAAACTCGCTGGGCCGGGCAACAGTGATTCCATACTCCGACGCTCCGGCGAAGTTTCCACAGTTGCTCTGTCCCCAGCTTGGAGGAAGCGTTCTACAGGGACAGGACAACTGTTGAGCAGCTGTCGCCAAATGT
>CAYYSX010000240.1:0-9444 GCA_964474315.1 uncultured Verrucomicrobiota bacterium | reverse complement strand
TTTCCAACGCGTCGGGGCAAGAAACGTCTCCGCCGGCTCAAGCCGGGACTCCGAACGCTGACGGTCGCCCATCCCATAGACCTCTCAGTACGACCGCTCGGACGGTTGGAGCACGACCGAGTGACTACGCTGGCCAGCAGGGTGGAAGGCGCCATCGGGCGGATCACCCGCAGCTATGAAGCCCGTGGCCGGCTGGAAAAGCTCACCAATTACAACCCTGCGACCGTGGGGAGTGGCAGCATCGTCAACGAGGTGGAGTACGCCTACAACGGCTTGGGCCAGATGACTCAAGAATTTCAATCGCATTCCGGCGCCGTCGGCGGCAGTACTCCCAAGGTGCAGTATGCCTACAGCGACGGCAGTGCCAATCACGCCCGGCGGACTTCAATCACCCTGCCGCAAACGACCCCGTCCAGCCTCGTCAAGGTGTTGGAGGAACGGACCGGCACCTCCACCTCGGCCGAACGCTGGTTCGTGTGGGGCGTGCGCTCTATCGATGATCTGGTTCGCCGGGAACGGGACAGCGAACCGCTCTACGTCCTGGGCGACGCCCTCAACGTCACCGCGGTGATCAACGCCTCCGGGATCGTGCGGGAACGCTACGGCTACTCGGGCTTCGGCACCGTGCGCTATATGAACGCCAGCTTCGGTTCCATCGGTAACTCCGGCAAAAACTGGGACACCCTCTTCGGCGCCTACCGCTATGACACCGAGTCCGGCCTCTACCAGGTCCGCTGCCGCTTCCTCCACCCCGCCCTCGGTAGATGGATCTCCAGAGATCCTCTATTTGATGGCAGCTTTAATGCAACATCGCAATATCATAAAATCATTAGCATCCGTTCGATGACCGGGCAGCGAATGAAGCGGGGCGAGCCCGCGGTTGCAGCATGGGATCAAGTTGCGAAAGCTGCTGTGGCGGCATGGGTTATCATTAGCATTTAATGCTGCCATGCGTCTAACTCTATCCAGTTCAAAGCAAAACTGTAATCATCATCATCATCATGCAACGCTGCTTGTCATGAGTTGCTTTTCTTTATGTGGATGCTTTTCTGAAATAAGCGATCCATTTTTTATTTCAAATGGATCCAGTGCCGATATATGTTGACATCTCTCTCCGTATCCTTTCAAGGTGGGAAGTCTCACTTCTCATCTCCCAAGGCCGCCGCCTCGGCCAGGGATCGGGCCAGCTCTTCCGCCTGCCACTTGTTGCCGTCGAATTGCCGGTAAATGCGCCGCTGCGAATCAAGCACGACCGTCCGAAGATTGTGAAGAAAACTTCCCTGCTCGTCGGCAAAGCGGAAGTCAAGCTGCGGCACCAACGCCGCCATGACCGGCGCCGGCGCGGCAGCAAAAAGCCAGCGATCGACGACCGGACCGCGATAACTGTAAGCATAACGGCTGAGCACCCCCGGTTTGTCGAATTCCGGGTCGAATGAAATGGAGAGAAATTGCCAGTTGGTCGGACCGTCGGCTTCTTGCAGCAGTAGTTCCCGGGCCCGTTTGAAATGCTGGTTCATCCGCGGGCAATAGTCCGGCAAAGGACAGCGGGTAAAAATAAACGTGAAGGCTACCGCGCGGCCATCGAAGTCGGAGAAACGGATCGTGCGCCCGTCTTCGGCCAGCAATTCGGCATCCGGCAGAACGTCGCCCGGTTTCAGTTGGGCGACGTGAAGAAGCGAGGACGAGGAGGGATCGAGAACCGGCGGCGCCACGAGGTCATCGGCGCTTGCCCGCCGCAGGCCTTCGATCCAACTCTCTTGTTCATTGGCCTTGACCTCGAATGTAATCGTATCCCCCGCCAGCAATCCACGCAGTTCGTTGGTGTCGCGGACGTTGAATTCCATGGTCATTTTCGGCATGAACCCGGGAATCGCTTCGTGTCGCACGATCACGGTCTGTCCCCCGGCGGGAAATTCCCGGATGACACCCCGCGCGGCAAACGCGCGCATGATGTTGGTGGACTCCAAGGGGCTCGCCTGCATTCCGGCCGAAATCGTGTTCGTGGACTCTGCGAACGCTTCCTGAGGAGAGGAGCCATCCGGATTCGTTTCCGCCTGGTCTGAGACTGCCTGCTTCTGGCAACCGGCAACCCACAAGGAAGCGACCAAGACTAGACCCAACACCATCCCTGGGGCCGGATGGTCTCGCTCCGTCGTCCGGACCTCCCGGCTTCGAACCAGCGGCATCAACACGGCTGGAATGAAGTGGTGCAACGTCCGGTGGAACATCCATCCGGTGGCGGACTTCCGTTTAGGCATGGCAAAATTGAGCCCGCTTGTGCCAACCGCGGCTTCAGCAATGGGGCCAGACGGTCGGAAAGCTGTTTTGAAATGGACTTCGGAAGGGGTCAGCCGTCATTGAGAAAATGTTGGTTCAACGGGCGTCTCTTGGATGGGTCCTTACCGCAACGGCGATGGCGCAGGGGGGAGAGGAAAGCTCCAAGTTCAAAGCTCCAAGCTCCAAAGAAGTTCCAAAGACCCAAGCTCCTAACACCCAGGTTTCGCTCGAACTGTCCCTGGGAGCCAGGCCCTGGGGGCGCTTGGGCGTTGGAACTTGGAGCTTCTATGGAACTTGGAGCTTGGCTTTTGGAGCTTGAGGAAAGGGGAGGAAGGACCAACACGCAAGCGGTATAGTCCGCTTCGACCACGAAGGAATCCAGTTCACCCCATTTCACACCAGGACTCATATGACCGTACCCATACTGGTTCTTACTATGCGCCGTCCCAAACGAAAACATCAGCCTGCGTCGGTCGCGAAGAAACCGAAAGGCCCGGCCGTCAGCCCCGCTCCCGCTTCAGCTTCAGCTTCAGCTTCAAAGCGATGGTTGGGCGGTCTCTTGGTGGCCGGGATCGGAATCGCCACCGCCTCGACCTACTGGCTGACGGGCAAGGCCCCCTCTCCACCTCCGGCCGCTACGGCGGATCCTTCGCCCCGTGTCGCAACGGCGAATCCTTCACCCCAGGTGGCCGCGGCGTCCGCACCCGATTCCTCGCCGCACTCCAAGGCGCATTCGCCAGCGTCGCATCTGATGGGCGCCGATCCGAGCACGGAGTTCGTCCCGGGAGCGAACGCGGTGGTTGCTTCCACTCCTGACCGGACGCCCACGTCCACGAATCTCCAGCCGGCCGAAGGGCTGATCATGCTGGATCCCATTTGCGAAACGATCGAGACCATGCAACGGCCACTGCCGCCGGGGAACCCGGCGCCGAGCACGCGCCGGATGGCCGAGCGGCTGGCGGAGATCAATGCGAACGCGCACCCCGAGTCGATGGCCTATCTAAGCGACCGTCTCGCGGACATGATCGAAGGCCGGATGACCAATACCACGGAGATCAACGAGAAGTTTAGGTTGCAATTCATGCTGGCCATTCAACAGATCAATGCGGCCCGGCCGGACATGGCGCTCAACACGTTCTCCGCGATGGAACGCCTGGTGGCCGAAACGGGCGGGCAGCTTGACGAACGCACCCGCGCCGAACTGCGGTTGCGCAAAGGCGTGGCGTTCTTCCGTCTGGGAGAACAGGAGAACTGTCTGGCCACCCACAACGCGGACTCGTGCGTGTTTCCGCTCAAGCCCAAAGCGTTTCACCTCCTGCCGCGGGGCTCGCGCGGGGCCATCGCCATGTTCAGCGCGCATCTCGCGGAGTATCCGAACGACTTCAGCACGCGCTGGCTGCTTAACATCGCTCACATGACGCTGGGCGAATATCCCAAACAGGTGAACCCGCAGTATCTCATCCCGCCGGAGAAGTTCGCCTCGGATTATGACCTGCCGCGTTACCTCGATGTCAGCGACGGATTGGGCATCGATGTCAATGACTTGGCTGGGGGAGCCATTATGGATGATTTCGACAACGACGGATTCTACGATCTCGTCATATCGGCGTGGGATTTCAAAGGGAACCTCCGTTACTTTCGCAGCAACGGCGACGGCACCTTCACCGATCGAACCAGCGAAGCCGGACTGGTGGGCATGGTCGGCTCGCTGAACATCCAGCAAACCGACTATAACAACGATGGGTTGCTCGACATCTGGGCGATGCGGGGAGCCTGGCTGGGTGAGGCCGGACGGATCCCCAATTCGTTGCTACGGAACAACGGCGACGGCACCTTCACCGATGTGACGGAGGAAGCCGGATTGCTCAGCTTCCATCCCACTCAGTCCTCCCGCTGGTTCGATTTCGACGGCGACGGCTGGCTGGATCTGTTCATCGGCAATGAATCGCTGAACCCGAAGGATCCGGATTGGTGTGAACTTTACCGCAACAACGGGGACGGAACATTCACGGAATGCGCCCACGAGAGCGGCATTCGGGTGGCTCAATTCATTAAAGGAGTCGCCTGCGGCGACTATGATAACGACGGACGCCCGGACCTGTATCTTTCCGCGCGCGGCGGGAAGAATATTCTCCTGCGCAATGAGGGGCCCGTGGAACAACCATTTCCAATGCGACCCACCTGGCGCTTCAGCGACGTCACGGCCCGCTCCGGTCCCATCACCGAACCGCTCATCAGTTTTGGCACCTTTTTCTTCGATTACGACAACGACGGCTGGGAGGATCTCATGGTCTTTGGCTATTATCTTCAGAATGGAGTGGGGGACGTGGCGGCGGAGTATCTCGGCAAAAACCATGGAGGCACCCGGACCAAGCTCTACCGCAACAACCGCAATGGCACCTTCGTGGATGTCTCCGGCCCGGCCGGGCTCGACCGGATCTTGCATACGATGGGGCACAATTACGGTGATCTCGATAATGACGGCTGGCTGGATTTCTATTGCGGCACGGGAGATCCCGATTTCCGGACGTTGATTCCCAACCGCATGTTTCGCAATGCCGAGGGCCAACGGTTCCAGGACGTGACGACCGCGACGGGCACGGGCCACATCCAGAAAGGCCATGGGATTGCCTTCGCCGACTACGACAACGACGGGGATCAGGACATTTACAGTGCGTTGGGAGGCGCCTATGCCGGGGACTTCGCGCGCAATGCGCTCTTCATGAACCCGGTCAACACCAACTCCTGGCTGAAGTTGAAGCTGGTCGGTACCAGAGCCAACCGGGCGGCGATCGGCGCGCGCATCAAGGTCACGTTGCAAACCCCCGCCGGTCCGCGCGAACTCCACCGCGTGGTCAGCAGTGGTGGAAACTTCGGTTCGAATCCCCTTCGACAGGAGATCGGTCTCGGAAATGCCACTGCGATTACCAAAGTGGAGATCCGCTGGCCCGGCTCGGGCACGTCGCAGACGGTGACGGATCTGGAACTCAATCGCAGCTATGAAATCCGCGAAGGCGACGCGCTTCCGGTGGCCATGACTCTCCAACCCACCAAGCTGGTCAAACCGGCCTCGGCCGCGCCCGGCGCCCAACTGCATGCCCGGGAGTGATCCACCACGAATAATCGGTATATCCGTCACTATCCCGGCGTTTCCGACCGGAGTCAGCCGGGGGTATCTCGCTCGCCGTGGGCGCCTCTCCGTTTCTGGCCAGATGGTGGAGCTGGGGAGAGAGGACAGAAGACGGAGGACAGCTTTTTCTGGTAGTGAAGGTGGTCCCGATGGTCTTGGAAGTAGCGGACTTCGCGCGAGATCGTCGTCGGTTCCGGCTCCGTGCAACGCCTCGGCGACGGCCTGGAGGTGTTCGCGGGCGTGATGAAAATCCAGGGTTTTGAGCGCCGTCTGGAACCGGTTTTCGGCCAACAGCCAGATTACACCACCAGTTCTTCCTTCACACCCTCCTTCCGGCACCCTTTCCCGACGGTAGTCCAGCACCTCCACCGACAACTTGTGAAGGCTCGGGTCGAGACTCTGCACGCCCTCGTCTGCACTTCCCGTCAGTGGAACCAAGGCCAAGCGCGGCGGGCCAACAGAGGCCAGCGGGACAGACCCTCGGGAACCCTCCAGGCCGATCGGGTTCACTTTCGTTGACGCCGCAGGGTGTGGACCGGGCTCTCTCCAAAAAGCTCCTGATAGTAACCGGCAAAGCGGCCCATGTGTCGGAATCCACATTCGCGCGCGATGGTCTCAATGGTGAATTTTTGCGTCTCACTCGCTTTCAGCCGTTCCCGCACCCGGTGTAAGGAGAGGCAACGCGCCCAATCCTGGGGGCTAATGCCGTACGCATGAACGAAGGTTCGTTGCAGAGTGCGAATGGAGGTCCCCGCCGCTTCCGCGAGCGCCTTCAGATCAAAGGGAATGGTCCGGTGCGCCCGCAGGTATTGGTCGGCGCGTTGGAGAATCTCCTGCCGGTGCCGCCAGCTTCGGGCGATGGCGCGTAGTCCCTCGGTTCGAAACCCATCCAGCATTTCAGCGCTGGTTCCCAGGATCGATTCAATCATTACCGCGCCGGAGAGGGGATGTCGCCATAGGCGACGCACCATGCGGTCCAAGGCGACCCGCGTGGCGACCGGCATCCGAAAGCTCACCACTTCCTTCCAGGGTAGATCCACCTCAACTTCAGGGTGGCACCCCAGCCCCGTTTGTCCCTACGGTGGACACCGGGTTTCCTGCGGCAACCTCACGGCGGGTGGGGCGGCCCCGAGTCGCCCGACACATCATGCGGCCCGACGAACATCCCTACCTGTTCCTGACGCTGTTTCTCGGCGCCGCCGTGCTGTTCCCGTTGGTACCGCTGGCGCTGGCCCGGGTGTGGGCCCGGAGCTTTTCCCCGGCCAAGCCCGGCTCCGACAAGCAGGCGACCTATGAATGCGGCCTGGCCACCACGGGCAATCCGCTCGTGCGCTTCCGTTCCGGCTACTACTTGTACGGTCTTCTGTTTCTAATCTTCGACGTGGAGGTCGTGTTCCTCTTCCCGTTCGCCGTCTCGTTCCTCGAACTCCCCGTCGGCGCCGTCGTGGCGATGTTGCTGTTCGTTCTGCTCCTGGTGGAGGGCCTCGCCTGGGCCTGGATGAAAGGTCTGCTCACCTGGAAATGATCCACTGCCCGCGCCGTACGCTCCACGCCTCACGCCTCACGTTTCACTTCCCATGATCGACGAAGGTCTCAAAAACGAGCTGTCCAAACAGGGTGTTTTCGTCACCTCGCTCCAGGAACTCTACAACTGGGGTCGCAGCAATTCCGTCTGGCCGCTCTCGTTCGGACTGGCCTGCTGCGCCATCGAAATGATGGCGGCGAGCATGGCCCGGTTCGACATCTCCCGCTTCGGTTCCGAAGTCTTCCGTCCTTCCCCACGCCAAGCCGATCTCATGATCGTCGCCGGCACGGTGACCAAGAAGATGGCTCCCCAGGTGGTGCGCCTGTACAACCAGATGCCCGAACCCAAGTACATCATCGCCATGGGCGCCTGTGCCATTTCCGGAGGCCCCTTCAAGCAGGGCTACAACGTGCTCAAGGGAATCGATCGCTACCTTCCGGTGGACATTCACATCCCTGGCTGCCCGCCTCGACCGGAAGCCTTGCTCCACGCCCTGATCACGCTGCAACAGAAGATCGCCGGACAACCCCTCACCGGTCCCGACCGGCCCCGGCATTTGGATCCCGAGGCGCCCGGGGAATTCCCGGTGCCGGAGTTGGGCGCCCATGATCTGGTTCCGCCACGCAATGATGCCGTCTGGCGACCCGACCCGGTTGTCCGTCCGGTCTAACGGTGGAAGAGTTTCACTACCACGAAGGGACACGAATGAACACGAATAAGAACGAATGAACACCAATATGGATCAACGACTTGAGGCATTTCATGACCCCGTTACCCACTTATCAAAAAGGGATGCTGACAACCGGAGGCAAAGCCTTCGGTAACTCCGCTGATTGGTGTTCATTCGTTCTTATTCGTGTTCATTCGTGTCCCTTCGTGTCCCTTCGTGGTTTCTCACCACCTCGTTACGGCTTGACCCGTCCCCTCACTAATGACCGAACTCGACCAGATCCAGGTACAGATTGAGGCGGCGGTGCCGGGCGCCAGCGTCGAGCTGGTTCCCAACCCCGCGGTTCCTTCCCAATCCTCCCTGCGCGTGGACTCCGCCTCCGCCCTCGCGGTGGCGCGGTTCCTGCGAGATGCCCCCGCGTTCCGCTTCGACTTCTGTTCCAACGTCACCGGCGTGGATTGGCTGGATCGCGTCGAGAAAGTGAAGATCAAACAAGTCGTGGACGGAGCGGAGAAGGAGGTGGAAGAAACGCGAACCCATCCCGGCTACCTGGAAGTCGTCTATCACTTATATTCGGTTTCCTTGCGACACGGACCGCTGATTCTCCGCCAACGCACGACCCATCGCGGTCCCGGTGGGGCCGTCGCCTCGCTCACCCCGGTCTGGCGCAGTTGCGAATTCCAGGAACGCGAAGTGTTCGATCTCTTTGGCGTCCATTTTGCCGGACATCCCGACCTCCGGCGCATTCTCATGTGGGATGGTTTCGCGGATTATCCCATGCGCAAAGACTACGTGGAACCGGACGATTACGAATACGAGCCGACGCCGCACGACGAGGTGTTGGAGAAAGCGTCGGCTTATTATCCGTCCCCGGAGGCTTCGACATGAACCGCTCGGCCGCTCCCCGTGCGTCGTTCCAGCCGCGCTTTGCTCCCGATGGCACCGAGCTCGAGGGCGAACTGCTGGAAGTGTCCCTGGGGCCGCAGCATCCCAGCACGCACGGCGTGTTCCGGATGGACGCCACGCTGGATGGCGAACAAGTGGTGCGGCTGAAGCCGGTGTTTGGTTACCTGCACCGCAATCATGAGAAGATCGCGGAAGGCGCGAGCTACCTCGCGGCGATGCCTTACACCGACCGGCTCGATTATTTTTGCTCGCTGACCAGCAACTGGGCCTATGCGCTGACGGTCGAGAAACTGGCGGGATTGGCCGTGCCTGAGCGGGCCGAATACCTACGCATCATCACCGCCGAGCTGACCCGCTTGCAGAATCATGCCTGTGTCTGCGGATTCCTGCTGCAAGACATGGGGGCTCTGGGGACGCCGCTCATGTACGCCTTTCGGGAACGGGAAAAGGTCCTCGACCTGTTCGAGGCGCTGACCGGCGCGCGCATGATGTGTAATTACCTGCGCTTTGGCGGCTGCCGCTGCGACTGCCCCGTGGGTTGGCTGGAAGCCGTGGGTCAACTCGTGGGTTCCTTCCCGCAGTTTCTCGATGAATTCGAAGCGTTGCTCTCCACCAACGAGATTCTCCTCGCCCGCACCCAGGGTATTGGGGCGTTGTCCGCCGAACTCACCCTCAACGCCGGCCTGACCGGTCCCCTGCTCCGGGCGTGCGGCGTGAACTACGATCTGCGCCAGGTGGATCGCTATGGACTCTACGACCGGTTCGCGTTCCGCATTCCGCTGGGAGAACACGGCGATGTCTATGATCGTTATATGATCCGCGTTCTCGAAATGCGGGAATCATTGAGCATTCTGGAACAGGCCCTGAAATCGGTGCCGGAGGGTCCGATCATCGATCCCAAGGCCAAATTGCGCGGATTCCGTCCCAAAGCCGGCG
>CAYYSX010000239.1:0-9471 GCA_964474315.1 uncultured Verrucomicrobiota bacterium | reverse complement strand
ATCGGGCGGCCCTTCATCTCCTACCCTTCGGGAACAAACACCACACAAACCGGGCTGCCCACCGATAACGTCGTTCCGGAGGGGGTCAGCCGGCCGGACTGTGGATCGACCCGAAATACCACGATCGAGTCGGAATCCTGGTTGGCCGCCCAGAGGAATCGCCCGGTTGGATCCAGATTGAAATTGCGCGGCGTCTTTCCCTGGGTGCTGACCCGTTCGACCCAGCTCAGCTTTCCCACCGGCCCCACGGCCAACACCACGATCGAGTTGTCGCCCCGGTTCGATCCATAGACGAATTTCCCGTTGGGATGGACACAGACCTGGGCAGTGGAGTTGCTGCCGCTGAAATCCGCGGGCAGCGTGGAAACGGTCTGTACCTCGGTCAAGGCGCCCGTCACGGGATCCACCGAGAAGGTGGTCAGGGTCGAAAGCAGCTCGTTGATCACCCAGGCGTACGTTCCATCCGGTGCCCAGGCGAAGTGCCGCGGACCACTTCCCGGCGCTAGTTTCACGGCGGCCGGTTCGTTCGGAATCAGCGTTCCCTGAGCCGGATCCAGGCGATACACCAGGACCTGGTCCACCCCCAAGTCCGCCACATAGGCGAAACGCCCATCGGCCGAGACGTTGACCGAATGGGCATGGGGCTCCTGCTGCCGCTGGGGGTTTACGCTGGAGCCTGTGTGCTGAATGAGCGAGGAAGCCGGGGTCAGCGTGCCGTCGGGCTGGCGGCGTAGCGCCACCACGCTGCCGCCCCCGTAGTTCGCCGCCAGCACCACCTTCCCCGACGGATCCACGGTCACGTGACACGGGCTGTCGCCACCGGAGGACTGCTGGTTCAACTCCTTCAGGGCGACCCCTTGCGCCGGAATCGCGAAGGACGTCAGATACCCGCCGGCCTGATCTTTCCATTTTCCCGTTTCGTTGACGGCGTACAGGAAGCGTTGATCGGGGGACAGGGCGAGGAAAGAGGGATGAACCGATGGGGCAGCCAGCCCGAGGGGCTGGACTGCGCCGGTATCGGTGTCGAACTGGAAGGCATAAATGCCCTCGCTCCGCGGTCCGGTGTAGGTCCCCACGAACACGCGGAATTTTTCCGCCTGCAACGTCACGGCCAACGACAGGCTGATCAGCGCCAGCCACCCTTGGTTGATTCCGGAGATCATGGCCGGAAGCGAAGCACCAAACGGCGCCTCCGGGAAGTTGATTCCCGGACCGGACCCAGATGCCCTCGCTTCGTTTTCTCCGGTCGTACGGGATTAACGCGCCGCCGCCCACAGCGTGGCAACCGTGTCCCAATCCACCACATTCCACCACGCCGTCAGGTAATCCGGCCGTTTATTCTGGTACTTCAGATAATAGGCATGCTCCCAGACATCGACGCCCAGGATCGGTTTACCCTCCACCCCGGAAACCGCCTTGCCCATGACCGGCGTGTCTTGATTCGGCGTCGAGGCGATCGCGAGCTGGCCCCCATGGACGACCAGCCAAGCCCAACCGGACCCAAATCGACCCACCCCCGCCGCCTGGAACTTGGTCTTAAAGTCGTCGAAACTGCCGAAGGTGGAATTGATGGCGGCCGCCAGGTCACCCGTGGGAGCCCCTCCCTTGCCCGGTCCCATCAGCTTCCAGAAGAAGCTATGGTTCCAGTGTCCGCCACCGTTGTTGCGCACCGGACCGCGGATGGCCTCCGGCACGGAAGCCAGGTCGCCGATCAACGCCTCGAGGGATTTGGACTCGAGGGGCGTTCCGGCGATGGCCTTGTTCAGGTTGTCCACGTACGCCTTGTGATGGCGGTCGTGATGGATCTCCATGGTCAGCGCATCGAGATGGGGTTCGAGCGCGTCGTTTGCGTACGGAAGAGGGGGAAGTTCAAATGCCATAAGCCTGATCGTGTTTGGTCATGAGGACCGCGTGAGGCAGGAAGCCTTCCGCGGAACGGGATCAGGCTAGTACGGGTCCAGGAATCCACCAAGGGCAAAGCACCACGGCTCGCTGGTCGGGCGCAGCTTGATTTTGTCCTTAAACGGGGAGCCGAACCCCAAGCACCCCAAAACGGGTGACCTGACCCTTTGGACCTGGCGCTACGCGGCGGCCCCACCTCCGGCACAGGTCCCGGTCAGTCGGAACCATCCAGAAACGGAGCGGCGCCCTCATTTCGGGAGTCGCACCGAGTGGGCCCGGGGACGGGGACGGCACCGGTGGCAGCGCGCAGGAGGCGATGCTCACTGGCTTCCGCGCGGTCAAAGGAATCGGCCATTCCACCGCGGGCCAGCACCACGAAGCGGTCGCATAAACCCAGCAACTCCGGTAATTCGGAGGAAACCAGGACCAGCGCCAGGCCCTGACGGGTCAGGTCACGGAGGAGCTGATAAATCTCATGTTTCGCGCCGACGTCGATGCCTTTGGTCGGCTCATTCAACAGGAGCACTTTGGGCTTCGCCAGGAGCGCCTTGGCCAGGAGCACTTTCTGTTGATTACCCCCACTAAGATTTCCCACCGGGGTCGTGACACTCGGGGCCTGGATGCCCAGAGCGCGCATCGACTCCAGTGCGTGGAGGTTCTCGGCGCTTCGGCTCAAGAGGCCTCCACGGGAGACCGCAGACAGGTGATTCAAGGTGATGTTCTCCCGAATCGTAAAATTGAAGAGCAAGCCTTCGTGTTTCCGCTCCTCCACCACCAAGCCGATGCCGGCTTGGCGTGCCACCCCCGGGTTGTCCAACCGGACTTCGCGCCCCTCCACGAAAATTCGGCCGCGATGCGGAATGCGTCCGTAGAGCGCGTTCAACAATTCGCTCCGTCCCGAGCCGACCACGCCGGCAACGCCCAGGATCTCTCCGCGCCGGACGGAAAATCCGACGCCGGCAATGAGTTGGTGATGGCGTCGGTGGGGATGTGGAACGGAGAGATTCTCCACCCGCAACACCTCTTCGCTGTCCGTCAGTGGTTCGCGCGGCGGAAACAACGTTTCGATATGACGTCCCGCCATCGCGGCGATCAGGTCATCGGGCCGGAAATCGCCTTGCGCAAAGGCCGCCACCACCGCGCCGTCACGCAATACGGTGACGCGATCACCGAGGGCAGAAATCTCGTCCAGTTTGTGGCTGATGAACAGAATACTGGCGCCGTTCTGCTTCAGGCGGCGCAACAGGGTGAACAAGTTTTCGGTTTCCGTGGCGGTCAGGGCGGAGGTCGGCTCGTCCAGGATCAGCACGGAGGGGTCGGTGGAAAGAGCCCGTGCGATCATGACCAACTGCCGCTCGCCCGCGTTCAAGGTGCTCACTTGGCAAGCCGGATCGAGTGCAATACCGCGCTGGCAAAGAAACTCCTCCGCCCGGCGGCGCACCCGACCGGGCCGGAAGAAGAAAGCGCCGCCCGTCCGGGAATCCCCCACGAACATATTCTCGGCCACATTCAGGTGCTCGATCACCGTGATTTCCTGGGGAACAAAGCCGATGCCTTTGAGCCGGGCGTCCCGGGGTGAGCGAAATTCCACTTGTTGTCCCCGCACCCGGACTTCACCAGTGTAAGTACCCGCCGGATGGACGCCGTTGAGAATCCGCATCAACGTTGATTTCCCGGCGCCGTTTTCCCCCAGCAGACAATGAATCTCGCCCACGCCGACCTGCAGGGTGGCGTTGCGTAGCGCGCGGACCCCGGGAAAGTCCTTGGTGATGTTCAGCATTTCCAACGCGTAAGGAATGCTCATAAGAGCCGGAGTCGAGGCGGAAGCTTAGAGTATCTTAGCGCGCCGGCGAAGCAGGTCCAGTCCGACCGCGAGAATCATGATGACGCCGACGGCGACCGTCTGCCAGTGGGTGTTCACGCCGGCGATGACCAAGCCGCTTCGCACGACTTGCATCAGGACGAGACCCAAGAGGGTCCCGAGCACCGTGCCGACGCCCCCAAACAGACTGACACCGCTGATGACGACGGCGGCGATGACATCCAATTCCCAACCGAGCCCGATTTCTGGTTGCGCGACATTGATGCGGGTCATCAGGAGGATGCCCCCCAAGGCCGCCAGCATGCCGGTCAGCATGAAGCAACCGATGCGGACCCGATCGGTCTGGATGCCCGCCAGCCGGGCCACTTCGCGATTGCCGCCCGTGGCCAGCACCATGCGTCCGGGTACGGTCCACCGGAGAAAAAAATCGCCGAGCAGAATCAACCCCAGGAAGATGACGAAGCTCCACGAGGTGCCGAGGATGTCGGCGGAGCCGAAGTTCTTGAGCGGTTCGGGCAGCGGATAGATGGGATAACCGGCGCAGATCAGGTAGTTGACCCCGCGGGCGATATAGAGCATGCCGAGCGTGGCAATGAAGGACGGCACGCCGAAGCGCACGGTCACCATCCCGTTGACCCACCCGGTCAAACCGCCCGTCAACAACCCGGCCAGAATCGCCACGGGAATGGGGATGCCCGCATTCTTGATCAGCCACGCCGTGACGATGGCGCACAGGCCGGCCACGGATCCGACGGAAAGGTCGAGCTCGCCGCTGATCATGAGGAAGGTCATGCCGACGGCGACCACGCCGAAGAAGGAAATGCTGCGGCACATGGCCGCGACGTTGCTGGGACTTAAGAAGGCGGGATTGATCGCATAGAACAGCAGGGTCAAGAGCAGCAGAGGGATCAATACCCCCGTCTCGGGAACCGCCAGCACCCGCGGCAGAAGTCCCCGCCCCTTCACGGCTGGACGGACGGATCGGGTGGGCGGCCTGGCTTCCAAGGGCGAGTCAGCGGACGAAAATTAGGTCAGGATGCGGCGGACCACGGTTCCACTCACGTCCGTGAGGCGATAATCGCGGCCAGCATGGTGATAGGTCAATTTCTCATGATCCAAGCCCATGAGATGAAGGATCGTGGCGTGAAAATCATGCACATGAACCCGGTTCTCCGTCACGTAAATCCCGTGTTCGTCCGTCGAACCGTAGGTGATGCCTGGTTTGACGCCGGCGCCGGCCAGCCACGAAGAAAACGCCCAATGATGATGCTCGCGCCCCTTGGCCTCGGCCTTTTCATTGTAAGGCGTGCGTCCAAATTCGGTGGTCCAGACGACCAACGTGTCCTCCATCATCCCTCGCTGTTTGAGATCGGTGAGCAGCCCCGCGATGGCTTGATCGACATTGCGGGCCAGCGGGGCATGGGTCGCCATATCCCCGTGTGCATCCCAGTTGTCCGAGGAACCGACGTCGATCAACTCCACGAATCGAACCCCGCGCTCGGCCAGGCGCCGGGCCACGAGACATTGCCAGCCGAAGCCCTCGGTCTGGCCGCGTTCCAATCCATATAGTTTCAGCGTGGCGTCCGATTCATGCGAAAGATCGAAGGTTTCGGGCGCCTCCCGCTGCATGCCGAAGGCGGTTTCAAAGGATCTCATTCGGGCGGCCAGGAAGGCGTCCTGGCCGCGGGCGGCGAGGTGCTCACCATTGACCGTCGCCAGACGACGCAATTCGAGTTCCTGCAAACCGTTCCTGGCCGTACGCGGCAACAGATTCGGAATGGGTTCGCGGCCGGGAATGATCCGCGTGCCTTGATGGCAGCCGGGAAGAAAATCCGAACTCCACACTTGTTCCCCGGCGTACGGCATCTTCGGAGCGAGAACGACGAAGGACGGAAGGTTCTGATTCTCGAGACCCAAACCATAGCTAAGCCAGGATCCGATACTGGGACGGGCAAAGGTGAAGGAACCGGTATGAATGCCGAGCGTCGCTTCATAGTGATTGGTATGATCCGCCTTGAGGGAACGGATCACACAGAGGTCATCTACACAGTGGGCGAGGTGGGGAAAAAGCGAGCTAACCTCCGTGCCACTGCGGCCGTGAGGCTTGAATTCCCAGTCGGGTCGTTTCAAGAAACGCGAATAATGGCCCGGCTTGCCCTGCCATTCCTTGATCGTGACGGTCTTGCCATGATCCGCGAACAGCCGGGGCTTGGGATCGAACGAATCCACATGGGAGACCCCGCCGCTCATATAGAGAAAGATGATACGCTTGGCCCGGGCCGAGTAATGCGGCGGCCGGGCTGCCAACGGATCGTCATCGACCGGTCGCGGCTGATCCGCGGCCAAAAGGTGGCTGAGAACACCGGGCCACAGCAGGGATCCGCCGACCAAGGATCGGATCGCTTGTCGTCGGTTTAGTGAGCGGGACATGAGGTAATCAGGCTGGTTCAATCGACAAATAAAAACTCATTGCGCGTGAGCAGCACGCGAGCGTGCGAGGCCCAGGCGGCCTCCTCCCGCTGTTCTACCGACGAGCCGGGGGCCTCCCCGCGCTCGAGGTAGGTTTGCACGTACTCGGTATCCGCTGCGATTTCGGCCGGGGTGGGATCCCGGCCGAGCGCCCTCCGGTAGGAGAACCGCACCCGCTCGGCGTCTTCGGCGGCAGTACGCGTAATTAATTCGGCCAAGCGGGCCGCCTCTTCGTGGATGAACGGGCTGTTCATTAGGTACAGCGCCTGCAAGGGCGTCGTGGTGGCGGCCCGTGCGGCGGTGCTTTCATTGGCATCCGGCCCGTCAAAGAGCCCCAGGAACGAATGCCGGCGGATCCGCTGGGTCATGAGATAGAGACTGCGATGGCGGGTGGCATACTCGGCGTTGAAGGGCTGGTGCTGACTGAAATTCCATTGGTCTTGCGGCGGGAAGGGATGACCGGCGGCGGGCGTCCGATTCAGCCCACCGCTGACCATGAGGATCGCGTCGCGGATGGATTCGGCATCGAGCCGCCGCCGGTTGAACCGCCAATAGAATTCATTCTCCGGGTCGAGGCGTTCGTTGGTGGAATCACCAGTGCTGGCCAACTGGTAAGTCGATGAAAGCAGGATGAGCCGGTGCATGGCCTTCACGGACCAGCCGCTTTCGATGAAACGAGAGGCAAGGTAATCCAGCAATTCCGGATGGCTGGGGGGGCGCCCTTGTTTTCCAAAATTATTCGCGGTGCGCACTAGGCCCGGTCCGAAATGGTACTGCCAGATCCGGTTGACCATCACGCGGGCGGTGAGGGGATTGGCCGGATCCGTGAGCCAACCGGCCAACTCGAGACGCCCGCTGCCCGCTGCCTCCGGGGGCATCGTTTGGCCGCCGAGAATGTCCAGAAACTTACGCGGGACTTCGTCACTTAAGTTCAAGGGATCCCCGCGGCGCTGAATACGGGCATTCTGCGGCGTGCCTTCGCCCATCGAGTAAGCCTGGTCGATCACCGGCGCGCGGGCCGCCAGCGCCGAGCGACGCTGGCGGGCTTCCGTCAGCGCCGTGTTCAATCGTCGGGTGGCGGCCTCCCAGGCCATGAGGTTCGCCTGTTCCTCGGCGGAGGGTGGCGGGAGATCACCGGCCACCGGCTCGAGTTGCTCAGTGGCGATCTCGACCTCGCGCACCCGTTCACCCTTCCACGTGTAAGGAAAGATACGATACGCCGCGAAGGCCTGGGCGAGCGCCGTGCGCGTCACCGTGATCCGAAGATATCTGCGGGGCGTCAGGCCGCCTAGAATCGGAAATCGGTTGGTGGCAAATTCCGGGAATGGACCGGCTCCCAATGAACCCGTGAAGACGCCCAGGGAAGTGGAATGATGTTCCAGGTCGGCGAGAGAATTAGCGGTTCGCACTTCGATTTCGGAAATGCCGTTGCTGTGTTCGACGATTTCCACCGCGCGAATACCGGCGGGGCGGTCGAACTCGAACGTGATGGTGGCCGTCGCGGGATTCGGAACGTGCGGCGCCACGTATCCCCCCGTCACGTGGAGGGCAAATTCAGAGGCCTCTGCGCTCACGCCAGCCACCCGGACGGGCAGATCGGAGTTCACCAGCCAGCCAATGCCCCGCCGGCTCCCGACGGGAAAGCGCGCGGTCCAGAGCTGCTCGACGAGGGCTCGGTTTCCGGCGCCATTCTGGCTGTCAGCCGGGACCGAGACGGACGCCAACCGGGCGTCCCATTGGAAGGCCGCGGTCTGGGCCAGACGGGACTGGATCTCCTGGTCCAGCGCCGCGCGTTCCGCCTCCAACTGCTCGAGGTCGGTGTCCACGACCGCGAGTTCAGCCTGATGCGAACTAAGCAAGGCTTCCACTTGGTCGGGCGGCAAGAGCGGCACCAGGTCGCGCGGCCGTTTCGTTTCCTCACTGCCCGGAAAGGAATACCGTGAACTGGCAAAGATTCCGTAGAGACCATAATAATCAGCGGTGGAGATCGGATCGAATTTGTGATCGTGACAACGCGCACACCCGATCGTCAGGCCCAGGATCGATTTGCCCAGCGTTCCGATCGTGTCCTCGATTACGAGATGATGGTAGTTATAGGACTCGCCAAACCCGAATCGCCGGGAAATCGCCAGGTAGCCGGGTGCAATCACCTGGTCGGCATAGTCTTCGCCTTGTCCCTGGGCCGCGAGTACGTCGCCGGCGATCTGTTCCCGGATGAATTGATCGTAGGGCTGGTCGTGATTAAAGGACTTCACCACGTAGTCGCGGTAACGATACGCCACCGGAATGGGGAAATCCGCCGTTTCACCGGCCGTGTCCGCGTAGCGAACCACGTCCAACCAGTGGCGCCCCCATCGCTCGCCGTAGTGCGGACTGGCCAGCAACCGCTCCACCACCTGGGCGAAGGCGTCGCTGGACGTATCGTGCAAGAAGGCCTCGATCTCCGCGGGCGTGGGCGGCAGACCGGTCAGATCAAACGTCGCGCGCCGAATCAGCGTTCGCCGGTCCGCTGCGGAAACCGGCCGGAGACCTCGGGCTTCCTGTCGGGCTTGAATGAAGTGATCCATCGCAGTGGTTGCCCAACCGGTCGCTTCGACCGCGGGCACCGGCGGATCCTGGCGCGGGCGAAAGGCCCAATGAGGGCGGGCGATGGATGGATCGGAAGCCGTTTCTTCCAGCGGGCGGTCCGGCTCGGTTTCCGGCCCGCCGGGGTAAGGCGCTCCGGCCTTGATCCAGGTGGCAACGTCAGCAATTTCAGCCTCCGATAATTTGCCCTTGGGCGGCATTTGCCGATCGGGGTTCTGGAAATGAATCGCCTGGTACAGCAGGCTTTGGTCGGGATCCCCGTGAACCATCAGGGGGCCGGAATCGCCGCCCTTCAAAAAGCCTTCGCGGGTATCCAGGCGCAGATTGCCTTTGAGTTTCTTACTCTGGGAGCTGTGGCATTCGTAACACTGCTCCGCCAAAATCGGGCGGATTCTGGATTCGAAAAACTCGAAGTCGTCGGCCGTGGCCCGGCTGGCTGCCCACAGCAGTGGCAGCGCCACGGCGAGGAGCGCGTGGCCACGGCCCTGACGGGAAGGACGGACGGACGGCATGATTCCCATAGTCAGGTGAACGTCCGCCGGATTGGCTTGCGGTTTTCGTCACAAGTTCGCCTGTTTCAGGCCAAAGGCTGGATTCCCGCGGGCGCCTCTCCGTTTATTGCAGTCCCGGCAGGGATTTTTCGAGAATAGCCCAGCGTTTCAACGCTGGGTGGAGCGAAAGAGGTGTCGAGT
>CAYYSX010000238.1:0-9476 GCA_964474315.1 uncultured Verrucomicrobiota bacterium | reverse complement strand
GCACGCGACGGCTCGAGCTGGTCTCGTCGACGCCGCTCCGCAACGGCGCAGTCGCTATGCACTACCGGCGCGGCTAACAACGGGTTGCAGCGGACGGTCCGCTGCGCGGCCCGCCGCTGAACCCGAGCGTTATACATTAAGAGTATGAATACCAATTCCAAAACCGTTACGCTTGCACTGATTCTGATGAGTTTCGCACTGTGCAGCTTTGTCATCGTGGTGGTTGCGGGCCTTTGGAACACCCCGTTTTCAACTGCGGACAGTGCCGGTCGGACAATGGGCTTTAATGATCAGCTATCGCCCGAGCATTACGGGATTATCGTTTCAAACTTCAGAGTTCAGACGCTCATGGACCTGGATTACCTCTACACATGGTTTTTGCTCGCGATGCACGGTTGGGGGGCTTGGTTGATTGTTCGACAACCGAACGGAAACCTTTGCGGCCTGCGGAGATTTTTTGTCGTGCAGGGTTTGCTGTTCCCAGTCGGTTGGATCGGGTTCTTTGTCCTTCCATGGACGCTTCGCTCCGTTGCCGAGGGAAGGCTTGACCGCGAGGGGATCATTGATATTCCTTTTATCGCGATCACAGCCCATCCTGTGTGGATCGCGACCGCAATGCTGATCGCTTTTGGGCTGCTCCGCACATCCTCCCGATCGCTTGTCTCTGGAGGGAGTGTCGAGCCGCATGCCGCATAACCAAATCACTGGAGCGAACGCGGTCAGGCCGCGTCAGTTGCCAATTCGGCCGCGCTCGGCCGCCCGCGTCGCTCACAGTTCGGTCGTTGGGCGTCACAGCAAATGAGGTCAGCATGTTGAGCGACGAAGAGCAAATCCGCACACTTGTCCAAACGTGGCAGACCGCAACCAGCGCGGGCGATGTCGACACCGTGCTAGGTCTCATGACAGACGATGTCGTCTTTCTCATGCCTGGCCGGCCGCCTATGCGAAAAGCAGAGTTCGCAGCGCTATCTCGGGTACCGGCTGGCAGCCCTCGCCCAAAGTTCGAGGGCACGTCGGAGATTCAGGAAATTCATGTTTCGGGGGACATGGCTTACTTATGGACCAAACTCTCCGTTACCGTGACGCCACCAGGGGCGAGCCAGCCTGTCGAGCGTGCGGGGTACACGCTCACAGTCCTGCGGCGCGTCGGAGGTAAGTGGCTGCTGGCGCGAGATGCAAACCTCTTGTCGCCAGTCCAGCGTCCGAGCACGTGACGTTCACCCCCCGCTTGCACCGGACGCGAAACCGGCGGCGCTGCGCTTGCCGGTTTCGCGCCGGTGAAGCGGAACGTTAGGCCGCTTCACACGCTATGCAAATTCGCGCACACATTGCTCTGGTGTTGCTCGTGATTGGTTCCGCGAGTTGCGATAGCCGCAACCAACGCAGCGGGGCTGCCTTGCCGTCAGTGTCGACATCGAGCGCCGCGAGCAGGACCACGGCAGCACGCCGCTCATCTGCGCGGTCGTCCATCGCCGCAAGAGAATCATCCGGAGGCTGGTCCAGCGAGGCGCCGACGCCACACGCGCCATGGACTGCGCGCAGCGGGGATTGGCCGGTGCCTTCGAAGACGACCCTCGCCTCGATCGCGAAGGATACCGGGAGATCGTGGAGTTGCTTCGAAGGATTGGGATCGGCCAATAGTCGGCGCGCCAGGTTTCACGGTCCGCAGCCTGAAAAGTGTTTTGCACGGCGCGTATCTTAACGCACCCTTGGCACGCATGTTCAGTTATCGCGAGCTTCGGCCGCACCGGCCCTTGGACAGATTCATCCGATGCTTTTGGTTTTTGAAAGGCGATGCGGCAGAGTCGAACGGAGAGCCGCAGAAGATACTGCCCGACGGCTGCATGGAGATCGTCATTCACATCGGCGCGCCTTTTAGCCGCGTTCGCGACGCTGTTGTTCAAACGCAGTCAAGGGCGTTTCTAGTCGGCCAACTCACCGAATGCTTTTTGTTGGAGCAGCGGGGGTTCGTCCACGTGATGGGTGTTCGATTCACACCGGCCGGTACGTCGGCGTTCATGCCGTTCGACCTAAGTGATATTCAAGATGAGGAAGTTACGGTCGAGGAACTCTGGGGTATACACGGCCGATCTCTGCAGGACGCTGTGATCAATGCGAATTCCGATGATGAGCGGGTTCGAGTCGTTGAGAATTTTATGCTCGGCCAGTTCTCAGGCCACGATTTTGACGATCGACTGGAAGAAGCGGTTCGCATCATCCAGCGCAATCAGGCGGGAACCACTGTGGCTGGAATCAGCAAACGGGTCGGATGGTGCGAGCGGCAGCTCGAGCGACAATTCATGCGAAAGATCGGAATGAGTCCGAAGGCGCTCTTGCGCACGGTGCGATTCCAGAATCTGCTGCAACTCGCAAGAAGCGGAGCGGCCCCAGGTTGGGCTTCGCTCGCCGTCGATTGCGGATTCTCCGATCAGGCACATCTCATCCGCGAGTTCAAACGTTTCTCTGGAGAACCTCCCGAAATGTTCCTGCGCCGCGACCACGCTCTTTATGAGTTTTTCGCCACGCATGACTGAATGTCGGATTTGTCCAATACGGAACATTTCGCCTTGGGTGAGATTCGCCATCGTTATGACATTTACATTCCTTCTTTCGTTACTCCTTTTGACTGCGGCCGCACAGACCCAGGCCCCAAAACAGGACCTAAATCAACTCGCGTGGATGTCGGGCACGTGGGCCGGTACGCAGGACGGCGTCGAAATGGAAGAGCAGTGGACGCGGCCCAAGGGGAACACGATGCTTGGGCTCCACCGCGACGTCGCCGGCGAGTGAACCGTCTCGTTCGAGTTTCTACGGATCGAGAAGACGGCCGACGGAATTTCGTACATCGCCCAACCCGGAGGCCGGCCGCCGAGTTTTCGGCTGATTGAGAGTGCCGCCAAACGCGCCGTCTTCGAAAACAAAGCGCACGACTTTCCCCAGCGCATCATCTATTGGGTCGAAGGTGATCTGCTTCACGCGCGCATCGAAGGCGAGGAGAACGGCAAAAAGCAGTCCATGGAGTGGACCTGGAAGAAAGCGGGCTCGAAGTAAGCCATTCGTGGGCCTCCGAACCGGTTGCAAATTACACGCTTCCGTGAGCGGATTCCCGATATACCAGGAAGCCAGTAGGGTCTGTCGTATCATCACAAGTTAGAAGGCGGCAGCACGCCCACCACCACACAACCATGAGTCCAACAAATCGAACCGCAGCGAAGTGGGGACTGTTTATCGGTCTCGCCAACCTCGTCTGGCTTTATCTCGCCTACTTTCTTGGCCTCCACACGAGCGGCATCATGGTGTTTCAGGTTTTCATGCTGGTGTGGCTTACCGTGACAGTGACCGGCTTTATTTTCACCCTCCGCGCGGTCAAGCGTCAGAATCCGTTGTTGAGTTATTGGGGCGGCATCGGGGTGGGCGCAGTGGCGGCGGTTGTGTCGGCTGTCGTCGCCGTGGTTGCACAGGTTGGCTATTTCACGGTCGTTCATCCCGCGTGGCCGGAGGTCATGGCGCAGCAGACCAAAGCACACTTCACGGCGCAGGGGATGTCACCCGAACAGGTCGAGCAGATGGTGGTGCAGGCTCGCGGCTCGTTCACGCTCTCCAATTACGCGGTCGCTTCCGCTGCGACCGCCCTGATGGTAGGCATCGCGTTGTCAGCCATCATCATGATTTTCCTGCGCCGTCGGTCGGCTGGCACGGCGGAGGTCACGCATGCCGCCTAACCCAGAAGCGCTGCAGCGGCCTCCCCGCCTTGCGCTCCGAGCCTCACCAAATTCATGGCTCTCCTTTCCGCTCCACGCCCGTCGTCGAGGCCGTCGCTGGGTTTGGGTCGTAGGCCGCCGTTTCGCACTCCAATAACCAACACCAATGAAAGCTATGAAGACCAAAATCCTTATGACCAGTGTTCTTCTCGGAGCATTCAGCGCGGCCTTGGCGGCGCTGACCTCGAGCGCGCTTTCGGCGCAGCCCGACGGGTTGCGCGCGTTGGACGGCGAGTGGATCTACGTCGAGGACCGCACCGAGGGCCGCACCCTCGAGCAGATGGGCCCCCCCATGAGCACGAAGTTCTCGATGCGCATCGAGGAAGGCGCGGTCGTCCTGAACGGCCATGGCTCTGGGCACGGCAACGTGCGCGTCGCGCTCGACGGCTCGATCACCGAAGTCGGAGAGCCAAAGACGATCTCGCGCTACCGCGGCGCATGGAAGGACGGCACGTTCCAGTACCAGACCGAGTTCGTGCGCGTGTCGGACAACGCGCGCACAGGGCTGTTCCAGAAAGAGTTCCGCATGACGAACGACGGACTGCAGGTGCGCGTTAACTTTGGGGAGCCCGCGGATTCCTGGTCGGTTGGGCTCTACCGCCACCCCCAGGACATCGCGTTGCCCGAGCCGGCCAAGGCCACGATTACCAACGTGGCGTGGCTGGCCGGCGCGTGGGTCGGAACGAGGGGCGCGGAGGGGGCGACGTCGATCGAGGAGCGATGGAGCCCGCCGCTTGGCGGCGCGATGCTCGCCGTGTCACGCACGGTCTCGCGCGGCAAGATGGGCGCGTTCGAATACCTGCGCATCGTCGAGCGCGACGGCGGACTGGTTTACGTGGCGCAGCCCGGCGGCGCGGCGCCGACCGAATTCGTGCTCACCGAGCTGACCACCACGCGGGCCGTGTTCGATAACCCGCGCCACGACTACCCGAAGCGCATCGTGTACGAACTCTCTGCTGAGGGTGACCTGCGCGCCACGATCGGCTTCACCCAGGGCGGCACCCCCCGGCGCTTCGAGTTCAAGCGCGAAGGCAAGTCAGAGATGAAGGAGCCAAAGTGAGAGACCACCCCTCACGTCCACCTCGGCGAAGCCCCCCGCGCAGGGCTTCGTTCAACCCGGCGCTACAGCGCCTAACCTGGCCATCGCGCTCTGGTTGCAATCGCACGCCCTCGTGGGCCGGGTCGCTGAGCTGGGGTCGGTCGGCCATTTCAATGTTGCAGCTTCCCGAGCACTTGATTATTGGAGACGTGACATATGGCGAATGAACGCACCTATCCGATTCTTCCTTGTCCAAAGCTAGACGAGGCCATCTCATTTTACGAGGCGCTCGGTTTTCGCCGCACCTATCGACAGATAGCCCCCAATCCATATGCGGTGGTCATGCTTGAAGACATCCAAATTCACCTCTGCGGAATTGCTAATTTTAATCCCGCAGAGTCATATGCAAGCGCTATTATAGCTGTGCCGGACGTGGATGCTATTTATAACTCCTTTGCAGTCGGATTACGAAAAGCGTATGGAAAGCTACCGATGGTTGGATTTCCTCGCATCGTGCGACCTAGGAAACGATATGGCACTGTCCGAGGTTTTAGCGTTATTGATGTTGGCGGCAATTGGCTACGATTCTGCAAGCTGGGGGATAAAGAAGAAGATGAAACTGCAACCAAAACAACTGGATTGATGAAGCGACTAGAAGTAGCTACCAGGCTTGGGGACTCCCATGGGGACGAAGTTCGTGCACTCAAAGCTCTTGAGGATGGGCTAAAGCAATATCCACAAGCTCCCATTCTTGATTATGCGCGGGCGATGCTCTATCGCGCAGAACTCGCCGTGCGCGTTGGCAACGGAGAACTTGCTAAATCATCACTTTCCTTAGTGCTTGCTCTTAAAATGAGCAAAAATGAGAAGACCACGATCGCGTCTGAATTAACGCATGCTACAGAACTCGTGAACACAATGCATTAACGATGCCGAACCCCGCGCTGCAGCACCCGACGAGAGCATCGCGGTTGCAAGCGTTGCGTCCCGCGCGCCGGGTCGGTGAGCTTGGGTCTTGGCGACTCCGCACCCCATGGACATATTGAGCACACCACTTCTGATCGCGCTTGGCTTTCTGGTGCTACTCGCGGTCGCCGCGTCTTTGATTCGACTGCTTGGTCGGCAGCAGACGGCGCAGAGTGCCGCCGGTGCATACGAAGCTGTTCCCGCTTTGTTCACACCGGCAGAGCGTTCGTTCTTTGGAGTTCTTCAGCAGGCAGTGGCGTCTGACTACCAGGTTTTCGCCAAGGTCAGACTGGCCGACATTGTTCGGCCAGTTCGCAGTCCGAGCCGCCGTGGTTGGCAGTCGGCCTTCAACCGCATCACTGGGAAGCATGTTGATTTCGTTCTCTGTGATTCGTCGCGCTTGAACGTCGTTGCGGTGATTGAGTTGGATGATCGGACGCACGAAAGATTCGAGCGCGGAGTCCGTGATGGCCTTGTGGATTCTGCGCTTGCGGATGCGCGCATCCCGGTTTTGCGAGTTTCGGCCCGACAGTCTTATTCTCCCACGCAGATTCGGGAGCAGGTGGAGAGGTTATTTCGTTCACATGAGAGAGTCACAAACACTGTCGCCTAACAATACGCTACAGTTATCCGTGGTTCTTCATCTCACGGATTAGGATAACCAAAGTACCGAACAAGGCGGTGCAGCTATCCGTGATGATGACGTTTGGTCAAGTCGATGGCAGAGGAGGTCGGCTTCACGTGCCGATGCGCCGCGACATAGGGGAGGACTCTACCGTCATCCAAAATGTCCTTTCACTCATCTTCCGGTTCTTAGCTTAATGACATGGCTGCCTTTCCTCAATCCCGGTTCCACGCCGACTTGAGTTCGTAAACGTCCAGCGCCGTCACGTTCGCCGCGCCGCCGCGGGTTTCGAAAGAAAGGCGGTTGTTCCCCGGATTCGCGTTGAACGGCATGGGCACGTAGCAGAGCCCGTCGCTGGCGAAGACTTCGAGGCCGGTGCGATCACCATAGATGATCAGGCGTTGTTGGCCGGCGCGCAGGGGGGCCGGGGCGCGGTGGCCGTTGACGCTGAGTTCCTGTTTCTTGGCGTCGTAGATCACCAGACAATCCCGGATGTGGAAGACGACTTCGCTCGCGTCGCCCGGCTCGAATTCCGCGCGCACTTCGGTGAGTTCCGCGCGGAGGCTGTCGAGCGGGTTGGGATCGCCGGGTTGGAGGGTGCGCGGAAGGAGGCGGTGCGTTTGGGTGCGCAGGACTTCGAGTTCCCTCGCCGGTGTGAAGGTCAGGCGCGGACCGTCGTCCGTCTGCGTTAGGCCCAGCTCCAGCGGGAGGGTCATGGATTGGTTGAAGGGCATGCCTTTGGTCTCGGTTTGGAACCAACCGATCAGAATGCGTCTTCCATCCTGCGCCGGAAGGTCGCTGTAGGTTTGCGCCGCATAGAAGCCGCGACCGCGGTGGCCAGGAAGCCGGCTGTGCTCCGGGGTAAAGCGGGTGCCGTCAAACGTCCCGAGGGCGTATTCGCTGTTGGCGGCGAACAGAACCCACTTCGTGTGGTTCGGGTCGCCGTTCACGGGTAGTTCAAAGAAGTCGGGGCATTCATAGAAGTAAGGTTTTCCGGCCGGGTCGCCCTCAGTGATGCTGGCGAGGGTCCAGTCGCGAAGGTTCGGCGAGGTGAAGAAGTGAATGGTCTGCTTCTTCTCCCATTCGACATAGAGCACCATCACCCATTTTTTCGTGGCTTTGTGCCATAGCACCTTGGGATCGCGGTTGCCGCCGGTGATCTGTTTCAGAATGGGGTTGCCCGGATACTTGGTGAAGGTGCGGCCGTCGGTGCTCGACGCGAGGCACTGCACGGTGGGGTTACCGGCGGCGGTGTAGATGAGAATGATAGGCGGTTTGCCCTCCTGGCCGAGACCGCTGGTGTTCTGCCAGTCCACCACGGCACTGCCGCTGAACATGGGGCCGAACGCGTCCGGCAGCAGCTTGTCGCCCAGTTCTTTCCAATGCACGAGGTCGCGGCTGACGGCGTGTCCCCAATGCATGTTGCCCCAGCTCCAACCATAGGGGTTGTGTTGGAAAAAGAGATGGTACTCGCCGTTGAAGAAGACCAGGCCGTTGGGGTCGTTGTTCCAACCGCGCTGAGGCGAAAAATGGAACTGCCCGCGAAGCGTCTCGCGGTAAAGGTCGGCGGCATCTTTGAGCGTGTCGCTCTGTTCGATGGCGCGGAGCGCAGTGGAGTCTTCGTGCAGCTTGTCCACCCGCAGCGTGAGCGCTTGGCCGCGCCAGGCGCTGACGTCCATCGGCGCCCACCAGTCGGGTGGGCCGTCGGCGAGTTCGATGTCGTTGCGCACGACCGCCTGGCCGTCCACGAGCAGCGTCACGACGCGTTTGGGCGCGCCGTTCTTGATCGGGAGGTGCAGATAGCGCGCCGTCGCGGTAAAGGCGCGTTCGGCCTCCTTCACGAAGCCTTTCGGTCGGGTGTCGGTCTGCACGATGTGGTCCACGTTGAGATGGCCCCAGCCGCCCTTGGCCTCGTCCACGATGCGCAACACCGCCGTCTGTCCCGCGAACTCCGTGACGTCCCACCACTCGCTGGCGAGCGCTTCGCTGCCACCGGGCTTGTCATTCGGACCCGTTGCGCTGCGGACAACCTGACCGTTCACCCGCAATTGGAGCGCGAGCTTTTCTTCGTTCTTCCCGCCGCCGATGAGAAACGCGATGAATTTCCTCTCGATGCGAAACTCCGGCGACGTGAGCGTGCCCGTCGTGTCGTCGCCTTGGAAAAACGAGTTTACGAGCCGCTCCCCCTGGAACCCGTCCACCTGCATCTGTCCTGGCAGCGTGCCCTGGGCAGGCCCCGGCCCGAACGCTTCGCCCGTGACGGTCCACGGCGCGTAGGTGTCCTTTTCAAAATCCGCGATGAGCAAGTCCGGAGCGGCCCAAGACAGGCTGGGCGGGGCAATGAGGGCCGCGAGCAGACCGAGCGCGCGGAGAGGGAGAGGAAGGTTCAGGCGCATCACGCAAGGTGGTTGGTACGGGTGACTATGGCGATCAGGATGGGTGCGCGGCAAATTCAATGAGGAGGCAGGGCTTGTGGGGGCCTCCTGTGCGAGTATGAAGCTCCAACCACGTGCCTCACGACGCGTTGCTGGCCACCTCAACGGCCTAGGTCAAAAGACCCGCCGCGCCGCCGCGCGGAGGGTTTTCGCGGAAAGGGCCCGCCGGCTTCGTTGTCCCTCGGTCACCGACCGCTCCCGGGATGCTCCCACGTCGCGCCTGACCAGCAGCCTTTTTCCACGAAAACAGGACCCCTTTGATTTTTCCAACAGGCTCCAAAAGTGCCGAAGCGCGACTCCCGCGCCCCTTTCCATCGGGAGCGCTCGGAAGAGTCGCCCGGAGGGACTCATCGGTCGGTATATGGCGTGATATCCGACAAGAGCCTTGGAAAAGTCGCACCCGTTCAAGGGGTTACGGAAAGACCAGTCTGCGGTGATATCAATAGACTGACCGGCAACGGTATCCGGCCGTCGGATAAGACGGCACCGATTCCTCGAAGGGGCCGCTGGAAGAAACGCCTCGACAACGGGTTGCTGGGTAGCCAACGTTGCGGTGATACTAATATACCGACAGCGGTTTGTCGGTGAATCCACTGTTAGGCCACTTCGCACGCGCATGAAAAAGCACGACGACTACATTGCCGGGTCGC
>CAYYSX010000237.1:3250-9487 GCA_964474315.1 uncultured Verrucomicrobiota bacterium | reverse complement strand
GGCAGGCTGAAAGACCTGCCGGTGGACCGGGGGGCAGGTTAAAAACCTGCGGTACAGCAGGCCCAGAGGCCTGCGCTACAGCGCATGTAGCGCAGACATTCTTGTCTGCTGTTCCGCAGGCTTTCAGCCTGCCCGCGGCGTTCCCGTTGACGACGGCTCTTCCCGGTCCTCCGCCAGCCAGGTGGTGAAGCGCGGAAAAGATCGGCCCAGAATGGACTCCGCCCGCGCGCAGTTTAGCGAGACATCGGCGGGCCGCGGAGGACCGGCGAAGTCACGCAGAGACGCGGGTTCGAGCTTCGCGGGGACAGCCGGGTTCTTGCGCGCCAACAATTCTCCGATTTCCCAGCGTGAGAGCCGCTCCGCGCCCGCCACATGCACGATGCCGGTGGTTCCGGCCCGAAGGAGTTCCAAGACCGCCTTGGCCGTCTCGGAGGCGGCAATAGGCGAACGGAATTCGTCGGTGAACAGCCGCAGCGTCCGGTTGGCCCGCCACGCCCGAACCATCTCTTCGTTGAACGAGCGGTCGTGCGTCGCGGAGAAGCCGTAGTTCAGGGTGGTTCGGATAATCAGATGATGCGGATGGCTCCGTACCAAGCGCTCCGCTTCCGCTTTGGTTTCGCCATAGACCATCAGTGGATTTGGCGCATCGTCCTCCCGATAGTTCCCCCGCTGACCGTCGAACACCAAGTCGGTGGAGAAGAAGACGAAGACCGCCTCCGGACAGTGCTCGGCGAGGTGGCGGGTGACTTCGACATTCACCTGGCGGGCGAGGTCGGGATCGGCTTGGCAGACCGGCGAACGGCTGATGGCGGCGCAATGGATGACGGCGTCGGGGCGGTCTTCGGCCAGGCTTTTTTCCACGGCGGCGAAGTCGGTGAGGTCCAGCGCCGGACGCCCGATCGGGATGACCCGCGCCTCCGGGAAGAGACGGGATGCCTGGCGGATCAGGTACCTCCCGATCAGGCCGTACGCGCCAGTGATCCAAAGGACAGCAGGTGACATGAGACAGTTGACGCCGCCGTTCAGAGCGGCTGTGGCGACCACATTCTGGTCGGCTTGGGACAAGGTTTCCAGCGTCGGACAGAATCGGAGAGGGCGTTTCTTGAATTTGTCCTTACCGGGACCGGTGAAAGCTCCAAATTCAAAGCTCCAAGCTCCAAAGAAGCTCCAAGATCGAAGCTCCAAGGCTTGGCCACCTAGCCCTGCCCTGGGGTTCGGTCACGCCGCCGAACCGAAGGGTACCGCGCAGTGGGGACAGGACCTCTGTCGGGTCGTCGGGTCGATTCTCGAGAGAGTTGGCCTTTGGAGCTTGGGTTCGGCCTGCCGTTTTAAGGACCAATTCAAGAGGCGCTCGAATCGGAGAGGGCGGTCGGCCCTTCTGGTCTTCGGAGTTTGGTGCAATAATTGCCCTATCGACCGCGTCATGGAGCGAACCGTGCGACGACAGATTGCCATTCTAGCCGTGCTTTTGGCGGGGGTAGTGGCCGCCGGCGTGCTGGCCTATCAACGCCGCTTGGCCGCCGAATCCACCGCCTACCGGCTGCCGCGTCTCGACGTCGCGAAGGCGGAGGCAGCCTTTCAGCAGAAGGTGTTGCCGGTGTTGAGCGAGCATTGCTGGGACTGTCATGGCGACGGGGCATCCAAGGGGGACGTGACGCTGGATACCTTTACCAACGTGGTGGCGGTGTTGCAGGACCGTAAGCTGTGGGAACGGGTGCTGCACAATATCGAGTCCGGCGACATGCCGCCCCAGAAGCGCCCGCCCCTGGCCCTGGAGGAAAAGGAACAGGTCACCCACTGGCTGAATGAGACGTTGTTCCCGGTGGATCCCCACCGGCCGGATCCGGGCCGGGTAACGCTCCGCCGCCTCAATCGGGTGGAGTATGACAACACGATCCGCGACCTGGTGGGCGTCAGCTTTCAGCCGGCCGAAGATTTTCCGGAAGACGACGTGGGGTATGGTTTCGACAACATCGGTGATGTCCTGACCCTGCCGCCGCTGCTGATGGAGAAGTATTTAGACGCCGCGGAGGCGGTGTTGAACGAAGCCATCGTGGACGGCCCGCGTCCGGCGCCCACGCGCGTGGTGAAGGCGGAGAAGTTTTCGGGGGGCATCGATGCAGGGCCGGTCAGGGGGTTGGCGGGGAACGGCGATCTACAGGTCGAAATGACTCTTCCGTTTCCGGGGCGTTACCGGATCGAGGTGAAGGCGCACGGGGACCAAGCGGGTCCGGAGAAGGTCAAGATGGGGCTGCGCGTGGACGATCGGGAGATTGAAACATTCCAAGTAGAGGCGAAGGCCAGGAACCCGGGCACCTATCAAACGGAGGTGGAAATTCCGCAGAGTGGGCCGCACTCGATCACCGTTTCGTTTCTCAACGATTATTATGAAGAGAAATGGGTCGAGCGGCCGCGCGAGGGGCGGCCGCCCCGGAAGGAGAAGGTGACCGAGGATCGGAATTTCTGGCTCCACGAGGCAAGGGTGACCGGGCCGCTTGGGGTGAAGTTGCCGCTGCCGGAGTCGCACCATCGAATTTTCGCCGGGCATAAGCCGGGGCTGACCGACGAGCCGGCGGCGCGGAAGGTGCTCAATGACTTTACCCGGAGGGCGTGGCGGCGTCCGGTGGCCACATCCGACGTGGACCGGCTCATGAAGCTGTATCGGGAAGGGCGCGCGCGGGGAGACAATTTCGAAGCCGGGGTAAAGCAGGCGCTCACGGCGGTGTTGGTGTCCCCACATTTCTTGTTCCGTGGGGAGTTGCAACCCGAACCGAACAACCCGGGCTCGATTCATCCCGTCAACGACTACGCGCTGGCTTCCCGGCTCTCTTATTTCCTGTGGAGCTCGATGCCGGACGAGGAGTTGTTCGACCTCGCCGCGCAAGGTCGGCTGCGTCCGAATCTCGCGGCGCAGGTGCGGCGCATGCTTAAAGACGAAAAAGCGCAGGCGTTGACCGAGAACTTTGCCGGCCAGTGGCTGCAACTGCGGACGTTGGCGATCCTGGAGCCGGACCGGGAGACGTTTCCCGCCTTCAATGATCAGTTGCGCCGGGACCTGCGGACCGAGACGGAACGGTTCTTCACCGCGATGGTGGCCGAGGATCGGCCCGTGATGGATTTCCTGCTGGCGGATTACACCTTCGTGAACGAACGGCTGGCGAAGCATTACGGAATCCCCGACGTCACCGGTGAAGACTTTGTGAAGGTATCGCTGGCCGGCACCCCGCGGCAGGGGCTCCTCACCCAGGGGAGCATCCTGACTCTGACGTCCAATCCCACCCGGACGTCGCCGGTGAAGCGTGGCAAGTGGGTGCTCGACAACTTGCTTTCCACACCGCCCCCGCCGCCCCCGCCGGATGTTCCGGAGCTGGAGGCCGGAGAGAAACTGACCGGCACCCTTCGGCAGCGCTTGGAGCAGCATCGCGACAACGCCTTGTGTGCGAGTTGTCATGCCCGGATGGACCCGATCGGCTTTGCGTTGGAGCACTTCGACGGCATCGGAGCGTTCCGCGAAAAAGAGGGCGATGAGCCGGTGGAGACCGCCGGAGAGCTCAACACCGGCGAACGGTTCAAAGATCACCGCGAGCTGAACCAAGTCCTCGCCGTGGCTCGTCGAGGTGACTTCCTCCGCTGCCTCACCGAGAAGATGCTGACTTATGGGCTGGGCCGCGGACTCGAGTATTACGACAAACCGGCCGTCCAGAAAGTCGTCCAGAGCCTTGAGTCGGGGGACGGACGCTTTTCGGATCTGGTTCTAGGGGTGGTGCAAAGCGCCCCCTTCCAGATGCGCCGCGGTGAGGGCGATCCGAACCAGATGGCAGCGAAGTGAGCGGGAAGGGAAGGTCTCCGAACGAAGACCCCTTGGAATCTTTGGAGCTTGGATCTTCGGTGGTCTTTTCCAAGTCTCTCCGTCCAACCATCACCCCATGGACTGCTCCCGCGCCCGCACCTGGGATCCCCGCGAATGGCTGGAGACGTGTCCCGAGTTTTCTGAGCCGCTCGCCGCCCAGATTCACGAGTGGATCCTCACCTGGGAGCCGGACCTCACCGAGTCCATCAAGTGGAATATGCTGTGCTTTTCCGGCCGGAAACTGGTGTGCGGTTTGAGTGCGTGTCAGAAGCACCTGGGAATCTCGTTCTTTCGCGGCACGGAGTTGGCCGATCCCGCCGGACTGCTTATTCCGTCCGAAGGGGCCACCAACATTCTTTCTCTACGGTTGACGACTCTGGCGAACTTCAATCGGGACGCCTTTCGGCGTTTGGTGCAGGCCGCCGTGGCGTTGGATGCCGACCCCTCCCTTCCTCCAGTACCCAAAGCGCACCGCGAACCCTGGCCGGTACCCGAGTTCTTCGCCGCGGCCCTCGCCCGCCGAGCCAACCGGATCGCTGCCGAAAACTTTCAGCGCCTCGCTCCAAGCTGTCAGCGGGAGTACCTGGTCTGGCTCTCCACTGCGAAACGTCCGGAAACGCAGGAGCGACGTCTGGCCGAGACCCTGGCGGCGCTGACCCGTGGGCGAAAATGGGCACAGCGGGCGCAGCCCTGAGCATGGGGCCGCCTTCCGCGAGTGAAGGTCTGATAGACAAATTCCAGCTTCCCGCGCGTCCTTGCCGAAGACGCCGTGTCCGATTCCGAACTCGAATGCCTCTACGACGCCCATGCCGGAGCGCTGTTTGCGTTGGTGATGAATCTAACGCGCGACGAGGCCGATACGCGGGATGTACTGCAAGAGGTGTTCGTCCGGCTGGCGCGTTCTTCCAGTCCGCTGGCCGCGGTGCGCGACGAACGGGGCTATTTGCTGAGGCTGGCCCACAATGCCGCCATCGACCTGATCCGCCGTCGGGACGTCCGGCGCCGGGCTCAGGAGGGATTGGCCGAGGAGCCGGTGGAGCTCTTTGCGCCGGCGGTGGATCCTGATGAAGCCCTGTTCCGCGCCGAACTGGCCGCCGGATTGGGAGCGCTCCCGTGGGAACAACGCGCCGTGGTTCATCTCAAACTGTGGGAAGGTCTCACGTTCGAACGCATTGCCGAGACGCTGGAGATTCCGCTGAACACAGCCGCCAGCCGATACCGTTACGGCTTAGACAAACTGCGCGAACGGCTGCGTCCCTTCTACGACGAAATTCGCCAAGCTGGACCATGAACGATCACGACCGCCAACCGGACCCACTGTCGGACGAGCGCTTTGTCGAACACCTCGCCGGCCAGCCTTTTCGTCAACCGCCGGTTGGCTGGCGCGGGGAGATGCTGGCCGCGGCACAAAGGTCAGCCGCCCATTCGCCCCGGCCGCACCCGGCGTCGAATTCCTGGTGGGGCGCCTGGTTGCTCCGGATTCCGCTCGTTCCCGCCGGCCTGGCGGCCGTGCTGCTGACGGTCTGGTTGGGCGCCCACTCGGACCGCTGGCTCAACGGCACGGTGGCCGGCCTCACGCCCACGATTTCGGCCGAACGCATCGCCGAGGCCCAGGCGCAGCGGGCCCTGCTGTGGCAACTGGCCGGCTTGGATGAACCGCGGCGCGTGTCGCGTCCCACCCCACCTTCCAACCTCAATCCGCCCCCGGTCCTCCGCCCGCGCAGCGACCGACGCGTCCGCGAGCGGGCTTGGTTCGCCCATGTACCGCAGACCTCCTGGTCTGCCGTTCCGCCGGTTTTCAACCGGCCAGTCCACCTGACGCGCCGGATCACCCCGGCAGCAACTGCAGGTCAAAAAGCCTAAGCCACCGTAAAGCCGCCCATGACCGAAACCCTGTACCGCAGACCTCTTGGTCTCCTGTTCCGCCGGTTTTCAACCGGCCAGTGCATCTGACGCGCCGGATCATTCCGGCAGCAACCGCAGACCCCAAAGCCCAAGCCACCGTAAAGGTACCACAGACCCCGGACCCAAGCCCCCTCCACCATGTCTCCCACCTCGTTCTACAATTGGCTCTCCGACCGAAATTGGACCTGGTTCGGACTCCGTCGTCTGCGGCCCGCGCCCGACCAGAATTATCCGTGGCTGGCGCTGCTCATTTTTCCAGTGCTCACGGGAATCCTCAGCGGCGCGCTGGCGGTCGGCATCAGTTGGTTGATGCGGAATGCGGCGGGAGACACCGACGCGGGTTTCACGAGTCTCGTCGTGGTACCGCTCGCTGTGCTCGGATTCACCGGAAGCCTGGTTCACCGCACGTTCGCGTTGTTGTCGTGGAACCAACGCGCCGCCCGGATTCGCGCCGCCGGGGCGGGCGACGAGCGGCCGGGGCC
>CAYYSX010000237.1:0-3150 GCA_964474315.1 uncultured Verrucomicrobiota bacterium | reverse complement strand
CGAGCGGCCGGGGCCAGGCGCCTTGACCCGGTGGATTCTGGGCCCCATCTACGTGCTGATCATCGCCGTGGTGGTGCCATTACTGCTGCTGGTGGCTCTGGAGAATGTGCGCGGAGCCTGGCGTTGGCGGGCGGTTCGCACGCACTTGACGGCCCAAGGCGAACGGCTGCTGCTCCACGAGGTCGCTCCGACGCTGCCTCCGGCCGAGCTGAACTTCTTCAGTATTCCTCCCTTCAGCGATTTGATCCGAAACGACCCACTAGGGGCGATGGATACCAATGCCGCGGCGGCCTTTCGTGTTCTGGCGTTGCCGTCTCGAACGAATCGCCGGGAGCGAGGCGACCGGGCGCCGTTGACCTTGACGGAATGGTCCGAGTCGTTTCGCGTGGCGATCTCCAATCAGGCGTCCCTGACGGATGGGTCCAAAACCACCACGCAGAACCTCCCGTATCCGAAGCCGGCCGCGGGAGCCGACGACGCCACCGTGGTGCTGACGGCGCTGTCCCGGGCAGACCCCTTGCTTCATTCCTTCTGCGAAGCCAGTCAGCGGCCCCGGGCGGTGTTTCCGGTTCGCTGGGAGGATGGAACCTACGCCCTCCTTCCCCACCTGGGACACCTGAGAGAAATCCAGCAATGGCTCGACGTCCGGGTGGCGGCGCTGTTGGGCCGCGACGAGAGCAACCGCGCTTTCGCGGAAACGGAGTGCGCCCTCCGCGTCGCCTCCCTGCTGCGCGAGGAGCCGCTGTTGATTTCGCAACTGGTTCGGGTGGCCCAGATCGTCATCGCCACCCAGACCGTTTGGCGTGGGATTGCGGCTCATGCCTGGACGGAACCGCAACTCGCTACCTTGCAGCAGCAGTTGTCCCAGCTTTCGCCGCTGGAGGCCTACTCCATGGCAATGGAAGGCGAGCGGGGGGGCGTCAATACGCTGTTTAACCAGTGGGCGGCCACCGGACGCCATCCGCTTCCTCCGCCCGGGGGTGGCTCCAGCCGGACCTTCCTGCCCTCTGGCTGGATTCGGCAGAATCAGGCCACGATCAACTTGTTTTATCAGGACCGCATTCAGCAGGGACGGCTGGCGGTTAGCAACCCGCCTCCTACCGGACTCGGGCCAGTCCTCCACGATTTGTCCGAGTCCCTACGGGTATTCCTCGATCGAGAAAGGAGATGGAGTTCGCCATACAATGTTTTCGTTCGCATGTTGCTGCCGGCGGTGGACCGAGCCTTCGAGAAGTTTGTCCAAGCCGAAGCCGCGGTGCGCAGTGCAGTCACCGGCTGTGCCTTGGAACGGTATCGCCTTCGCCACGGCTCCTACCCGGCCACGCTGGATCCCCTGGTCCCCGACTTCCTGGCCCAGGTCCCCCTCGATCCCGTCAACCACCAACCACTGCGTTATGCCCGCACCGACGACGGCCTGTTCCGACTCTGGTCCGTGGGGCTTAACGGAATCGACGACGGGGGAATTTTCCTATCCGAAGCAACGTCCGAATCTGGGAACCTCGACTGGCCCTGGCCATATCAGATGCCATGAGGGAAATGGGGCGATCAACGTCTTTGGTCTGGGCTATAGACCGAGGGAACGAGGCGCACTCTTCTCGCCACGTCCGCTCGTCCCAGCTCACCCCGAACCCCGTGGGACAGGGCGTCGATTGGGGGGATTCCATCGCCTTCCAGGGGGCTACGTTGCTGCGGGTCATAGACCCGCGCTCCGGCCCCCGGCGACTCCACTCGCGCCGCACAGTCAGCGCGTCCTGCCATTCGCGGGCAAACCCTTAGCGCGGCAGGCGTTCCGGGGCCTCAGCCAGGGACCAAGCCATGACCGCCGTCGCCGCGGCCATCGCATCCAGTTCGGCCGGATTCACTTTGTCCACGGTGTCGGCGTGGGTGTGATGGAACCAGAAGTAGTTGGTGCTGCTGTGTTTCAAATCGAGGGCCGGGACTCCGCGGGTCACCAAAGGACCGAGGTCGGCTCCCACCCCACCGCGGCGCAGGTCAGCGGCCCCCAGCGGAGCGAGTCGATCCACCCAGCCTTGCAGCATCGCCATGCCGGCGTCGCTGCCCAGAAAGCTGAATCCGCGCGGCCAACCGGCCCCGCTGTCCAGTTCGAGCGCGGCCACATGGCGCGCCAGCTCTTCCTCCGGTCGTTCGGCATAGTGGCGTGCGCCACGGAGTCCGTTCTCTTCATTGGTCCAAAGCACAAGCCGCACGGTCCGACGCGGACGTTGGGGAAGCTGCCGAATCTGGCGCAACGCTTCCCAGGTCGCCAAGCAGCCAGCCGCATCGTCCAGGGCCCCTTGTCCAATGTCCCATGAATCGAAATGCGCCCCGATCACGACGATCTCCTCGGGTGACTCCCGGCCGCGGACTTCCGCCAGGATGTTTCGGGACGGCGCATCGGGAAGAGTATGAGCCTCCATCCTAAGATGAACGACAGGCGTCACTCCCCTCCGCTGCCAGCGGTGCAGGCGGTCGGTGTCCTCCAGAGTCAGGGCCGCCGCCGGGATCTGCGGAACGTCCGGCGGATACCGCATGGCGCCGGTATGAGGCGTCTGGAGGGAGAACGGGGTGACCGAGCGGATCAGGCAGGCCACGGCTCCGGCGCGGGCGGCTTCACCCGCCCCTTGGTAGCGGATCTGGACGGTCGTGCTGTAGTCGGTGTACGGCGCGTCGAAGAGCACGATCCGGCCGGCGGCTTCGTTCGTTCGGGCGGCAAGGTCGGCGAAGTTGGTGACTACCAGCACGGGAGCGGTGATTCCTTCCGCCGGGGTTCCCACGCTGCCGCCGAGGCCCAACATCGGCAGGGAGCGCGGAGTGGGAGCGACCAATTCCGCCGACTCGGTTCCGCGTACCCACCGCGGCACCTGGAGCGATTCGGTGCGGACAGCGTCGAAGCCGTCGTCGCGCAGTTGTTCCACGGTCCAGTCAATGGCGGCCTCGAGGTTGGTGGTGCCGCTGAAACGCGGTCCGAAGCGGTCGCAAAGTTCGGCCAGCCGGGCAAAGGCCGGCGTGCCGTTGGTGGCCTGGCGCAAGCGGGCGGAAAAATCCTCCGCGGTAACGAAGGTGCAGACCAGGACGGCGACGAGGAGTGGGACGAAGCGCATGACGACCGGCGCGACAGTTCGCGCCTCCCTGCGGCGGCTCAAGGCGGGA
>CAYYSX010000236.1:0-9553 GCA_964474315.1 uncultured Verrucomicrobiota bacterium | reverse complement strand
CCTCCCCAATGCTCGCCCCCTCCCGACCCCGAGAGGGCTTCACCACACCGGATGCACCTCGCGTTAAAAGTGCCCGCCCAACGGCATCCAAAACATTCTCCACCAACGTGCTAACTGCGTTAACAGCGAACGTCATCCCGTTAACACCATGAGCAAGTCCGGCGTCATCGGTTTTCGGCTCGATCCGAACTCGGAGGAACAGCTGCGGGCGAGGGCCGAACAAGCCCACGTGTCGCCGGCGGAATTTGCCCGCACGCTCGTCCGTACCGCGTTGGACAAAGATGACCCCGCGATCATCGAAGAACGATTGGACCGGATTGAGCGGGAACTCGCCCTCCTGCAGGCGAATCTGGAAGTCGCGGTCAAAGCAATACTCGTTACCCACGGCGATATCCCCCTGGAGTCAGTCGAGAAGTGGGCCGACGAAAACCTCCGTTAACCATGCTACGCATCTCCAAACACGTTGAAGGCACTTCCCTGCACTTCACCTTGAGCCCACCGAGATCTGATGGGTATTTCATGAGCCACTGGCTGGGGCACGGGGCCAAGGAATTGGGGTTTGAAGGACCGGTCGGGCGCGGTGACGTACGGGCCCTTCTGGAGGGGCAACTCACCCGAGGAAGGAATGAAATCCAACGCGGCGACGGACCGGTCCCCGGAGGAGGTCTGAACCTCTGTTTCACGCCGCCACCGAGCCTCTCCGTGCTCTGGAGTCAGCTAGAGAAAGACCACCGCCACACCATCCAGGCGATCAACCACGAGGCGGTTCGCAACGCCATCACGTACCTTCAGGACGAGGCCGGGTTGATGCCATCCCAATTGGACCCACATCCCCGTGAGGAAGTCGGCTTCGTCGGGGCTCTTTTTGCTCACGGCATCGGCCAAAAACAGATTCCCGAGCTTCAGACCCACGTCGTGTTGTCCAACGCCTGCATTCGCAGCGACGGGTCGTTCGGAACATTGGACCCGTCGCGTCTGCTCAAGCTCAAAGCGGCTACTGAAGCCATCTTCCACCTCTCCCTGGCCCACGGCCTTCAGAGCCAGCTTGGATTGCGCCTCGTGCGGAACGCCGACTCGTTCGAGATTGCCGGAGTTCCGTCGATTGAGTCCTGGGAACCGTCACCAAGCCAGAATGCGACGCCGTTAAACAACGCGGTGGCCGACGCGTCGATTGGGTCAGGGCATGGCAGCCCCGAGGTTCCGACAAATATCTTCAGCCATTGGCGGGAAATCGGGCGCCAGCGCGGGTGGGGCCCCGACAAGGCGTCCAAACTGCTGGGTCTGGACCCGCGCCTTGAGACCTACGTTTCACCACACGAGGTATTCGCAGCCGTCGAAACCTTGCGCGCCCCGTTCGAACTTCATGAACTTGTTCGAACCCTCGCAACCAACTTTCAAACGAGTACCGTTAGCAGCGCCGGACTTCAAAGGGCCATCAAGAGCGAGGTTCATGGCTTTGAAGCCTTCAGGGCCAACAGCGGAGAGACGCTGTATAAAACTGGAATACGGCAGGCTCCGGATCCGGTCCCGCCCCGGGACTTGAATCACCAGGGAGGCAATGAAGCCCATCGGTTGCCCAGTCAGTCAGTCGAGGCGCTGCTAAAAGCCAGCGCCCTCACGGAACATCAAAAAGCGGCCTTCCGCTTCGTGACCACGACGACGGGCACAACGAAGGCGCTCTGCAATTTCGGAGAATCGGAGAGGCGGGCGTTGATGTCCCTGGCGGAGAAACAATGGACCGCAGCGGGCTTAAGAGTGGTGGGTGTCTGTGGCAACGCGGAGCGGGCCGCCCAGTTCCAAGACTCCACCCACATCGCCACCGTGACGGCAGGGCAGGCGCTCGGACGTACCGCTCCAAAATCGCTGATCCAGCGCGCCAACACCTCGATTCGGAAGGGAGTGGCCTGCGCTACCGCTCCGGCCCGGAGTATTCTTCGCCTGGTGCGGTTGCCCTCTCCCGCTCTCAACTTCGGTGGTTCACCGATTGATCAACGTTGCGTGGTGGTCGCCGAGGAAGCTCATGCTTTCGGAAGGACCCATCTCAAAATGCTGCAGGATCGCTGCGCGCATGCCGGAGCCAAACTGGTCGTCCTCGGCAATGCCGAAAAACTGCCCGGCATCAATCCACGGGAAATGTTTCGCTCCAAGTACGCACCCATCAGTCAGTCGCTGGATGGGAAGGGTCAGAAGGTACCGGGCAACGAGCCTCGGAATCACCACGGCGACAAAATCCCTTCGCGTTCCCTGAGCGAGCTGGCTTCAAGTGCCAACGTCCATGTCAGTGAGGTTAGCAAATCAGCCCCGAGCATGCTCATTCGAGGCTGGGGCAAGTGGCGTGATCCGAAGAGCAACCTGATCCTGACCCAAACGGTCGCCGAAGCGGACGCCCTCAATGTGCTTGCCCAAGCGGACTGCCGGCAGAGGGGTCTGCTGGGAAACCGGGAGATCTCCCACGGTAGACAGACATTCCATTCCGGGGACCGGGTCGTGTTTGAGAAGAGCTCCAAGGAGCTGGGAGTTACCAGCGGCGGGTTCGGCACCATAGCGGCGCTCTGCAAGGGGTGGATATCGGTCCGGCTCGACGATACGGACCGGCGAGTTGAGATCCCTCTCCGTCAATACCGTGAAGTGAAGCTGGGGTACGCGGTGCCGCGTGATCGGGCCCAGGGCAGTCTCGCCGAGAATGCACATGTGCTGATTTCGTCGCCCCAACAGGCGAAGGAGATGGTTTACTTGAAGGATTCGCGGGCCTTCTTCCGAACGGAATTTTATCTTCACCGTGGGAAGGCCAACGATGAAGCCATCGCGCATCGGCGATGGCATGAGCCGGAGATCAAAAAGGTCGAATCGATGCCGGTGGAATCTGCGCGGACGCAGAAACAACCCGGCGCGGAGGGCGAGCAGCGGCCGGTCCAGAATGTGAACGGAGTGAGTGGGGCGCCCCTGGCCAACGGAAACGCCCGAAAGCCCGAACCCCGCAGTCCCAACCCGAGCAAGGGCCAGTCCACCAACAATGGACAATCCTCCAGTAAGAGCCAGTCGCAAAGCCAGGGTCGGTAATCGTCGTTACGGATCCACCTGCGCGACGCCTCCATCCCCACAGAGCCATTCATCCCATGCTGAGCATCTCCAATCCACTCAAGGGCTCCTCCGCTGGGCGGTACTACACCGCCTTGGCCCGGGAGGACTACTACCTCAACGGAGGTGAACCATTGGGCCAGTGGTTCGGTGAGAGCGCTCGCCGCTTGGGACTCAAGGGAATCGTCGCCCAGGACGATCTCCGAGACCTACTCGAGGGCTATTCGCCGGGGAAAGAACGGGAGCTCGTCCTCAATTGCGGCGACCCGGACCGCCAGAGTGGCTGGGACCTTACCTTCAGCCCGCCCAAGAGTTTCTCGACCCTCTGGAGCCAGGTATCCCCGGAACTTCGGGAGGAGTTGCAGGCGATACAGCGGGAGGCGGTGACGGAAGCTCTGACCTATCTTGAGCGCGAGGCAGGACTCACTCGCCGGGGGAAGTTCGGTTATGTCCGCGAGGAAGTCGGTTTCATTGCCGCCCTCTTCGAGCACGGGTCAAGCCGGGACCAGGATCCACAGCCCCATACTCATGCCGTGCTGCTCAACATTTGCATCCGGGACGACCTGACGGCCGGCACGATTGTGAGCAAGAAAATCTTCCAGCACAAAATGGCCACCGGGGCGGCTTATCGACTGGTTCTCGCCAACGGCCTGCAACGGCTTGGCCTCACCCTCACCAAGACCAAGGACGGCTTCGAGATAGCGAATGTTCCGGAGCGCTTGATGGCCACATTTTCAAAGCGGCGGCAGGCCATCCTCGATGAAATGGGAGACCGAACGGGAGCCGTGGCGGCCAAGGAGGCGACGCTCAAAACCCGGAAGCGAAAGTCGCTGCTGCCGCGCGCAGAACTCATTCGGATCTGGGAGGGAGTAGGACGGGCACACGGGTGGACCCGGGCTGAAGCGGGAAAGCTGTTCCGGGGGAAGCGTCCTCTTGCTGAAGAATCCATTTCGCCGATGGAAATTACGGACGCGATTGACCGACTGACCCAACAGCAGGCTCATTTCTCGCTACGCGAACTCCTTCAGGTTCTGGCCAACGATGTCCTGACCCGGCAGGTGCCTCTGAAGAACCTCCTGCAAGCGGTCAGTGGAGTTTCCGAGAAACTCGTTCGCCTGGGCGACTACAAATCGGAACTGCAGTTTACAACTCAGAAGATGCTCGACCTGGAGAAGGGACTACTCCAGCGCGCGGTCGGACATCAGCGGGAGCGTCGCCATGTTCTCTACCGCCTTCGAGTGGAATGGACCCTTCTTTTGAGCACTCTGTCCGATGAACAGAAGCAGGCGGTTCGACACATCACTCGGAGCCCAGGGCGGGTGAAGGTCCTCGCGGGGTTGGCCGGAACAGGAAAATCCCAACTGCTGAAAGTCGCCAACCAGGCTTGGACTAAAGCCGGGCTCAACGTAGTAGGCGTCGCCCTCAGCGGGAAGGCGGCCGATGGCCTCCAGAAGTCCTCTGACATCCAGAGCGTCACTCTGGCCCATTTGATGAAGAAGATGTCCCGGACCTGGTGGACGATTCTTCCGGGAGTGTCCATTTCCAGCGGCAGACGACTGATTGCACCCAACGCTCCCAAATGGAGCTTCGCCAAGGGGAAGCGAGGGCTACCCCAACTCTCTCTTCAATTCGGGAGTCAGTTCATCAATCGCAAAACCGTGGTGGTGATTGATGAAGCGGGAATGGTCGGAACCGAAAAGCTGAAGTCGGTCCTCGATTTCTGTGCGAAGGCCAAAGCCAAGGTGGTTTTGGTCGGTGATGGAAAACAGCCGCCGGCCATCGAAGCCGGTGCTCCGTTCGAATTCATCGGCCAGCGCGTGGGGCAAGCGAAACTGACGGACATCAAACGCCAATGCGACGATTGGGCAAAGGAGGTCGTCCGGGAGTTTGCCGAAGGTGATCCCCGCAACGCGCTCAGGGAACTGCATCAGCGTGGGGCTGTCAAAATTGGCACCGAGTTGGAATCACCCAAGGACATGCTGGTCAAAGATTGGCTATCCCGGGGATCTCCCCAAGGAAACCTCATCATCGCGGCCACCAATGCCGAAGTGGACGACCTCAATTCGCGCGTGCATTCGGAACGTCACAAGCGAGGCGACCTTGGCCGGAAAGAACTCAAACACAACGGTGAGAATTTCTCGGCCGGTGACCGCGTTATCTTCGGCAAGGGTTCCAAACTCTACGGCGTCAACAACGGGACCCTCGGCACGGTCGAGGCCCTCGGGATACTCGGACGGAAGCGCCTCACAATTCGCGTGGACGGCGCCAAGGATAGGATCGTCGTCCCCCTCGCCGACTACCCCCATGTTCGGCTCGGCTATGCCGCAACGACCCACAAGGCTCAAAGTGCGACGACCACCAACACGTTTGTTCTCGTCTCGTGGTCCCAGCAGGGGAGGGAAATGACCTATGTGGAGGCCTCACGCGCCCGAGGCGACACCCTCTTTTATGTGCATCAGGATGATGCCCGGCAGCTTTCGCACCTCGTGGACCGCAGCCGGAAGAAGGTGATGGCGACAGATATCTTGGAGGGGAAGTTCGCGGAGCCCTCCCGCACCCCTGACGTGCAGCAGCCCACGTCGCCGCCGAATCAAGACGGGACAATCCGCCCAGAAAACCGAAAGCCAACAACCCAACAACACCCAGCCGCGAAATCCAGCCGCAGCCAATCCACTTCCTCCGGGAAAAGCCAATCTCAAAGTCGGTCTCAATAAATCCACCAATATGAATCCCATTAATCAAACCGGTAATATCCTCCTGTATCTCTCTCCGGCAATTATTCTGGCGCTCCTCCTGGGGAGAGTCTGGGCCAAACTTACGATGACGCAACGCCTCAAGTTCCTTTACAGATGGCAGTTTTGTGTGCGTTGCATATTTGCGCCTCTTGGCGTCGCGTTGGGCTCGGCCATGCTGGGCTTTTCGATCCACTTTTTTCGAACCACAAAGTTCAGTTCGTCTGACGACTTGATTACTGGCATCTTCATCTTCTTTGTTGGACTTTGGGGTGTAATGCTTATAGGGACGTGTGTTAAAACATTCTTTCATCTGGCCTCGTCCTCACCCAACAACGAGCCGGAAACTGAGAAGGGACGCACAATTGGGGATCTCAAGGGAGCGGTGCGTGCCCTTTCCAAGCTGGGGAAAAGGGAACAGAGCCGAATTGCTCGAAGCGCTAGTCCAAAACCTCAGCCGGCTCCGTCCGCTCCCCCGACCGTTGAGAAATCAGAGCCGGAACCTCCGCAATCGGAGCCCGCACCCATTGCAGCGGAGAAAGGCCCGGAAGCAGACTCCGGACCCGGCACACTGGCGTGGGGAATGCTCGATCTGCCGGAGTCTGAACGGACCCAGCACTTTCTCGTTGCCGGTTCCGTGGGTAGCGGAAAGACGCTCACCATCCTGATGCTGATGCGCTCGGTAATGCGGCGCATGAAAAAGGGCCAAGATTGCCGGGCCCTCGTTCTTGACGCCAAGCGGGAGTATTTCCCGCACATTGCGGGTTTTCATCCGGAAGTAAAGATTCGCACCTTCGACCCTTTTGACATGCGCGGGGTGGCTTGGGACATTGCCGCGGATATCTCCACCAGTGCGGAGGCAGACCAATTGGTCCATCTTTTGATTCCTCGAGGCTCCAATGAGAGTCAGCCGTATTTTTCGGATGCCGCCCGGGATTTGACCAAATATACAATTGAGGCTCTTCAAAAGGTCAACCCACTGAAGTGGTCTTTGCGGGATGTCCTGCTCCTTACCGAGAATCCAGACCGACTGCGCGCCTTCCTTGAAAGGGTTCCGGCCGTGATGGAGCGCGCCCGGCGCCACTTCGACGCCAACGAATTCCCCAGCGTCATGTCCACTCTGGCTACCAAACTGGGTCCGTTGACGGTGGTGGCGGCTCTTTGGGAAAAGGCCGAGGATAGGTACAGTCTCAATCAATGGATGGAGGAATGTTCCATCCTGCTGTTCGCCAACGATCCCGTGCACCGGGAATCTCTGGAGCCTCTGAATCGGGCCATCTTTGCCCGCGCTTCCAACCTGCTCTTGTCTCGCGACGCCAACCCCCCCGGTCGCACCTGGGTGTTCCTGGATGAAGTGCGGGAGACCGGGAAACTGGATGGCCTCAGAAGCCTGCTGAATCTCGGACGCAGCAAGGGAGTCGGCGTTGTGCTCGGCTTTCAGGATTTTGACGGAATGCGTGCCTTGTATGGGAACGAAGAAGCCCACGAGATTACGGGCCAAGCCAACAACAAGACTTTCCTTCGCACCGATAGTGTTGCTACGGCGAAATGGATGGAGTCGAACGCGGGGAAGGTGCTCGTCAAGGAATCCAATATCAGTCTGGATCCCAGTTCACTGGGGTTGCCAAAGTCAGTCTCCGTGGGCCGCACGACTCGGGAAGCCGTCATGGCTTCCGAGTTCATGGAGATCCCGCGGACGACACCCGAGAATGGCCTGCGGGCTTTTCATTTAAGTGCCCTCCTGGGAAAGGCCTATTGGAGCCACACGAAATTTGCGGACGTGCTCGAAAAGGCCGGGTCGCCGCATCCGGGAGTGCCAAACTTCATTGCGCGACCCTCGGAATTCCAGCAGTTGGAACCGTGGAGCGCCTTTGACGCGGCTGAGTTCGAGATTCCCTTCAAGGCTCACTCGGGACCAGCGGAGGATCAGGTTCAGAAAACACAAACCGAATCTGAGAACACCGCTGCTCCTGCTGAAACCAAGGAAGAGAAGCCATCCGAACCCGTTGAAAGTGCGAAGGAGGCTCCTCAGAAAGCGGATCCGGGCGCATCAAACGGTGGCGGGGATGCCCTGGACCGGTTGAATTCCGTCAAACGTCGGAATGATGAAGATGAACGACCCGGGCCAGAAGGTGCCTGAACCCGGGCCGGTCTACCGGCCGGACCCTTCACCCAACTGCGGCGATGCACTCCGCGAAGTCTATTCGGCTTCGCGGAGTGCCGCTTCAACAAAGGCGACGAAGCGCTGCTCCCTAATGGACAGCGTCTCTTTCCAGACCTGGCGGGGAATCGGCCGCGCGAGAAAGGTGACCAAGTCTCGTCGGAGATCATCTTCCGAGAGAATGCCGTGTTCAGTGGCGAGTCTCCACCATGAGGTACGCGGAGGGATTGGCCTGACAGTCAGTTCCGGCTGGTCGTGCGGTTGGCGTAGTCCAGCGGGTCAAACGATACCGAAGCTGCTTCCAGGGTTTCCAACGGGCTGCGCACACTGAGGCTTTCCGCGTGCAAATAGCCCATCGTGGTTTCCAGCGACGCATGCCCCATTGCTTCTTGAATGGCGCGGGGATTGGCCCCGCGCTCAAGGCAATGGGTCGCGTAGCCATGCCGCAGTTCGTGGGGGAGAACGCAGATGCCCAGTTGCCTGCGGGCGTACTTCACTGCCCGTTGGACGTTGGCCTCGTGCATTCGATACCGAACAAGGACGCCTGTTCGCGGATGGCGACAAATGCTGTGCGCTGGAAAGAGCCACGCCCACTTCCACGTGAATTGGAACTCCGGATGCTTTCGCGCCAAGCCCTCTGGCAGCATCAAGGGAATCCCGTTCTGTCGGTCCCGCACCCATGTCGCTTGGGCAACAGTCACTTGCCGGGCGATCTCGGGAATCAGCGTCGCGGGCAGGGCCACCACTCGATCTTTGCCACCTTTGGCGCCCCGGATGCAGAGCCTGCGCCGCTGAATGTCCACGTCCTTGATCCGAAGATTGAGCGGCTCGGAAACACGTAAACCACACCCGTAGAGCAGTCTCACAATCAGGTTCGTGGGGTGGCCGCCGACATTGCGAATCGCCTTCAGGAGCGCCTGCGTGTCGGCAGTCGACGGTGCAGTCCGCATCCGAGCGGGTCGCGTGGCGCGCAACGCGTCCACTCCCTGAAGCGGTCGCCCGAGGACGTCTTTGTAAAAGAACAAGACGGCGTTAAACGCCTGGTTCTGACTACTGGCCGAGATGTCCCTTTTGAGGGCCAAGTCGGTCAGGAAACGCTCCAGCTTCTGCTCGCTGGTGAGTTCTTTCGGAAACCGTTGGACGGCATCCATATACCGGCGAAGCCAAGACACATAGGACGATTCAGTGGCCAGCGCTTTGTGTTGCCGCCGAATGACCGCCTGCAGTCGGTGGATTGCCTGTTCCGTATTCATGGGCAGGCAGCATGGTCCGCACGGTTGGACAACGGCGGTCCGACCCGGAAGGCATTTTTTGGCTTCCAATATACGAACCGGCAGTCGTATATCGGATTGATGCCCTGTTCATCATGAACCACTTGTGAAAAAGAGCCCACTCGGATCCGCCAAGCGCGATATACGAACCGGAGGGTGCCCTCCCGTCGAGACATAGGTTGATGGAGAACAACTTGCGCAAATCCAGTGACACTATTCCCAAATCCTGATATACGACTGGCAGTCGTAGATTAAACGTTAGCCGCCATGCGTGCGCTCATTCCAATTCTATGTGCCGCAGTATTCATCTG
>CAYYSX010000235.1:0-9609 GCA_964474315.1 uncultured Verrucomicrobiota bacterium | reverse complement strand
CGCGGCCACGGGCAGCTACCGCTATCGCCTGCTGGACCTCGTGGGTGACCTCCCGGCGCTGACTCTCAACTCGACGGTCAACGGGAACCTGGATCCCGGCTACCGCACGGACGTATATCAGTTCACCGGCCAAACAGCGCAACGGCTGGTCTATGATTCGTTGGAGAATGACTTCGCGAACGTCACGGTGCGTCTCCTACTGCCGGACGGACAGATCCGGTTCCTGAACGGGAACGCCGACCAAGATGTCGCTCCGTTCACCCTGCCGGTCGCCGGTACCTACCGCCTGTTCTTCGAAAGCCATCTGGCGACTCCCGCCACCTATTCCGCCCGACTACTGAATGTGGAGTCTCAACCCCTGCTCCCCTTCGACACCCTGGTCTCTCAAGCCATTGATCCTGGTCTGGGCCTCCTGGCCTACCGTTTCGAGGGCACCCTTGGACAGCGCCTCTTCTTCGATGGCCTGCCCTCCAACGGCGCTGGAACGTGGTATTTGTATGGTCCGAACAATGAGCAACTGCTGGGTGCCGGCCTCGCCGGCGATTTCGAATGGGTGACGACCACGCCCGGCCGGTATGTCCTGCTGTTGGCGGCGAACGGTCCCACCGCGACCCCCGTCAGTTTTGAGGTGTTCATACCCGAATCCGGAACGCCGGGGGGCGGCTTTCGTATTACCTCCATCGAAGTCACCGGCGGAGGGGTCAACCTGGTGTGGGACGCCACGGCGGGTCAGAAGTATCGGGTCCAGTACCAGACGGCCTTAGGCCAGGCCGGCTGGACGGAGCTGCCGGGAGACATCACCGCCGCGGGTAGCTCCGCGTCCACGACGGACACCACCAATGGCGCCAGCTCGGAGCGCTTCTATCAGATCGTCACCGTGCCCTGAACGAATCCAGGAGGGACTTACAGCGAAGACGCAAAGACACGATAGCGGCTCTCTCCGCTGGTTTTTGCGTCTTCGTGCCTGGGTCGTTCCCGGTGTCCTCCTGAGAAAACGTCACAGACCCCACCCGACGCGATATTCGCGGCGAAGGAAGCCGTTGGCGGCGTCAGAATTGGCAAAGCACCGGCGGGAAGCATCCCAGAGGAGTTTCTTGGTGGTGAGTTCCTCCCGGAGTTCGCGGCGCAGGGCAATGTTACCGAGCAGCACCGTCTCGGTGAGCGGACCGGCCCAGTCAAAGTTGGAGCCGGGCTTCGGACCGCCCTTACAGGCGTCGGACCATTCCTGATAGGCGTTGGTCGTACGAGGAATCGACCGGGGAATCGCGTCGGCTTTCTTATTCCCCTCGTCCGGAAAGACACGCCACTCGGCTGGCCCTTTGGGCGTGCTCTTCACCGGCACGATGATTCCCCGATCGCCGCGCAGCAGGTGACCACTCGCACCCCATTCCACACCCGCGGGTAGCTCGGCCGGACGCGGCGGCCGGATCCCCCCGTCGGTCCAGACCAGCTTCAATTCCGGCATGGCCACGCCCCCGGCATCGGCCCCGTGCAGACCGCGCGTGAATGTGTTGCGCGGATCCGGTGATTGATCACGCGCGGCGAAGTGATAGGTGACCCGCGAGGACAACGGGAATGTCTCCGTGTTCACCCGAGTGGAACTCGCCTCGACGCTGACCGGATCGCCCAGCTTGAGCGCTCGGAACACCGGATCGAACGCGTGGCAACCGATGTCGCCCAGCGCGCCCGTGCCAAAATCCCACCAGCCGCGCCAACGAAACGGCGCGTAAGCCGGATGATAGGGCCGTTCCGGCGCCGGGCCGAGCCACAGGTCCCACGCCAGCGTATCGGGAACGGTCGGCGTGTCCGAGGGGCGCTCGACGCCCTGCGGCCAGTATTCGCCGAAGAGGCCGTTCGAGGGGCGATCCGTCCACACCTGCACTTCGCGCACCGGCCCAATGGCGTCGTGCCAGACCAATTCGCAAAGGCGGCGGGTGGTGTCGGAGGCCTGACCTTGATTGCCCATTTGCGTCACTCCCTTGAACTGCCGCGCGGCTTCGGCGAGCTGCTGGGCTTCCCTTACCGAATGGGTCAGCGGTTTCTCGCAATACACGTGCCGGCCAAGCCGGAGGGCGTGCAACGCGATACAGGCATGCAGGTGATCGGGTGTGGCGATGACCACGCCATCGATGTCCTTTTGCTGGTCAAGCATGGTGCGGTAATCACGCCAGCGGCGGGCCTGGGGAAATTTCTGAAAGGTTTTGGCGGCATAGCTCTCGTCCACGTCACAGAGCGCCACGATCGTGTCGTTGGGGAACTGGTTGAGATCGCCATGTCCTTGTCCGCCAATGCCCACCCCCGCCAGATTCAAGCGGCTGTTGGCTGGGGTTTGTCCGTTCAAGCCGAGGAGGCCTCCCGGAAGGAACTGGAGGGTGGCATAAGCGGCAACCCCGGTGTGGAGGAAGGCACGGCGCGAACGCGGACGGGTGGTGTTCATCAGGGGTGATTCCGGCGTGAGATTACCCAGGTGAAACCGGACCGGCCAGCTACAAGACGGTCTTGGGAATACGCTTCATGAAAGGAACCACTATCTCGCTCAGGGGGAGGGGCGCCTCTGGACACGGTCCTAACCGGGATGGCGATCGGGAGCAGGGGCGGAAGCTCCAAAAGCCAAAACCCAAGCTCCAAAGAAGCTCCAAGGACCAACGTCCAAGCGCTCCGTCAGTTCCCAGATTGGTGATGCCGCTTGACGGGGGCAGAGACGATCGAAGCGTTGTGCCCAACGCCTGCTTCGCTGCGGTCCGGATGGGAACGGGGCGTTTGGAGCTTGGAACTTCTTTGGAGCTTGGGATTTGGAACTTGGAGCTTCCCTGGGATTGTCCTGCGGGCGAGCCGCCCGCGCTCCTGCCGGTAAGGGCAGGGTCATGATGCGCCCAGCGGGGAGTCGTTGACGTCACCGCTCTTGCTTTTTGAATCTGTGGCTTGCCTTCGGCGTCCCGAGCCGGAAACGCTTGTCCCGTTACTCCGTCTCTCATGAACAAGTTCCTCTGGTTTCCCTTCACCGCGCTGATCACCGTCACGGCCCTGGGCCAGGGCGTCGGTTATACCGATACCCCACAGATCCGCGGACAAAAATGGAAGGTCCATGACAAGGATCGACCGAATCCGCCCACCGTCACGCCGGGCTCCACCTTCAGCAACGGTGCCCCGGCGCCCTCGGATGCGATTGTGCTCTTCAACGGGAAGGATTTCGCCCATTGGAAAAGCGGTAACGGCGAACCGAAGTGGAAGATCGAGAACGGCTACATGGAGGTGGTGGGCAAGTCGGGAGACATCGCCACCAAGGATGAGTTCGGAGATGTCCAACTCCATCTGGAGTTTGCCACGCCGTCCAACGTCGAGGGAGAAAGCCAGGGACGCGGCAATTCCGGAGTGTTCTTCCACGGCCAGTTCGAGGTTCAGGTTCTCGATAGCCATAACAACCCGACCTACGCCGATGGCCAGGCGGGTGCGCTTTACGGACAATGGCCGCCGCTGGCGAATGCCATCCGTCCTCCCGGGGAATGGAACACCTACGACATCGTGTTTGAGGCGCCGAAGTTCGACACGGAAGGCAAGCTGGTGAAGCCCGGCTACCTCACGGCGTTCCTCAACGGGGTTTGCATTCACAACCGCAAGGAGCTCAACGGACCCACCAACCATCGGTCCACCAATCCATATAAAGCCTACTCTGGGAAGGGAGGCTTGAGTCTGCAGGATCACGGAAATCCGACCCGGTTCCGCAACATCTGGATCCGGCCCCTCGGGGAATACAACTGAGAGTGGATTTTACCCGCCCCTCTGCCCCGCGGGGCAGAGACGACGCGCCCCCGTTCGCCGGGCGGCCTCTGGCAGGGCCGTGTCGTAGAACTCACCCCACACCCGGCCCCAGTCGCATCGCCGACGGATCGATCCTGCCCTGCCAACGCCCGCCGCCGCGCGATGGCCCTACCACCAGGTTTTGGTTACCCGTGAACGCGGCAAAATTGCAAGGCGCCCCTCACCGTGATGCGGCCGAGGCAAAGACGGTGTTCCCGTCACTGACCGCCGGCTTGGGAGTCCGGGTGATGATCTTGAGAATGTCGAAGAGCACCAGTAGCGGCTCCTGGGTGGAGTCGATCTGGTGGATCACCGGTTCCGGATAGCAGTCGAGCACGGCCCGGGTGTCGCGTCGGTACGTATCCAACCGGGCGCGAATCACCTCCACGTTGGCATCGTCGAGCCGATTTTCCTTGAGCGCCCGCCGTTGCAGCCGGCTGACCAATTTGTCCATTTGCGGGCAAAACAGATTGAAAATGGCCACTACCTCGATCATGTCCGCCATGATCTGAGCCTGACGGGGATTCCGCGGAATGCCGTCCAACACCATGGTGTCGGCTTCCGGATGAAACCGGCCGGTGGCGATCATGCCGTCGATGGATTTGCGCCAGAGCTCGATGGTGGGTTCGTCCGGGACGAGTTTTCCCTCGCCGGCATACTGGACAAAGATTCGTCCGAGCGGGCTGTCCACGCGCAAGTTCCGGAAGGCATCGCCACAGGAGAAATGCACGAAGTTGGGAATTTGCCCCAGAATTTTTCCCTGGGTGCCCTTGCCGGCGCCGGGGGCGCCAAACAGGAGGATCGCGCGGAGTTTCACAAAGAGGGGTGAGGGGGCGGCGAGAGGAGGTAGGCTCAGGCGCCATCCTTGTGTCGCAGCGTCACCTGGGTGATCTCGCCGAATCCCACCGCCACCTCCTGGTTGTTGGCCGTTTTGAAATGGACTTCGTTGGCCGAAATGCGGCTGATCCGTGAGGCCACCACACTGCTTTTGCCGGCGGAGACGTCAATGACCAGGTCGCGGTCCGCTTCGGTGGTAACCACCCGGAAAAAGCTGGGGAACTGCGTTTCGAAAAACCGGCGGTTGAAAGTGGTTTCCCCGCGTTTGAACACTTTCGGGAGGCCTTCGGCGGCTCCACCACCGCCGCTGGCGCTCTTGGCCAATCCCAAGGCAGCGGCGGCACCGGATCGAGGGGCTTCCGCGGCCGTCGTCGGTGCGCTGACACTGGTTTGGGCCACCGCGGCTTCGGTCGCATTCTCTGTTTCGGCCTGAGCGCGCCGCGGCAGCACCAGGAAAATCAACCAGCCCAGCACCGGCAAGACGGCGGACAACCCGCAGACCAATCCCACCGGTCGCCACTTGAACCGGGCAACTTCAAAGGCGGCATACAAATTGGCAAAGAAGAGGGCCAAAAGGAGGATCAGGCCGTTGGGCGACGTCAGCGAGGCCATGAGGCCCTTCTTAGTCTCAGGAAGGGTGACTCGGCTGACCACGGGCCGCACGGCAATCTCCCGAAACTGAGGCTGGACGTACTCGATCGTGGGTTCAACCAGGGGCTCGGCAAACCTCTTGGCCCGGGGATTTTCCGCCAGAACCTTCAACGTCTCATCGCTCAGCTTGGCCCAGTCGATCCGGGGCGAAAACTCACCGGTTTCCAGCCGCACCACGATTCCATCATCGTCCGCCGCGGCCAGTTCCCCTCGGTACACATCGCCCGTAATCAGCTTGAAGTCGGCTGCGAACGCGGCCGCAAGCAGGAGCCCGCCAGCGAAAAGGCAGGTCAGTCGGCGAAACCAAAGCATGGGCCGGAGCGTGGCAAATCAGGTTTACGCCGGGAAACGAAAAAAAGTGCCGGAACCGGGGAAGGGAGACCCGCACCCACTAACCGGGCGCGGCTGCTCTGGGTCGCGAGGACCCCACCCACCGGGACAACGCCGATCCGGCCAGCGCCAGAATCAGCAGAACCCCGGTCAACAAACCGGAGAGTTCCGCCGCCTGGCTCATCGTGGCGGGAACGCGTGACAATCCGTTGCTCAGCACCGCGATGGCCGCCACTCCCAGCAGCGTGCCCCACACCGAACCCACGCCCCCGAAGATGCTGGTGCCCCCCAGCACAACCGCCGTGATCGCAAACAATTCATAACCCATTCCGGCATCCGCCTTAGCCGTCCCTAGCCGGGCCGTGTAGGTCAAGGCCGCCAACCCGGCCGCCGTTCCGGTCAGCACGTAGGACAAGATCAGGCGCTGCTCCACCGGAATCCCAGCGTACCGCGCCCCTTCCGGCGAAAACCCAATCGCCCGAAAGGAACGGCCCGCCGTGGTCCGATGCACCAGCAGCCCGATTCCGACCGTCGCCCCCAGCAAGATCCACCCCTGGACCGGCAGTCCGGCCACGCGACCCGTGCCCAGAAACAGGAACGACTCCGGAAAATTGGTGAACGCATCGACTCCCTCGGTCAGCGCTTCGGCCAGTCCGCGGAACAGGGAAAACGTGCCCAGTGTGACGATCAGCGGCGACAGGCGGAGTCGCGTGATCAGCGTGGCGTTGAATGCCCCGCAGAGGGCGCCGAGGCCGACCGTCGCGACCGCCGCCAGCCAAGGGGGCAGGCCCATATCCCGCCAAAGTTTGCCAAACAACACGGCGCACAATCCCAACGTCGAGCCAACCGACAAATCGATTCCGCCGGTCAAAATCACTGGAGTCATTGCCAGGGCCAGCAACCCGATCTCCAGGGAATGCCGGACGATGTTGGTCAGGTTGTCCGCCGTGCCGAAATTCCGGCCAGCCACCAGGAAGTACCCGATCTGAACGAACAGGACCGCCGCGAGCACGGTTTCGTGCCGACCCAAGGCCAGACGGCGGGATGCGCGGAAGGCTGGAACGGGTGGCATCGAATCGTTGGTCCTTCCGAAAGCATTCCGATCGCGGCGGTGGCGAGGCAAGGTCAGTCTGGATGACGGCGTTGGATTGAACCGCGAAAAAGACAAAGCGTGTCGGGCAGGGGCTCCAGCATGAAACCCGCTCAGACGGACTCTCCTCGTCTTCCCCGCACCCCATCCGCCACCACCGCCAGCAGGATGATCCCGCCTTGAATCGCCTTTTCCCAATACGGCTTCACCCCGGCGTAGGTCAGCGCCGGCCCAATGCAGGCCAACAGCAACAGCCCCGCCAACACGCCCCACAGCCGTCCGCGTCCGCCGGACACCGCCACGCCACCGACCACCACGGCAGCGATCACCTCCAGTTCGAGCCCTCGTCCTCCGCTGGGATCGACCTGCGGCGACTGCACCAGGTTCAGCACCGCGGCCAGTCCGGCCAGCAGCCCCATCAAGACAAACACGCCAAAGGTAACCCAGGCGGGCCGCAAACCAGCTAGACGCGCGGCTTCGGCATCCGACCCGACCGCGTAAATGAATCGACTGGCCGCGAGATGCCGGGTGGCCCACGCCAGCGTGACCAGCAACACCAGCGCGGTGGCGCACACCGTCAGTTGCCCGACTCGCATCGACAGCCCGAACCACTGAACGCCCTCGGGCAGGTTCACGAAGACCCCTTGCTGCGACAATCTCAGCGCCTCCCGCAGCGTGACCATGGTGGCCAACGTCACCACGATGGAGGGAAGTTTCAGTCCGGCCACCAGCGCGCCGTTGAGGGCTCCGCCGACCACCCCCATCGCCAGGGCCGCCAACATCGCCCAGGGCAGGGGCACCTGCGCGGCCACCAACAGGCCCGTTCCCACACTGCACACGGCAAAGAGCGACCCCACCGAAATGTCGATCTGGCGGCCAATGATCACCAAGGCCATGCCACAGGCCACGACCAACTTGGGTGCCGCAGCGGTCAGGCGGGACAGCAGGGGCTGCGGTTCGAAGAAGTTCGGCGCCGTTACCGCCATCACCGCGAGCAACAGCAGCAACACCCCATACACCGACACCTCACGGAAGTACCGCGTCAGAAACGAAGGCCAAATCGCCGCTTCAGCCGCCGCCACCTTCTTTGAACTTTGAGCTTTGAACTTTGAACTTCTCATCCCCTCGTCCCCAACGCCGCCGCCATCACCTCCTCCGCACTCGCGCCACCCGGCAGAATCGCCGCCACCGTGCCCCCTTGCATCACCCCAATCCGGTCGCTCATACCCAGCACTTCCGGCAGATCGCTGGAAATCATCAGCACCGCCAAGCCTTCCCGCGCGAGACGGCGGATGATCCGGTGGATTTCCGCCTTCGCGCCGACATCGACTCCCTGGGTCGGTTCATCGAGAATCAACACGCGCGGACGCGTCGCCAGCCAGCGCGCCAAAGCAACCTTCTGCTGATTTCCGCCCGACAACGACCCCGCCGGCGCTTCCGGACCGGAGGCTTTCACCGCCAGGTCGCGCAGATATTCCAACGTCAAGGAACGCTCGGTCTGGAAGCGAAGCCAGCCCCCGGGGAACAGGCGCCGATGAATGGCCAACGTCACATTTGCCGTGATCGGCAGGTCCAAGATGACGCCATGGCGCCGGCGATCTTCCGGCACGTACGCCAGCCCGAGTTCGATGGCTTCCTTGGGCGATGTCGGTGCGATCAACCGGCCGTCGAGACGAATCTCGCCCGTGTCGGCCGGGGTCAGCCCGAACACCACCCGAGCCAATTCCGTTCGTCCGGCTCCCACCAACCCGGCCAATCCAAGCACCTCTCCCGAACGAACCTCCAGGTTCACCCCTCGCACTCCGGAAGCCCGACATCCGACCTCCCGCAGCGACAGCACTACGTCGCCTGCCTTTCCCTCCGACGGAGGAAACAACTGGGTGACCTCGCGTCCGACCATCCGCTGGATCAACTGCGTCTCGGTCAGGCCGGCGACGGGTTCCGTACCCACGCTTTCTCCATCGCGCAACACCGTCACCCGATCGGCCAGGGCGAAGATTTCCTCCAACCGGTGTGAGATGTAAATCACACCCGTGCCGGCCTGCCGCAGCTCCCGCACCACCCCGAACAGCAGGTGCTGTTCGCGTTGGGTGAGAGAAACCGTGGGCTCATCCATGATCACGATCCGCGCTCCCGCCCCGAGCGCGCACGCGATCTCGACCAACTGCTGCTCGGGCATCGACAACGAGCGGATCTCGGCTTCCGGCGGAATCCTGGCTCCGATTCGCTGCAACAGCTCCCGCGCCCTTCGCCGTCGGGCCGGCCAATTGACCCGGGCCAGCGGACGCACCGGCTCGAGGCGAATTCCAATGTTTTCCGCCACCGTCAGACTCGGAAACAAAGCGGGCTGTTGATATATGCAGGCAATGCCCAATCGATGCGCCTCGGACGGAGTCAGGCGAGTGAGACGTTGTCCGGCGACTTCGATCGTTCCGCTATCGGGCGGGTGAGCCCCCGTGATGACCTTGATGAGGGTGGATTTGCCGGCGCCATTTTCGCCGAGCAACGCATGCACTTCACCCGCCCGCAGGTCGAACGACACGCCCTTGAGTGCTCGCACGGCACCGAAGGATTTGGTGACCGACGTGAGTTGGAGCAGGTGAACCATCGAGCAGGCCCCAGAGCCAGGGAGAAGGGCCCGAAGTTAGTGGATCCGACCTGAATCGGGGATGCTATCACAGGATTCGGTGGCTCCCCCGATACGGCGTTCCGGCGCGCTACTCAATCCCTGCGAAGCGCCTGTCGTCTCGCCGAGCACGCCGAAAATGGCGTTGATGATGGGACCTCCGAACACGACATACGTCAAAAACCAGCCTTGGCCTAAGGTCAGAAAATACCAACCCAGGCAGACTGAGGCGATCACGAGGGAACCACTGAGGACGCATCGTTTCACAACGCCTTCA
>CAYYSX010000234.1:0-9713 GCA_964474315.1 uncultured Verrucomicrobiota bacterium | reverse complement strand
GCCGTCATCGTCATCAGCGGCTACGGGACGGTGGAGGATGCGGTCAAGGCGATGAAGTTCGGTGCCTTCGATTTTCTCCGGAAACCCTTCAACCTCGATGAACTGAAGCTCTGCGTCCGACGGGCGCTGAACTACACGGAAGCCGTGGCGGAGAACACGCAGTTGCGCCGGGAACTGCGGCGGCAATACCGGTTCAGCCAGATCATCGGAGCCAACAGCGCCATGCAGGAGGTGTTCCGTATCGTCGAACGGGTCGCGGACACGGATACCACGGTGATGGTTCTGGGGGAAAGCGGCACGGGCAAGGAACTGGTCGCCCGAGCGTTGCATTACAATTCCCGACGGGCCACCGCGCCCTTTGTGCCGCTAAATTGCTCGGCTCTGCCGGAAAACCTCCTCGAATCGGAGCTGTTCGGCCATCGCAAGGGGGCCTTTACCGGGGCCATCGCGGACAAAGAGGGCCTCTTCCACGAAGCCAACGGAGGCACCCTGTTTCTGGACGAAATCGGCACCATGCCGCCCCAACTCCAAAGCCGATTGCTGCGGGTGCTGCAGGAGAAGGAAGTCCGCCGCGTTGGCGACAATACTCCCGTCCAGGTGGATGTCCGCGTCATCGCTGCCACCAACGAAAAGCTGGAAGACCTGATCAAGTCGGGACGGTTTCGCGAGGATTTGTATTACCGGCTCAACGTCATTGCGGTGCAATTGCCGCCGCTTCGCGAACGGGGCGACGACATTCCCATGCTGGTGGCGCACTTCCTCCGCGACAAAATTCACCTCCGCAGCGGCCAACCGTTCCGTCTGACTCAGCGGGCGCTCGACACCCTCGTCGCCTATCCCTGGCCGGGTAATGTCCGCGAGCTATCCAACGCGATCGAGCGGGCCACTGTCCTGGCCGACAGCGCGTTGATCCGGGTGCGCGACCTTCCCCCCATCGTGCAGAAGCAGGCGCCGGCAGATGATGGGAAGGAGGATCAGCAGGCCGCGGAGACCGCGGCGCCGGTCGGGGCCCGGATTACCCCCGATACCCCGGCGGCGGGTGCGCCGGCCGGCCCCGCGGTCTCCACCGAGGCGCTCTCGCCGGCGGGGGACGTTCCGGCCGCCACCGGCACCCTCCTGCCCCTCCGAAAATTCCTCCGCGACCAGGAAGTGAATTACCTGCGGCAGGTCCTCGCCCGGACCAACCAGGATAAGGAGGCGGCAGCCAAACTGCTCGATGTGAGTCTCGCCACGCTCTATCGCAAACTGGCTGAGGAGGGCGACTGAAGCTGCCCCACCCTTCACCCCACCGTTTCACCGTCATTTCCGCTGATGAGTTCCAACTCCAACTCCCGGGCCCTGCCCGCACAGAAAACCTCGGACGGCCGCGCCCGCCGGCATTTCGCCTCCGACAATTACGCCGGCATTGCGCCCGAAGCGTGGGCCGCTCTGGACGACGCCAACCGGGGTCATGCTCCCGCCTACGGCAATGATCCCTGGACCCAGCGGGCGGCCGATCTGATTCGCGACCTGTTCGAAACGCCGTGCGACGTCTTCTTCGTGTTCAACGGCACGGCGGCTAACTCCTTGTCGCTCGCCCATTGCTGCCAGAGCTATCACAGCGTCCTCTGTCATGACGTGGCGCATGTGGAAAAGGACGAGTGCGGCGCCCCGGAATTCTTCGCCAACGGTTCCAAGCTGCTGCTCCTCTCCGGCGCCAACGGAAAACTCACCCCGGCAGGAATCGAAGAGGCGGTGCTCCGGCGCTCGGACATTCATTACCCCAAACCTCGGGTCGTCAGCCTCACCCAGGCGACCGAAGTCGGCACGATCTATACGCCGGCGGAAGTGCGCGCCATTGGCGCCATGGCCAAGAAGCACGGTCTCCGGGTCCACATGGACGGCGCCCGATTCGCGAATGCCGTCGCCGCGCTCGGCGTCGCCCCGCGCGAAATCACCTGGCAAGCCGGAGTCGATGTCCTCTGCTTTGGCGGCACCAAAAACGGCATTCATGTCGGGGAAGCCGTCGTGTTCTTCCATCGGGAACTAGCGCGTGAGTTTGATTACCGGGCTAAGCAAGGTGGCCAGTTATGTTCCAAAATGCGTTTCGTCGCCGCCCCGTGGGTGGGAATGCTGCGCGAAGGTGCGTGGCTCCGGCACGCCACTCACGCCAACGCCATGGCCAGGCTGATGCATGACCTCCTTAGCGTGATTCCCGGGGTCAAGGTGCTCTTCCCGCGCGAGGCCAATTCCGTCTTCGTTGACCTGCCCAAACCCGCCATCCAGGCGCTCTACGGACGCGGCTGGCTCTTCTACAATTTTATCGGCGAGGGCGGCTGTCGGCTCATGTGTTCCTGGGACACGGAGGAAGAAGAGGTCCGTTCGTTCGCCGCCGACCTGACGGAAGCCATGGCCGCGCGGGCCGCGGCGTAACCGGAACGGGTCAAGGAGCGCGAGTCGGTGACTCGCAGCGCGGTGGCAACTCAGCGGGTGTGAAAATAAACTGAGAGCCTTGGAGTCCGAGACGTCGCTGCCCGGGCGTTTCAGGGCGCTCCGACCACCGCCGGCAGCACACACTGCCGGCGGTTCATTTCCTCCAGCCGAGCCCGGCGCGCCTGAAACTCTGGTTCCCCTCCCCCGAAGCGTTCCAAGTCCCAGAGATCGGCGAAGATCCGGCCGCGTTCCAGCCGCAGGCATTCCTCAAACGTCTTCTCGAACAGGCCCAGAGTTGGTTCGCGAAACTCGCCCCGCCGGGCCAATTCTTCCAAAGCACCGTTGCCCGCGCGCGTCGGAATCAGCGACACCACCTCAGCGCCGGAATCGAAGGCAAACGCCGCCGATCGCACCGCCCATTCTAGGGCCTCTGCCGCTTTGAGGAACGGTGGCTGGACCAGGACAAAGGCCCGTACGGAAATCGCGTTCGCCCGCAGAAACGCCGCGGCCCGACGAAACTCCTCTGTCGTCATTCGCTTGTTCAGCCGGGGTAACACCTCGGGATGCACTGTCTCCAGACCCATGGCCACTTCCAGACGCGTTTCCCCTAATTGTTCGCAAAAAATTCGTACCCGCGGTCCCACCAGAGCTGGATGGCACTCCACCACCAGGCGCCCAAACGGCCGGCACAACTCCACCATCGCCCGCTGATCCACGGCTGGAATCGCCCCGACATCGAAGAACGACCCCGCATTGTAAAGCTTAAGCCAGCGGGCCGGCGGCGCGGCGGCGAGGGCCACCTGGAGCTGGCGCGGAATCGCGCCTGGTGGAACCGACTCCAAGGTCGTGTGCTTCCATAAGTCACACATCAGGCATCGCCATGGGCACTCCCGGTTGGTGAGGAACACGGTCAACACCCGCTGCAGTGTTTCGGCGGAATCCGGCTCGGTTTCCGCCAACCAGGAAGCTGGCCGATCCACCGGCAGGGCCCGGCGTACCGCGTCTAGATCGGGACGACGGGCCACAATCCACTCGGTGGAAATAGGCTCTTCGGCGGAGGTTGGGAGTGACGAGGTCACGCAAGCGCAATGAACAAACCTTCCGCAACGCCGACCGGCCGCCAAGGCCAACCCGCAGAGGGAAGGAAGCTAGAAGTGAACACGCCACGCGCGACTCGAACGCATGAACTCCCGCGCCTGTTCCTCGGTCGGAAATCGGCGATGCGTCCCCGTATGAGTCTCGCCGCCGAAAAGGTTGCCGAAATGCTTGCTCTTCCCGCCCAGGATCGGGCGTATCTGGTCCACCAACTGATTGCCAGTCTCGATCCGCAGCAGGACAACGACGCTGAAGCCCACTGGCACGAAGTCATCGACCACCGATCCCGCGAAATCGAAGAGGGCAAGATCACTTGTCGTTCCGTGGACGACGTGGCGCAGGACATTGGGAGGGTGGAGACCGTCTCGGGTCGGGTAGGACGTCGTCCTAGAATTGCCTGACAAGTAAACTTATCGGGCAATGGGCGGGACGAAACTCTTTGAGGGCGGCGGATCAAGCGACGGCGAGTACGCGGATGCCCGGCGCGTGGCTGTTCTTCTTCGTGCGTCGGATGACAATTTCAATGTCCTGATCAAGGGCGTTGAGAAACCGGAACAAGCGGTCGGAGGAGAATCCTTCGAGCCGTCCGTGGAGCAGCGCGGACACCCTGGGCTGGTCGGTGCCGAGCAGGTCCGCCGCCGCCTGTTGAGTCAGCTTGCGTTCCGCCAGGAGGCTGCAAATCCGGTAAGCGATCTGAGCCTTGGCGTTGAGTTCCTCCGCGTCCGGCAGTTTCAGATCCTCAAAAATGTTCTTTCTGCCCTGGCGGACGGCTTCGTGAGTTTTCATGGCGTTTCCTTTTTCTGTTTTTCGCTCCATTCCCAATAATGTTCTTCCGCTCGTTTCAGTCGTTCCTTGACCAGATCGATTTCCTGCTTCGGGGTCTTGCTGCCGGTCTTGGACTTCTTCTGAAACGTGTGCAGCACATAGACCGCCTCGGCGAACTTGACGGTGTAAACGCAGCGAAACGTGTCGCTCTGCCAGTCCTCGACGACTTCCAGCACCCCGGCCCCGCCGAAGCCCTTGAGCGGCTTGGCCTCGACGAACTTGCCGCCCTGCTGGGCCAGCCCCAGCACGAAGCCGAAGGTTCGGCGCACCTCGTCCGGGCAATCGAGCAAATCCTCGTAGGACCGGCCAATCCAGAAGAGCGGCTTTTCGGGTTTCGTCTCATCCACCATTAATATACCAGTTCTAGTATAAATCGGCAACCGTTGTCGAGAGTGGAGAAGTTTCGGGTCGAAATCCCTCGGGACGCAGCCTCCCGGCTTTCTACGTGAGAGCGGCCAGGAATTGGCTCGACCGAGTCGAGACCAACTCCAACCCACGTTTCAACGTTCTGGCTGCTTGCCACCCAGACCCGCCTCGCGTTTCCTGACCGGATCATGGGTTTGCTCGACGGAAAGTTCGGCGTGGTGTTCGGCGTGGCTAACAAACGTTCCATCGCCTGGGCAATCGCCCAAGCATGGCATCGGGAAGGAGCACGGCTGGCCTTCACCTACCAGGGGGAACGCCTCAAGGAGAATGTGGAGGAATTGGCCGGCACGTTCGGGTCGGAAACCCTCATTCTGCCCTGCGATGTCACGCAGGACGCGCAAATCCAGTCCGTGTTTACCACGGTGGCAGAGAAGTTTGGCCGGCTGGATCTGCTGCTGCATTCCGTCGCCTTTGCTCCCAAGGAGGCCCTGGAGGGCGACTTCCTGAACACCTCTCGGGACGCTTTCCGCGTCGCGCACGACGTCAGCGCCTATTCCCTGGTCGCCCTGGCCCGGGAAGCGGCGCCGCTGATGAGCAACGGCGGATCCATCGTGGCCATGACGTATTACGGATCCGAGAAAGTGATTCCGCACTACAACGTTATGGGCGTGGCCAAGGCGTCACTGGAAGCCAGCACCCGGTATCTGGCTTCCAGCCTCGGATCCCGGAGGATTCGAGTGAACTGCATCAGCGCCGGGCCGATGAATACCTTGGCGGCTCGGGGCATTGCCGGATTCACGGACATGCTCAAGCACTACGAATCGCGCGCGCCCTTGAAGCGGAATGTATTGCCTGACGAACTGGGTCATACGGGCGTGTTCCTCGCCAGTGATGGGGCCGGGGCCATTACCGGCCAGGTGCTCTACGTGGATTCCGGCTATCAGATCATGGGAATGTAACCGGTACCGCAGGTCTCCCGACCTGCTGTGGCGCAGGTTTTTAACCTGCCCGCCCGGTCCACTGGCAGGCTGAAAGACCTGCGGTACAGCAGACAGAAATGTCTGCGCTACCGCCGTAGCGCAGGCCTCCCGGCCTGCTGTGGCGCAGGTTTTTAACCTGCCCGCCTCGCACTGCCCCATCGCCACTCCTCCGGTTGCGAACAGAGACCTGCCCCCACCGGATTACGCCGAATGTACCCACCAATCCGACCCTCCTCTTCCTCCGAACGCACCCAATGGTCAAAGGATTCCCGCTGCCAGAATGGCTTACCGCTGCGGCCCAGCAGGAGGTTGGCCTGCCGGGCCGTGTAGCCCTTCCACGCTTTGGTGATTTCACCCAGCAGGTGACCCGGAAGCGGCCATACCAGCACATGCACATGATTGGGCATCACCACCCATTCCTGAAGCCGATACCGCTCGCCATCGAAATGCCGCAGAGCCCCTGCCACCAAATCGGCGATCTCTGGACGCCCTAAATGACAGGCACCACGCCCCTGATCCAGATACCGCTCCACCCGGCGCCGATAGGTTCGTTCGACCTGCTGCCGCGATGCATCCATCGGCATACAGCTTTCGAGACGCCGGATTCGTTCGTCTCGTTCCTGTCTAAAGCCCGCCAGAACACTGGCGGGCAGAGAATCCTCCAAGCGAAACGTCACGAAGTAACAGGCCCCCTCACGCTTCACGTGGGGAAGGTATCCGCGATGATGAATGCCGGAGCGCAGTGAATTGGGAGGATCGAAGGGAACACCCGTCGCTCGAAGCTGATAGCGAACGGGAAGCAGAGAATCGGCCTGACCGGGATCGGTACTCATCCGGCCACTATGGACTCCGGTGGTTCGCTGTGCCTATTGGCGAAATTTAGGGATGCCCCGTACCGCAGGCCTCCCGACCTGCTGTTCCGCAGGTTTCTAACCTGCCCGCCCGGTCCACCGGCAGGCTGAAAGACCTGCGCCACAGCAGACAGAAATGTCTGCGCTACCCTCGTAGCGCAGGCCTCCCGGCCTGCTGTGGCGCAGGTTTTTAACCTGCCCGCCCGGCTTGCCGGATGGGCCGGCCTGCCTAGTGTGCCGGGGTGGCAGCGTCTTCCAGCCTCCCGCCCGTCCGAAGTTCCTGGGCCGTGGTCCAGGATCACTCACGGGTTTTTCAGGAACTCGTCTTCGTGTATCCGGTGATTTCCCGGCGCTCGCGGGGGTTGTCCATCGGCATCAATCTGAACCCGGACAAACGCTGCAACTTCGACTGCGTTTATTGCGAGGTGGACCGACGAACCCCGGGCCGGGCCGAGGTGGTGGACCCGGTAGAGCTGCGGGAGGAGCTGCGCTGGCTGATCCACTTCGCCCAGGATGGCGGACTGGGCCTGCTCCCGAAGTTCAACGAAGTGCCCGAACTGACCCGGGTGGTACGCGACCTGGCCTTCAGCGGGGACGGAGAACCCACCATGATCCCCAACTTCTCCGCCTGCGTCCGAGTCGCAGTCGAGGTGAAGCAGGAGTTTGGACTGACCGACACGAAGTTGGTCCTGATCACGGATTCGGCGGGATTGGACAAGGCGGACGTGCGGGCCGGGCTGGCCCTCATGGACGCCAACAACGGCGAGTTCTGGTGCAAGTTGGATGCCGGCACCGAGGACTACTATCGCTTGGTGAACCGGTCCTTCATTCGATTCGAACGCATTCTCCGCAACATCACCGAAACGGCCCGGGTACGCCCAGTAGTGATTCAGAGCCTGTTCCTACGCACCCACGGTCAGCCGATGCCCGCGGCTGAACTGGAGGCGTATTGCGAGCGGCTGCGGGACATGGTGGCCGCGGGCGGCCAGATTCGAGCGGTCCACGCCTACACCATCGCCCGCCCGACCCCGGAGCCGTGGGCAACTCGCTTGACTCAGGAAGAACTGGAAAAAATCGCCGGGACCATTCGGGAACGAACCGGGTTGTCCGTCGAAGTCTTTGATTGAGCCGCGCTTCAGGCCAGCTTGGCTTTGATGCGAATGCCGCCGAGCTGAGCGCGCTTGAGGCGGGAAACGATCGCGGCCGCTTGGGGAGTAGCCACGTCCACGAAGGTGTGGCGCTCCCGGAGGTCCACCGCTTTCACCACCTCCGCGGGCAACCCCGTTTCGCCTTGGATGCAGGTCCGCACATCGACTTCCTGCAACCCGTGCGTCAGGCCTACCCCTAACCAGAGCCGGGTGGTCTCGCCGGGCGCTGCGGATTCGCGTCGCTGCCGGTTGGGGGTCACGCGCGGCTGGCCGGAGCCGCTGGCTGGGACGAATTCGCGCTGGGGCTCGCTTCGAGTGGGCCTCGGGGCCGGAGGACCGTCCGCGCGCGGCCCACTCGCCGTCCGTCCGCCCATCCGCTCCGGGAACCGGGAATCCTTGGTCATCCGCCCGGGCTCACGCGGTTCGGGATGCGGGTCTCTGGCCAAAGGTCCAGGTGGCGGGAGCGTAGGCGCCGGAATACCGGATCCCTTTCGCGCGGCGGACGCGCGGCTCTTCCCACCGGTGGGGGCTTCCTCCGCACCACGGGCGAGCTGGTGGAACAGGGCATTCAGCAGGTCGAGCGAATCGATTCCTTCCTCCAACAACGCTTCGATGAGGTGGTCGTAGTGCCGGTGGTTGCCTTCCGTCAGGGTCTGCCGGACGCGCTGAACCAATTGGTTCAGCCGGACTTCCTCGATCTCGCCATGAGAGGGTATCTGGCCACGGCGCATCCGTTGGCGCGTGAACCGCTCGATCTGCTGGATGAGAAACACCTCGCGACCGGAAACGAAGGAGATGGCCAGACCGCTGCGTCCGGCCCGACCGGTGCGGCCAACGCGATGCACGTAGTCTTCCGCGTCATAGGGAAGGTCATAATTGAAGACCACTTCGATCGCTTCCACGTCGATACCCCGGGCGGCGACATCGGTAGCGACGAGAAATTCCAGTCCCCCTTTGCGGAACCGGCCCATCACGCGGTCCCGAGCCGACTGACCCATTCCGCCATGGATGGCGTCGGCCGAATAGCCGGCGGCGTTCAGATGCTCGGTGAGTTCATCCACCATGCGCTGGGTGTTGCAGAAGATGATGGCAAGCTTCACGTCATGCAGCTCGATCAAGCGGGTCAGCGCCTCCAGCTTCCACCGCCGGTCCACCTCGAAGAACACCTGCTCCACCGTCGGTACGGTCAGCGCCTTCGCCTCGATCTGGATGCGCCGGGGATCCCGCGTGTAGCGGCGGATCAGTTCCTCGATCGGGCGCGGAATGGTGGCGGAGAACAGCACCGTCTGCCGCTCGGAGGGCACCCGCTGGAGGATGAACTCGATGTCATCCCGGAACCCCATGTCGAGCATCTCGTCCGCTTCGTCGAGAATGACCGTGCGGACCTGATCGAGCCGAAGCGTCCCCCGATTGAGATGGTCCATGAGGCGTCCGGGAGTGCCAATGACCACCTGGACGCCGGCGCGCAGTCCAGCGAACTGGCGTTCGTAGCTTTGCCCGCCGTAGATCGGGAGAGCGCGAACGCCCTTCAGGAAGAACGCCAGTTTGTGAATCTCCTCGCTCACCTGGATGGCCAGCTCGCGCGTCGGGCACAGAATCAGGGCTTGAACGCCGCGAACTTGCGGATCGAGTCGCTCCAGGGCGGGGATGGCGAACGCCGCGGTTTTTCCCGAACCCGTCTGCGACTGCCCCACCACATCGCTTCCTTGGAGCAATACGGGGATGGCCTCGGCCTGAATCGGCGAGGCTTGTTCAAAGCCGAGCCGGGCGATGGCTTTGAGCAATTCGGGGGAGAGTCCCAAGTCAGAGAAAAGGCGGGCGGTCATGCGCGAGAGGGCAAGGATACGCATTTTCCCGTTTCCCGCGAGGCGCAAGTTGACCTCCGGAAGGCGGGGGCTTCTCAGTTTTGGGTCGGAATCGCCGGCCGTGCAGGCAGGTTAAAAACCTGCGGCACAGCAGGCCGGGAGGCCTGCGCTACGGCGGTAGCGCAGACATTTCTGTCTGCTGTGGCGCAGGTCTTTCAGCCTGCCGGTGGA
>CAYYSX010000233.1:5745-9729 GCA_964474315.1 uncultured Verrucomicrobiota bacterium | reverse complement strand
ACTGTATCCGCATGATTTCATCACCTTGGTCACCGACTCTCCAGTAGAGATTCTTTTACACGCAAGTATCCGCAGTCGTTCTTGACTTAGTCTATCTAAATTTCTACCGTCGTGTTGCATGCACGACTCGCACCAAATTGATTGTTCACTTGCCAGCACCAAATTGTCGCCTATTCATTTGTCTGGGTAGTATGATTCAGCGCCACTCCAGTTGGCTCCTGACTACATCTGAAACCCGGCGACCTATTTATAGGAACAAAATGAAGAGTAAAGATTTTTCTCATCAAAGCGTGATTCTGTATAAGCGTCTTTATTTGCCGCAGGTTACACCGAAGGATTTCGGCCACCTGCGTTATTTGGTCGCAAAAGAGGCGACCCCAAATGGGTTGCCGTACTAGATCACGCCCGCAGGCGTGTGTTGAACTCTTCCGCCGACAAGTCGGTCGGTTGTTTTCCCAGTGGAAGGCGCACCCAGCGGCAGAAGCATTCTGGTGCAAGATCTTCAATGTCATTAAGTTAGCGCTGGGGCCTGTGGGTCAAGCGAAGGCTTTGTAGGGGAAGGAGAAGTCGGCCTGGGGGGGGCGCAAGTTCCGTGGGAAGCGCCGACCCGGACGGATCGGACACGGCTTTTTGGCGTAGCGCTGGGTCAATTGCTGGAGGAGCTGACCCACCCGCTGCGGCAACGCCAATAGCCCGTAGGGAGCGACTACCCCACTGGCCGACTCCAGGAGCAGTATGGCCTGTGGTCGCTGCCCGAACGGAGTGGCGTGGCGAGGTTCCTGAGGAGGTGAACTGAATGCTGGGCGAGGACGCGGCTCGGAAAGCCGGATACGGGAAATCCGTTCGTCCGGTTTGATGAGGGGCGGGTGACCTGGACGAAGCGATGACAACTACGGGCTTCAGCTTCTTCCCCCAGTTCATCCGCCTACTCTACCGTTCCCGCGTTCCCGCCTTTCAGGGCGATCTTCCTTGCGGTGATGAGTCCACCGGCCAATGCTGCCAATTCACCGTTCAATCGAACTAGCGTCAACCCATCCACTAGTCATCCAATTTATCTGATGAAGACCCTCTGCATTTCCATCGCCCTGCTCGGACTGAGCAGCCAGGTCGCGCATGCCGCGACCCCGTTCAACGTCATCATGAGCGGATTGGACAACCCCCGCGGACTGGCCTGGGGACCGGACGGAGGACTTTACGTCGCCGAAGCGGGCCGGGGCGGCGATGGCACCGCGATCGTCAGTGGCGACGGTGCCACCGTGCAATACGGCGCGTCCGGCGCCGTGTCCCGTTATCTGAATGGCACCCAGGAACGGGTGATATCCGGCCTGCCCTCGCTGGCCCCGCAAGCGGGTCCCACCCCCGGCGGAGGGGCCACCGGTCTGCACGACCTCGGGTTTCGGGGAACGGAACTTTTCGGCGTGATCGGACTGGGGGCGGACCCGGCCAGTCGAGCCCTCCTCGCCGGCGACAGCGCCAGCTTCGCTCATCTGGTCAAGCTGACCTTGGGCGGGGCGCCGCAGAACATCGCGGACATCGGGACCTTCGAAGCCAACAACAATCCCGATCAGGGCTTTCCCGACACGAATCCCTACGGACTGCTGATCACGGCGACCGGATTCGCCGTGGCCGACGCGGGTGCCAACGCGCTGTTTGACATAACTCCGGCCGGCGACATCTCGACCCTTTCCGTGTTTCCGTCGCAGCCGAATCCGCTCTTCCCGTTTGGACCGCCGTTCTTCCAGGCGGTTCCCACCACGGTGGCCCTCGGTCCCGATGGTTTGTACTACGTCGGCAATCTGACCGGCTTTCCGTTTCCGCCGGATCTGGCGGCGGTATTGCAGATCGATCCGACCACGGGCGATTCAACGGTCGCCGAGATTGATTTCACCAACATCATTGATCTGGCCTTCGCTTCCGATGGGGACCTGCTGGTCCTTCAGTTGACGAGCAACGGCCTGGCTTCGTCGTCGGGACCCGGCCCCGGCAAGTTGATCCGCATCGACTCCGCCACCGGCGCGCGGACGACGATCATCGATGATCCGCTCTTCTTTCCCGGAGGTCTTCTGATTGGGCCTGATGACGCGATCTACGTTTCCAATCTCGGAGTATCGGCCGGAGAAGGGCAGGTCCTGGTGATTGTCCCCGAGGCCCATGCCGGCGGTCTGTTGGGAGGCGTGTTGGCGCTGCTGGCCTGGAGGAGCGTGTCCCGCCGCCGGGCCTGACGGCGGAAGCGGTCACATCGGTCATTCCAGACCGCTGAATAAACGTAGCGATGGCGCAGCGGGTGAGTCCGAGTTTCTCGTTGTCCTATAACTGTCCTGTCCCTGCTTCGTCCCTTGTGGTCAGGCAACCGCTGTTCGTCAAAGGGAACGAGATCGTGGAGAAACGCGCGGAGGGCGGCGATCTGGGGCGCGGTGACGGGACCGCAGATGAACTCATACCACGCAGACATGGGGGTGATGAGCGCCTCGCCCGCTTGTGACCATGCGATCAGATACCGGCTCTCCTGGCTGCCGGGAACGAGGCCAAGAATCAGATAGTTAATGTCGAGGCAGATCATGATCCTCGCCATTTTTTCCGGTCTTCTCGTATCTCGGCCAGATACGCCTTGGCCACCTTGACCGGAAGGCCGTCACCCGCGTTGTGAAGCTGCTGCAGGAGCGCCACGGGATCGGGCTTGGCCGTCGGTTTCTCCGCCAGCGAAACGGCGCGCCGCACCACCTCGGCCTGCGAAACCTTCCACAGCTTCGCCAGGGTCTTGATGCGCTGCGCGGTCCCCTCGTCGAGTGCGAAGGTCGTTCGGTGTGTCATGGTCGCCATGCCATAACGCATACCGTCACTCGATCGGGTGAACAAGGACCCGAAAGCCATTTACAGCCGGTCTCATTTGACCGGGAGCGACGACGTCCTCGTCGTCGCATCGTGTCCGTTTCTCTGGATCTGCCGTCTTCCAGAGGTCCCATCGCGAGTGCCAAGGATGCCCTGTCCCTGCCGGGACCTTTGAATAAATTTAGTAACCGGGCACTGGGGACAGGGCTGCTATTGGTCGAACTTCGACAAGTGTCCTGTCCCTTGCCCTCGCCTTGCCCTCCGGTGGGGAGATGGCCATGGCACGGGCATCTATTCTTGGGACTACCTGCGTCGTATGGCGGAGAGGTGTTGATCCCAACACCCGGGTTCCGCTCACACCGTCCCTGGGAGTGGGGAATGAGGTCTTGGGGGGCTTGGGCACTTGGACCTTGGCCCTGGGGGCTTTGGGGAGCTTGCGGAGGGAATGGACTGCTCTTTGGGCTCGGTCCGCTGCGCCCGCGCCTAGCGAGGGCCTGTCCCTCCGGGGGCCATCTTGAGCTTTGAGCTTTCGTGCTGAGCTTTCGTGCTCGCAACGCCCCAGTCGCCCGATCGATCCCTGCTACCTCCTGCCCTCTCCTCAAATCGGCGGCTTGCCATGGTCTTCCGGGACATCGGGGCTCATCACGCGCCAGATGCCATCGGTCGGCCTCAAAGTCGATGAGAGGCGGGAAACGCCGCCGGTGTAGTGCTGGAATTCAATTTCAACCAGGACGGCGTCTGGATTGCTGGCCGACGGATTGAGGCTTTGGATGCGGGCGGCCGTGACACCACTCAGCATGCTGGCGCTTCGCTCCAGTGCGACCACTTCGTCCAGCAGGCGGGGGTCCGTTGCGGCCAGGTAGTTGTTCAATTCCTCGGAGAGGGGTTCGCGGAGTGATCGGAAGAGGTCGGGGTTTTTTGAGAGGAACGCCCAGATGAGAGTGGTTGCCGATGCCTCGGGCGTGGCGGCTCCTGCGTTGCCCAATTGTTCCAGCGGAACAAAATCTCCTCCGGCCGTCATGGGTTCGCCGGCTCGGTCCTCACGAGAAGGCGGCAAAGGAGACGATACGGGCGCCGCCGGCGTGGTGACGGCGACGCCTGGCGACCGGAGGCGGGCCACTTCCCCGCGCAACCTCAGCAGTTCCGCGGAAGGCG
>CAYYSX010000233.1:0-5645 GCA_964474315.1 uncultured Verrucomicrobiota bacterium | reverse complement strand
GGCTTCGGTCAATGCTGCCGGGGCCGCAACAATGGCGGGCCCGGCCATGGCGACAGAAAGAGCTGCGGTTGTTGAATGGATTCCACGACTCGCAAGTCGGTCGCGCAGTTTGTCCAAGGCGCGATCCACTCGCATCCGGGCGGCGTTCTCGGTCAGGCCCAGTCGGTCACCGACTTCTGCCCATGCCTTTTCCTCCAGGTAACGCAAGACGATCGAGTCGCGATCCGGCGGGGCCAGTTCCATGAGTGATTCGTCCAGCAAAGGAGCAATCCTCGACCAGTCAGTATGGTCCATGAAGGCTGAGTTCTCCGCGGCGCGGGTTTCCCGTGCTTTGCGGCGTATTTCTTCACGCAGTTTGTTGGAAGCGATAAAGTTCGCGTGTTGGTAGAGCCAACCAGCCAGGACGGCGGTCTCGGCAATCCGGCGTGCCTTGCGGGCGAGATCAATAAACACCGTTTGGCAAATGTCCGCCGCGAGATCATTCCGCTCGCCGCAACGGCGCAAGGCCGCCGAATACACGAGATGGATGTGCTCGCGGACAATTTGCGCGAACGCCGCTTCCGATCCGGTCTCGACGAATTCCTTGAGCCGTCCCGCGTTCAGATCATCTCGTTGCATCTCAACCAAGGAAATCCACTCGGCGCTAAAACCGCACAGCGAATTTGTTGGTCTGTTTCACCTCTTCGAGCGGCAGTTCGACGCGGGTGACGATTTCGCGGCAGCGCCTATGGCTCCGCGCGGCCGGGTTCGCGATTTCCGCGGCCGGTCCGGTTGGTGAGTTGGTCACCGAGTTCTTCGCGCGCGGCTTCGGCGAGCCGTTGCAGACGCTCGACGACCTCGGGATGCAGCGCGGCGACGTCCTTGGTTTCACCGATGTCCTCGCGGAGGTTGTAGAGCTCGAGCCCGACGGGAAGCGGACGGTATTTCCCGGGGATGCCGTCGCGGCCCGGCGCCTGTCCGAGCATCGTGCGCGCGGTGTGCGGCAGGTGCAGCTTCCAGTCGCCGCTGCGGACGGCCTGCAGCTCGTTCACGCCGTAGTAGAAGTAGTAGGCCTCGTGCGGATTTTTCGCGCCGGGTTCGCCCGTGAAGAGCGGCCAGATGTCGAGGCCGTCAATGCGCTGCGCGGGGAGCTTCGCGCCGGTGACACGCGCGAGAGTTGGCAACAGGTCAATGGTCATCGCGGGTTCGTGGCACTCGGTGCCGGCGGGGATTTTTCCCGGCCAGCGCGCGATGAACGGCTCGCGGTGGCCGCCGTCGAAGCTCGTGCCTTTGCCCTCGCGCAACGGGCCGGCGTTTCCGGCGTGGTTGCCGTAGCTGAGCCAGGGGCCGTTGTCTGAGGTGAAAATGACGAGCGTCTGCTCGTCGAGGCCGTGTTTTTTCAAGGCGGCGAGGATTTCGCCTACCGCCCAGTCAATCTCCATCATGACGTCGCCATAGAGGCCGAGCGGCGATTGGCCCTTGAACTTCGCGCTCACGTAGAGCGGCACGTGCGGCATGTTTGGCGCCACGTAGAGGAAAAACGGGCGCGCCTGGTGGCGCTCGATGAAGGCCACGGCGCGCTCGGCATATTGCGTGGTGAGCTGCTCCTGATCTTCGCCGGTGAGGCCGACTTTCACCGGCTGCTCGCCGTCGAAAAGCGGCAGCGGCGGATACTGGCCCGGCGGCGCCTCGGGATGGCGCGGCCACATGTCGTTCGAGTAGGGGATGCCAAAATATTCGTCGAAGCCGTGCCGCGTCGGAAGAAACTGCGGCCGGTCGCCCAGGTGCCATTTCCCAAAAATCGCGGTCGCGTAGCCCAGCGACTTCAGCATCCCGGCGATGGTGGTTTCGCGGTCGCTGATGCCGACCTTCGAGCCCGGCCCGAGTGCGCCGTGTAAGCCAATGCGGTTCGGATAGCAGCCGGTGAGCAACCCGGCGCGCGAAGCGGAGCAGACCGCTTGCGCGGCGTGCCAGTCGGTGAAGCGGCGGCCTTCGCGCGCGAGGCGATCGAGGTTCGGCGTGGTGAAGCCCTTCGCACCGAAGACGCCGACGTCGGCGTAGCCCTGGTCGTCGGTGAAAATGAGGACGATGTTCGGCGGGCGTTCGGCGGCGGACGCGGCCACCAGAAACGCGGCGGCGAGCAGCGCGCGGCAGAGGAAGTTCATGGGGCGATGGAAGCAAACCGCGGAACGCTGCGCGTTGCGAGCCTCCGATTGATGGGAATTTTCGGGCTAACTCAAATGCTGGGACAGCCGGAGGGCCAGGGCGACGAGGGTGCGAACCGGGTTCGCGGCAGTGCTGAGCGGCATGACCGACATGTCGCACACGAACAGCCGGCCGCTACCGACCACCTGGAGGTCCTCGTCAACGACGGAGCCGGCGGCGAACGGGGCATCGAGGCTCGACCGGTGTGGCATCCGGAGGCTGCCGGCCGCGTGATGCACCGTCCCCCAGCCGAACCCCTTGCCCTTCTGCCCGTACCAGACCTCTTCGCCGTCCACTTTCACCGGGCGGGCGGGGACGCCGTTCAGGTGGAACTGCGAAAAGATCTGGTGGGTGACGTGGTTGAGCACCCCCCAGATGCCGGGCGGGTCCTTCTGCCACCCAGCCAGGGCCGGGAACCGGGAGTCCGCGAGGTAATCGGCCCAGCTCTGGTTGCGGAACGCCACCTCCGGCACGTACCCGTAGGGCGGAGCCGGCTTCACCTCGTTGTTCTCGTCCAGGCAGTTCCCGAAGCTGAACTTGATGTCCACCCGGGCCGCCCCGGACGGAATCCCCGGCCCCTGCTCCCCGGGGTCGTTTTCCCGCAGGTGCCAGTACTCGTGGTTGAGGTTCATCTCAACGTTGAACGGGTAGCGGACCTGGCCGCCGTCACGCAGCCCGCGGGAGTAGAAGATGATTTTGGCGTGGTCGGTCCTTCCCAATCCGACATTCCCGATGCCGGTGACGAACGTGGTGATCTCGTTGGACGTGGGGTGATCGGCAAGGCCGCGGCCGACCAACCCCTTCACGGAATCGGGCAGCCACGGGTACAGGCTGGACCGGCGGAGGAGTTTCGGGCTCTCGATTGACCCGGCGGCCAGCACCACGGCCCCCGCCCGGAACGTCCGGGACTGCCCGCTGAGCGTATTCCGGGCGACGACGGCGCGGTGGGACGTGTGGTTCTGCACGTCCTCGACGTAGTGGTTCAGGAGGACGTGCAATCCCGGCCCGTCCCCGTGGTTCACGCCCGGAGTCAGGCCGAGCTGATTGACCAGCAGTTCGGCCGTGTTGAACACCCCCGTCGGCTCGGTGAAGAACTGGTCCTTGGGGGTGCCGTCGGTCTCGAGGTAGGGCTGATGCAGGGCCCGGGGAGTCTCCTGGATGGAGAAGTCGGCGGCCAGCGGCGACTGCCGGAGCCGGGCGACCAGAGCCTGGGCGGCCACCCCCATCGACCGCGACTCGTTCATCGCCTCCCCGGCCCGGTTGAGCAATCCGCCGACCAGGTCTTGCCGGACCCGGGGCGGAAAGAAGTCGAGCTCCCACCCCTGCGGGGTCGGGATCAACCCCGACCAGAAGATGGACCGCCCGCCGAAGCAGAGTTGCGGCGTCTCCCCGATATAATTCTTGGAACCGGGGTTGCCCGCCTGCCAGAAGGTGTCGCAGCCGTAGTGTTTCGCGAGTTTGTAGTTCGGGAAGCGACACAAGTTGTACACGTGGGTTGGGTAGAGGAACGATCCGGCCTCCAGGACGAGGATACGCTTATACCCGCCCGCCCGCTCGGCCAGTTCGTCGGCGAGCACCCCGCCACCAACCCCAGAGCCGACGATGACAATGTCGAAATCGTCTCGAGGCCCCATGTACTGCAGGAAGAGCCGCTCCTGCGCCACGGGCCTTTCCGCAACGAAGTTTTGATAAGTTGTGGGCGTAAACATAGGTTTCCGTTGGTCCTCTCTAGGTGGTGTCGTTGTTCTTCACGGCCGCTATAACTCAGCACCGGCTGGTAAATAGTAAATTTGACGCGACCGCTCAATTCAATCCGCTGCTCGAGCTGCCTTTGGGGCCTCGCTTTCCCCAACGTACGCTCATCCGACCATTGCTGCCGTCCATGATTTGGACATAGCGGTTTGTGTAACCTTCGCCCAGTTCACCCATCGGCGTCGTTGCCATGTCGGGTGGGCGGAACGCTTCGGGTGGAATGGGCCGATCCACGGAGTTATACAGGTATCGGCTTCGGACCATGGATCCGTCCAGGTATTGCCGCACTTCCGTGGGCCGATAGCTCGCAGGGTCGATCCACCATTCGGTGCGGCTCGCGTGAACGAAGCTATCAACCCGCTCGACCTGCCATTTCGAAATCACATAGTTGCCTCCCGCACCCATCGCTCCGAGCCGCAAACCCTGGCGTGCCGGAGGATTTTCCGCCGAGCGGGTCGCCACTCCCAATGGATTACCGAAGGACACCTCCACTTCCTGCATCTCAGAGATCGGGCAAACGATGAGTCGGTTGGTTTTCGCGGTCTGGTAATGCCACCACCAGTTGCTCCCATCCGAACCCACCCGGAAGTTGTAGGTACCCATGATGCCAGAAATATCCGCATAGTAACGATCCGGCGGCTGCCGAATAAATTGGGCCTCCTGGCACCCCAACGAAACAAATACGCCCCGCCCGCGCCGTAGAGTGATATTTTGGACCCGTTCCGACACCGAGGTCAACTCGCGCCGTTTCTCATCCAGGGTTCGAAGCAATTCCACCAGACGCGGATCTTCCGCTTCCTGGCCGCTTCGAGTCAGGTCCGACTCGGCTCGTTCTTCCGAGCCCGGCTCGTACTCGAGTTCGATCGGGGCCACCGGTTCACCGGCGGCCGTCTTAAAGCCTTGGATCGTAAACCGAGCTCGACCTCCTGGTTTGAACACCAATGGCACTTTGAAGCGTTCATGTTGAGGATCGCATTCGACAAACGATACTAAAGAAGGTCCCTGCAGTTGGATCTTCACCGGATCCTCGCCGGATACGTAGGGAACCACCTTTTCCGGAGGAGCCATTGGCTCGTTGAACTGAATCTCCACCCATGTGAGCAGCGGAACGCGACTTCCGGGCGCCGGCGTGATGGAGTGCGGTTTGACGACGCGCGCCGTCTTGCTCGGACCGGTGCCCGCCGTGCGAAACGCCCAGACGTGGAACGCCGCGGAGCGGCCGCCGGGCTCGTGAAAACCCTCCCGCGGACGGAGCGCGCCCCCCGGAAACGCGTCGTTCACCGCAATCTGCTGGGCCGTTCCCTCCGCGAGTTCCACGGGAATGGCAAACTCATATCGCGCTTCGTCGTAACTCGAATCGCCACACTGGATGAACCCGCCGGCCCGCCAGTTCAGTTTAAGCGAAAGCGGGCTCATCGGCTGATCGAAGCGGATTCGTAATACCGTCACCGGCTCCACACTCTGCGCGCCCTCCTCCGGAAATACGGCCACCACCCGCGGTGCTCCTGATGAGTCGGCCGGCGTCACTTCCGGATCCGGCGGGAAAGGCGTAGGGGCCGTCCGCGAGTCGGCTGATTCGGGCTCCGCGTTCATTCCGCGGCTGACGCCCAACGTGGTCAAGAGTAGGCGCGTGCCTTCCTTTCGATTCACCTCATAAACCCGAACTGACCGCGGTTCGTTCATCACGTTTTTGCGCATCGCCAAAATGG
>CAYYSX010000232.1:0-9777 GCA_964474315.1 uncultured Verrucomicrobiota bacterium | reverse complement strand
GGGACAGACGACTCTACAAGGTGGGAAGGGACGGTTCATGGGTAGCAAGGCATTGCCACCCAGCTCAGTCCACGCCGGGATTGATCGCCCCCCCGAGAACCGTTATCCGCCGGCCATCGCACCGATCACCAGGAAGGGTTCCCGACCCGTCACCACGTCATCGGGCAGCCGCGTATCGGGGGGCTCATGCGACCAGTCCTGCTCACAGGCGAAGAATCGAATGAAGGGCCGGCGGCGAAACGTTCCGTGATCCCGAATCGTTCCCCGTAGCATCGGATACCGCTCTTCCAACGCGTCCAGCACCGAACGGGCGGTGACCGGGTCTTCCACCATCAACTCCACTTCGCCCTCGACGCGGGCCAGGGTCCGCAGGTGCAGGGGGAGTACCACCCGGATCATGGCAGAGTTTGGGCCTCGACCGACAGCACGGCGGGAAGATCGCGCACAATGGGTGTCCAATGATCACCGCCATCCGGCGACGCATAGACCTGGCCACCGGTGGTGCCGAAGTACACTCCGCACGGCTCGAGGGAATCGACCGACAGCGCGCCCCGAAGGACGTTTACATAGCAATCCCGTTGCGGCAGGCCCTCGGTCAGCGGCTCCCAGTCGTTCCCACCACTTCGGCTGCGATACACCCGCAGCTTTCCCTCCGGAGGATAATGTTCTGAATCGCTCTTGATCGGGACGACATAAACGGTTTCGGGCTCGTGCGCGTGGACGGCGATCGGAAATCCAAAGTCACTGGGGAGATTGCCGCTGACTTCCTGCCAGGACTCGCCGGCATCGTCGCTCCGCAGAACATCCCAGTGCTTCTGCATGAACAGCACGTCCGGACGCGACCGATGCCGGGCGATGCGATGCACACAGTGGCCGACCTCGGCCTCTGGGTCCGGCAATTCATACGGGGACTTCAAGCCGCGGCTCATGGGCCGCCAGGTTTGGCCCGCGTCGTCCGAGCGGAATACGCCCGCGGCGGAGATGGCAATGAACATGCGTCCCGGACGACTGGGATCGAGAAGGATGGTATGCAAGCCCATCCCGCCGGCCCCCGGCTGCCAGAGGTGGCCTTTGCCGTGCTGACGCAGCCCGGGCAGTTCGTTCCAGGTTTGTCCGCCATCGGTGGAACGGAACAAGGCCGCGTCTTCCACTCCGGCGTACACCACCTCGGGGTCGTCCAGGGACGGCTCGAAATGCCACACGCGCTTGAACTCCCACGGATGCTGGGTGCCGTCGTACCATTGATGGGTCCCCGGCACTCCCTCATAGGCAAACTGGTTGCCGACGGCTTCCCAGGTTTTGCCCCCGTCGTTCGAACGCTGCACCACTTGCCCAAACCAGCCGCTGGTCTGGGAAGCGTAAATGCGACTGGGATCAGCGGGTGACGCTTTGAGGTGGTAGATCTCCCAACCGGCAAAATGGGGTCCAGAGATTTCCCAACGTTGTCGCGTTCCGTCCGAGGTCAGGACGAATGCTCCCTTCCGGGTGCCCACCAAGATCCTCACGTTGCTCATAAACAGGCTTGGGTCGCGGCCGACCAACGGAGTGGTGGCGTTGACAGACTGGACCGGACTTTACCGACGAAGGATGGAATCCGTCCACGATGATTCCGACGCGAGGGGGCATCGGGCGCATCTTGACACTGTTCTTAACGGGAGCGTGCTAAGGACGGGGACAGGAAAGCTCCAAAAGCCAAGTTCCAAGCTCCAAACACCTGGGTTCCGCTCGAACCGTCCCGGGAAGCGAGGTCTCGGGAGGCCTTGGACGCTTGGCCGTTGGAGCTTTTTTGGAGCTTGGAACTTGGCTTTTGGAGCTTACGCAAGGCGATGGGCCGCTCTTGGGCTCCGGTCCGCGGCTTTAAGGACGATTTCAAGATGCGCCCCCGCGAACGCTTCCCCGGTGTCCAGGCTTGCGGGAACACTTCGGGTAGGTCACAGCAAAACCGTGAACTTCCGCTGCTCCACCCTGGCTGCCTTGACTTGGCTCTTCTCCTGGTTGGGAACGTCTCCCAGCCTGGCTCAGAATGGGTCGGGCCGAATCGGAGAACCGTCGCCCATTACCCTGACACCGCAGGCGGAGACCATCGAGGTGACGTTGCGCGGGCGGCCGGTCATCGTGTACCGCGGTGGCCGGGGTGAACTTCCGGCCAACGTTCCCGAAGCGTATCGGCGCGGTGGATACCTGCACCCGTTGGTGACGCCCGCGGGCCACACTGTTTCGGGCGATTACCCCACCAACCACCTGCATCACCACGGCCTCTGGACCGCTTGGACCAAGACGGAGTTTGACGGCCGCACTCCTGATTTTTGGAACATGGGCCAACAGAAGGGGCGGGTGGAATTCGTGCAGTGGCTGGGAACCCGGATCACTCCCGAGTTCGGCGAGATCCGGGCCCGCCACCGTTTCGTGGACCTGACTGCCGCATCACCGGAGACCGTTCTCGAGGAGGAATGGACGGTCCGGGTCCGGGCCACGGCTCCGACCGAACCGTACGTCGTCGATTTGGAAATCCGGCAACACAACGTCACCGGGCAGTCGCTACGATTGCCGAAGTATCATTATGGCGGGCTGGGCTTTCGCGGTTTGGACGCCTGGGATGGGCCAGCCAACTGCCGGTTCCTGACCTCCGAAGGCATCACCAACCGCGTGACCGGCAACGAAACGCGGGGTCGCTGGTGCTGGGTGGGCGGCGCGGTCGGGGCCGGCGTGGCCGGGGTGACGCTCCTCAGTCATCCCGACAATTTCCGTGCTCCGGAACCGATGCGGTTGAACCCGACCGAACCGTTCTTCTGCTTTGCCCCCCAGCAACTCGGTGAGTTTGAGATTCCCGCCGGAGGAATACATCGCGCCCGCTACCGGATCCTCATTTCCGACGGTCCGCCGGATTCCACCGCCCTGGACCGCCGCTGGACCGAGTGGGCGAAGGAGCCGTGAGGGCGACCTGGCGATTGAATGCCACGCAGTCCGCATACCGCACACCGGTGCCGCCAAAAATATCCAGCGCACTGCCGATGGTAAGATGAATTCGGCCGCGTCCGAGACGAGTGACCCGCTCCAGGTCGGCGAGGGAGTTCGCCCCCCCGGCATAGGTGGTGGGAAGCGGTGACGTTTCCGCCAGCCGCACCACCAGTTCATCATCGATTCCCCGGCCCAGACCCTCGACATCCACCGCATGGATCAGGAATTCGGTGCAGTGTTCCGCCAGCAAGGCGAGGGTTCGCGCATCGACTCGCAGGTCGGTGAACTTCTGCCAGCGGTCGGTGACCACGTAGTAATCACCTCCGCGCTTCCGGCAGCTCAAGTCGAGCACGAGGCGGTCGCGTCCGACGGTATGCACCAAAGCCTCGAGTCGTTCCTGGTCGAGGCGGCCGTCGCGAAACACCCACGAGGTCACGATGACTTGGGACGCCCCGGCTTCCAGCCAGCCGGCTGCATTGTCCGCCGTCACCCCGCCGCCAAACTGGAGTCCACCCGGCCAGGCGGCGAGCGCTTCCCGGGCGGCGGTCTCATTGCCGGGTCCCAAGGCGATGACGTGACCGCCGCGCACGTCGTCGTCACGATACCGTTCGGCAAACCAGCGCGGTGGTTGATCGGAAACGAAGTTCGTCTGCACGCCCGTCCCGGAGTCGGACAACGTGCCTCCGACAATCTGGACCACCCGCCCCTGGCGGAGATCGATGCACGGACGAAACACGGGAGCAGGGTAGGATCGCGGCGGGGATTGGTCATCTGACAAACGGCGAGAACGGGCGGCTCGGGCGCACGAATTTCCGACCGCTGAGGGAGCTTTCTATTTCATCACGTCTGCTTCGTCTCAGTTCACCTCAGGCGACTTCAGACGCCTCGCTCAAGGATGCAGAGGACAGCCGGACACTGCCGGGTGGCACCCCGCTCGCGGAGAAATTCCCAGCCGATGTGTTCCTGGGCGAGCCGGCGGCCCGCGGCTAGCAGGGTCCAGGCTTCAGCCGCCAGGTCGCCGAGCCAGTCGCAGTCCTCGCGACGGGCAGGCTCAGTGCCTTCCCAGGGGGAAGAACGGTCCCAGCCCAGGTCGAGAAGCCAGCGATAGCTGGTCCGATGCGCATGAATCGGGGGCAGTCCCAGCGCCTGGGCGTAGGCCGAGGCTTGCTGCGGAATTTGCAAGCCGGGCGGATCCAGATCGCCGAAGTAGAAGAACTGCTGGGGGCCGGAAACCTCGGTCAGAATGTCTCCCAGGTAACGGGTGCTCTGAGCCGTTTGGAGGCCGCGGCCATAAACCAGGGCACTCCATTCCCCGGTGACCTCGTTCCAGCGGCAATAGGAATGCCAGGTGGCGGCGTTCTCGATGATCAAGACCCGGCCGGTGTTCCGCGGACCGCGCTTCCAACCCAGGGGTTCGCCAACAATCTGGCAGCGCAGATGTCGCTCCAGGTCCAGCCGATCGGAGCGAAACAGCGTCGAGCCGCGGAGCAGGTCCAGGCGTTTCTCGTCCCCGAACACCTCCAGTGAGCGTTCCTTGATCGGCACCAGCGGTTTGCCCGCCGGGTCGGTGGTCAGGAAGCGGTTGAGCTTCTCCAGTTCCTCGAAGGGCACTTGGATGCGCGCGTCCCGGACAAAGGTGAGGTCGAGATGCCATGGATGGGTGCGAAGGCGCGCCGCTTCGGCGTCGGAAGGCGGGGTGAACCCAAACGCGGCACACCAGCGTTCCTCTTGTTCCCGCGGCATCACCACCCGATCAAGCAGGTGAGGTTTGTAACGGACGGTGCGAAGTTCCAGCCAGCCGGCTGCAGCGAGGTTCCGGGCATCGCGCTCGGCTTCGTTGCGCTCCACCGCCGAGACTAACCCCGCCTCGTCCAGCAGGACTTCCCACGGGCGGGCGAACGGGCGTTGCGCGGTTGCCCCAGGGTCGCCCCGAAGCCGACGCCATTGGGCGAACAATGCGACGGCCACGGGAGGTTGAGCGAGGTTCATGCGAACGACGGGTGGAATGAACCACAAAGAGCGCCAAGGACACAAAAAGAGAGAGCCGGCAAGGCGATGGGGGGGTGAAAGTTCAAAATTCAAAGCTCAAAGCTCAAAAGGAAACCAAGGGCCGAAATCCGAATGGCCGAGAAGATCCAAGTTTCCAGGTGGGCGGCGCGGCGGGTGGGGCGTGAGGCGTAAGGGAGCACAGCCAACTGATGACCTGGCACTTCGTGCTGTTTGGCCTGAAAGGCCTGGAGACCTCAGCCCGGGGCTGAGGTCTCTGGGCGATGCCCCGGGCTGGGGACGACGATGGGTTTTGCGCCCTGCAAGGGCGCCAGAGAGGGCGAATCGTACGGCAATTGAGGGTCTGTCCCTGCGCATCCTTGGCACCGAGGACCGTGGGCTTGAGCCCGCTTCACGGTGTGAAGTCGGGGCGGTTAGGAACGCTGGGGCAGTGAAGCACCCTCAAGGCTGCGGTCCTCTGGAATATAAAGTGACTGTTCAATAGTTTGACCTCCGAGTGGGATAACGCGCTGGCGAATCTCGCGACGAGCTATCGGAATAATCCATTATCCAGAGATTTAAGGACAGCGGCAGGATTGAATCGACGATGTCCATTGCCTACTTTTGCGCCATGTTGACGGCCAGGAACCTCAGGGAACTGCTCGAAGCTCAGCCCTTTCAGCCGTTTCAAATCTGTCTGACCGACGGTAGCCGGCATGAGGTTCCGCATCCGGAATTCGCCTGGGTCATTGGTAACCGGATTTTCGTAGGTGTGCCCGTCAGCGGCCCGCCCACCGAGGATTTTTCCGTGCGGGAACTGTCCATCCTTCACATTAGCAGAATCGAAAGGGCTCCATACTTAAGTCCTGAAGCCGACTGACGCAGTCTATCATGATGACGGCGCCTCGGAGCTCTGTCCCCAAACGCTCCGCTCCTCTCCGCTTCCATGACGGCTTAGGCGGAAACCGGGGGGCTTGGGGCTTGGGGCTTCTATTCCGCCTCAGGACCCTTGACTTCGTGGAAATGAGGTGACCCTGAGGCACTGAAAAATGAGGCGCCCCCTCACCCCGGCCCTCTCCCACTCCGTTATCACTTCGCGGGAGAGGGAGACGGGTAGCTCATCGTCTTCCTTTTGCTCACGACTCTTGAGCCGGTTCCACCAGACGACCACCAAGTAGAAGCCGGCCGTCGGGCGTTGCAAAATCCTTTCCACCGACCCGGGCCACCCTCTCCCCCCTTCGGCCGTACGCAGCGACGCCGAAGGGAGGGAGAGGGCCGGGGTGAGGGCCCTCCGTGTCGCCGCGGAGGGAGGATGGTTTCAACGCCCCACTCAACCCGGTTCCCGGCTTCCCAGCAGGGCACCCCAATTCCATTTCCACCTCATCCCAAGGCTCGGGCTCAGGAGTCCTGAGGCTGCTTCACCGGGTGGAGTCGAGGCGGTCAGGAATACTCGGACGGCAGGAGCTGTAACGGTGAAGCACCGAAGGGTGCGGTCCTTCCTCGCCACCCCAGAACCACCCATCAGCTCAACGCTTCCATCGCCTCGGCCATCGTGGTCAGGAGCGGGAGGTTATCGATGCGGGTGACGTATCCTTGGGTGTCCCGTTCCACTTCCTTCTGGCACATCACCACGGTTTGGGCGTGGGGCACCATCACCCCCAGGCGTTCGGGCGGGAAGGCCATGACCAACTGCAACTGAAACATCCGGGCCAGGTTCAGGCAGTCCTCGATGCCGTCGCCGGAGAGTTTGGAGAAGGCTTCATCCATGACCACCAACCCGAGTTGCTGGGAACGCGTGGAACTGCGGTCGCCCCGGTCGTACACCCGTCGGAACGCAGCCAGCATGGAGATGAAGAACGGGGCCTGGTTCTCGCCTCCGGACAGGTTGCGACCCGAACGGCCCAGGGAAATGGGCGGTGCATCCGGCTGGTCCGCCGGAACCATTTCCAGATCGTAGTGATGATAGTAGCGGTAATCGAGCAACCGGCGCGTGCGGTCGTCGGCCTCGCTGGTGGAATCGACCGCCCGCATCAGCTCTTGCCTGGCTTGTCGCACTTCGGCGTCGTGCAGGGCCGCCGTCAGGGGATCGGTGGGTTCCAGGCCGGATGCCAGCAGACGCCAGACGCCGCTGAAGCCGGCGGTGTCGCGCCGCTGGCTGATGCGGTAACGAAAGCGCCCCACCGGCTGGCTCAGATGGCGGTCCAGTAATCGAATGGTGTTCAGGGCTTCAGTGAGACGCCGGTTGAGTTCGTTGAGGACATTCTCCTCGAGACGACGTTCCCATTCCCGCTGGCGGTCGGCGGCCAGTTCGCGAGAGCGGGCCAGCTCCACGGTTTCCAGGAGGTTCAGGCGGGCATCCCACGGTTCGTTCCCTTCGTCCTCGAGCGGGAATTCATGCTGGTAAGCCGGATGGCGCAACGCTCCCTGGTCATCACGGGCCGTGGCCAACCGTTCCCGGGCCGCATTGCGCTGGAGACGCGCGGCATCGGCTTGGCGTCCGCTCTGCTCGGCTCGGGTGTGAACCGCTTCGAGACACTCGGTCCAACCAGGGAACTCGCGACGGAAACGATCCCGCTCGGTCAGCAATGCAGCGTCGAGAATTCCGGGAAAGCGCCGGCTCAGATCCACGCGGCTCGTTTCCACGGACAACCGGCCGTCCCGCGCCTTTTCTTCGGCCTGGGCCAGGGCGTCCCGCAACGGTTGAGCTTTGAAGCCGAATTCTTCCTTGGCGCGCGACAGGCTGCCCAGCTTGCGATCGAGCTGACTTCGCTCCGCTTCCAGCGTTCGCAGCCGCTCCAACCGCTGCTGGCGTTCGGGGGTCAGCAGCAGGTTGAGGGTTTCCCGCGTGCGCCCCAGGTCGGCTTCCAGTCCGGGCAACAGCGGGAGTTCGGCCGAATGATCGGGCAGCGCGGCATCCGCCAGCTCCGCCTTCCGTCCTTGATCGAGCCAGGTATGAACATCGCCCCGTCGCCGTCGCGCGGACTCGACCTGACCGCGCAGCTCAGTCTGTTCCTTCAGCTTGGCTGCGCGCATGCGTTCGAGCCCTTCCCGGCCCAGCGTCAGTTCCACCGCGCCGGCGGCCCGCAATCGGCGCCGCAACGGTGCCTGCTTGAACAAACCTTCGGGAGTGATGGCCCGGCCGTCGGGACACGTTTCCAATTCCTCCACGGTCTCCACGCACCGCACGTCGCCGAGCAGATGTTCGACGTAACTCCGGGCCACCGGATGAGCGACGTCCACTTTCTCGAACAGTGAGCCGGAAAGAACGCGGTGCGGGAGATGGCGCGCTTCGGTGGGGTTCAGCAGCGATTCGGGTTCAGCGCCCGGCGGGGTTCGACGCAGGATCTCCAGGGCTTCGCGATAGTCGGCCGGATCCTGGACCACCAGGACCCAGCGGTTCCGTCCCAGAAACCGTTCCAAGGCCGGCCACCAGCGTTCCGCCTCGGGACGGACCTCGATCAGCCGGGCCAGTTGCTCGACCCGTTCTCCGAGTTTTTGGCGGACGGCGCGGAAAACGGGAAACGCCCCCGGGGTCCAGCCCTGGGCCAGACTTTCCAGGTCGGCGGCGAGTTGACGCAGCCGCGCGTCACCGTCGTTGATCTCCTGATCCAGGGGCCGAACCAACGGTTCGATCTCGCGCCAAAGCTCATTGAACCGGGCGGCCAGTTTGGGCAGAGCGTCGAGCCGTTCGGCGTCGGTGCCGGAGCGGAGGTGGGCCAACAGGGTCTCCTCGACTGTCAGCACCTGGGTCAGGCCTTCGAGAGGAAGGGCGGCTCCGTGCTTGAGCCAGTTGATCCAGCGATAGTGCCGGTCATCGAGCCGACGCCGGATGGTTTGCCGCGCGTCCCGCAGCCGGCTGACTTTTTCTTCGAGCTGGCGTTTCTCCGACTCGAGTTGAGCGATCTTACCGCCGTCCGGATCTTTCTCGATGTCGAAGCGAACCTGGTCGAGTAACCGCGTGAGTTCACCGAGTTCGGCCGTGGTCTGGACGATGGCTTGGAGGTCATCGGCGTGGGAGTCCTCGAGACGTTTCAGTTCCCCGGCGTGGTGAATGCGGCGTTCTTCGATCTGGAGGAGCTTGAGCGCGTGAGTGGTGTGACGCAGCACCGCTTCTTCCCGTCGCGACTGTTCGTAAAGCGCATGCTGATCCCGAATCTGGCGCAGATGAGCCGCCTCGTCTTCCTGCTGTTCCAGGCGTTTCCGGGTGTCGTCGTAGGCGCGCAGGGCGGAGCGAACTTCCCGAACATCCAGGGGGCTTTCTTCCAGGATGAATTCCCGGATGAAGCGGGCGACGTTTTCTTCCGGCTCAAAGGCAATGGCCTTGGGAAAGGTGCGCTGAAAGGCGGCCAGATCGAAGTTGAGGTGGCGCGGCGCCGCCATTTCCTCGAGGTAATCGCGCTGGCGGGAGAAGAGGCTTTCGTTGCCGTATTCGCGCCGCAGCCAGGTCCGGAAGACATCGTCGGACAACAGCTTTCCGTCCGGGGCGAGCGTCGCGTAGTCGAGGCGGTCCGGCACGCAGAAGTACGTTTGCCGGGCCGCGGCATCGGGACTGGAGAACTCGAGACGAATTCCCCAGGTCTCGCGGCGGGCTTCCGTCCGGCCCCGTTCCATTGGGCGGGTGAATTCGAGCGCCACCAGCGTGACTCCGCTGGTGCGCAGGAAATGGCGCTGGCCGTCCCGGCTCTGGTTGGTGTCGCCCAGGCAGTAGCCCACCAGATCGCGGCTCCGCGCATTGCCAGCGGCCGCGCGGTTGGCCCGCCAGTGTTCGCCCAACAGGACGTACTGCATCAAATCGAGCAGCGCCGACTTTCCCGTGCCGAATGCGCCCGAGAT
>CAYYSX010000231.1:0-9844 GCA_964474315.1 uncultured Verrucomicrobiota bacterium | reverse complement strand
ACCTGATCGGTCAGAAACGTCCAGGAAAGCGCGGAGCCGCCCCGCCAGACCAAGGCCAGGATCAATAGCACGACGATGCCGATCGCGCCGAGGGCGCAGAGTCCTGCGCCCAAAGTAAAGCAATAGTCAAGGGCGCGGCGCATGGGGCTTCGGGGAACGCATCAGCCAGACCGCGGTTAGTGTCAGCCCTCCCGCCAGCAGCAACAGCGTCAATCCCAGACCGAGGATGGCGGCCCAGTGGAACGGGTCGCCGTAAGCGATATTGGTTTCCGCGCTGACCAGTTTGCTGGCCAGGGTTTGCCCGGCTTCCAGGAACGGACGGAGGGAGAAAAGATTCTGCGGCCATTGATTGTCCTGTCGCCCAACGACCATAAAGACGGCGATTCCTTCCCCGAGGGCCCGGCCCAGAGCCAGCACTGCGGCGGCCAGGATTCCCCGCCCGGCCTGGGGCAACACCACGGAGAGAACCGTTTCCGCCCGGGTCAGGCCCAAGCCGCGCGCCGCTTGACGCTGGGAAGCGGACACGCTGACCAGCGCATCGTCGCTCAAGGTCATGAGGGTCGGCAGGATCATCACCGCCAACAACATTCCCGCGGTGAGCAACGTGTCGCCGCTCAGGGGATCGAAGGGTTGCAACCAACGATAGATCCATGGACGGAGAAACAGGATTCCGAGCAGGCCGTAAATGACGGAAGGCACGCCCGCCAGGAGTTCGACAACGGCTTTGACCAACAGCCGCCAACGCGGAGGAAGTATCTCTGCGGCAAAAATAGCCGAGCCAACCCCCACAGGGACTGCCAGCGCCAGAGCGATCACCGAGACGGCCACCGCGCCGTAGATCATCGACAAGGCGCCGAATTGTTGCTGTCGGAAGAACCACTGTTCGCCCGTGAAAAATCCGACGCCGGTGTGGCGCCAGACGGGCAGGCTTTGCCCAAGGAAAAGCAGGACCATCGACACCAGAAAACCAATGGCCAGGGCGGAGAAGCCGTAGCTGGCCATCCGCGTCCAGTTCCACGCCGAGACCCGGCGACGCCGGATCAATTCGAGAGAGGCAGCCATGTCCAACCCCGACTATTTTCTAAGCTGATCCAGGGAAAGATAGCCGTGTTTGCGCACCAGGGCCTGGCCTCGTTCGCTCAAGACAAAGTCGATCAACGTTTTGACGTCGCCTTGAGGTTCCCCGTCGGTGAGGAGAAAGAGCGGCCGGCTCAAGGGATATTTTCGGTGGGCAATATTTTCGGCCGTCGGGGCAACAGCCTCTCCGCCGTCTTCGCTGATCGCGAGCGCGAATACGGTTTTTCCGTCCACCCAGGAGGCGGAGAGTTGCGACAGAGCCCCGCGGGTGGAGGAGACTTTGTTACGCGTTTCCTCATTCCCGCCCACTTCGGGAAAATTGACCGGGGGTGATTTCCTGGAATCGCCGTAAATCCAGTGGGTAAAAACTTCCCAAGTCCCGCGCCCTGGCTCCTTGTTGAAGAAAGCGATTCGCCGGTCGGGGCCGCCCACGTCCTTCCAGTTCTTGAGGCGGCCTTCATAGATGTCCCGCAACTGTGTTTTGCTGACTGCGTTCACACCGCCTTCCCACACATCACGAGACACGATCATGGCCACGGCATCTTCGCCAATATGAGTTTCCCGGAAACGGGTCTTCGGGTACTTGGCCCGGTCCTCATCACTCACCGGCTTGGAAATCATTCCGATCTGCACCAGGCCGTCACCCAGCAGGGAAATGCCGCCGGCACTTCCCCCTTGGGTGTCCATTTGGATCTCCATGCTCTTTTCTCTCCGCAGGATTTCGGCGGCCTCGGCCACGGGAAGATTGACGGTGGTGGAGCCGTTGACCTTGAGCGTCGCCGCCGTCGCGATCAGCCCCGCGGGCAGCGCGAGGAGGGCGACCAGAACGCGAAGCCATCTAAGTATCATATATGCACCAGGGTGCATGTAAGGTTGGTATCCGCCAACAAAAAGTTGCCGTGAGGTGACGTTCCGGGTGTCTCTCCGTAGGAGATGAGTCCCCACCAGATTGGCCTCCGGCGGTCTCGGTTCCTCTGCTTCGTGGCCGGACCGCGCGGCCGCGCGACCCCTTCTGAACCGCCGCGTTGGCGGGACCTGAACGCATCTCATCGGAAGGCAGAGGCGTCAGCCTCCCCAATGTTTCGCGTCACGACTTCCGATGCCGGGGGGATGCAGATAGGGATGAGTGGGTACTCGTCCCAGCCCGCCGGGCGGCTCTTTTCCGAGCAACGTCAAGAAACTCTCGACCCACCTACCTTGGCCGGGCGGTCGACGGGGCATTGCCAACGGCCGCGTTCCTGCGCGGTGCGTGGAACGCGGAGCCGCCGCGGCGCGGCAGCCCTCAAGTCGAGGTCCCGGTCAGCCGGGACCTGTCCAGCAACGGAGAAGCGTCCTTTAACGACCCGAGCCGGCTGGAAATCAACTACCCCGCCCCCTTCGTCACCCGACTCCGTGGATGGTCCAGATGGCCGCTGATCGTCCCCTCGACCGGCCAACTTCGGTATGAACTGCGATTTGGTGGCGTCTTTGCCCTACTTGGGGGATTCACTGCGGGGTGCGTCTCTGATAGCGACATGCGAGATGAGGAGCATTAAACACCCGTGTGACGCGCCGTTCACAGAAACGTTGCTGTTCGGAGCGCCGGAACTGACGTATCCCAACAGCTTGAACGAAATGACCATCCCACCACGCCGCGCGTTGCGACGCGACCGGAGTAGCCGGAGTCCAATCGTTCGTCGGGCGCTCATGCACTCGACGAGGGGCTTCACGTTGATCGAGCTCCTGGTGGTCATCGCGATCATCGCGATTCTGGCGGGAATGCTCCTGCCGGCCCTGTCGAAGGCCAAGAGCAAGGCACACCAAACTCAATGCCTGAGCAATCTGCGCCAGATTGGTCTGGGAACGACCATGTATGCTTCGGACAACACGGAGTATTACCACCATCGCTTGGGCGGATCCCCGGCGCAGCCGGAATACAATATTCCCAATCATGGGATGTGGACCTTGAATCCGCGCGTCGAAACCTTGCTGACTCCCGACCATGGCAATGCCTATTGGGGGATCGCTTACCTGCCCTATACCAAAGCGACGAAACGCCTGTACCGTTGCCCGACGGCCAAGATCGTGGACGAATGGCGGGAGGACGGGCTGCGATTTCCGAGCGATTGGTGGCGGGACTCCAGCTACGGGATCAGTCAATTTGTCGTCAATCCACCCAATGCGGCCGGCACGGCTTCCGTGGTCCAGCGGCGGCGAAAAATCTCCACCTTCAACAACCCGGTCTCGACCGTGTTCGCTCAGGATGCCGCCGAGCAAAAAATGGAATGCATTGACGATTCACTGGCCCTGTTTCCGGGGCAGTCGGAGTGTCTCACCCAGTGGAAATACGGTTACGCCAGTTATTATCCTGGGCACAAGTTCGAGTTCGAGTGGTTCCGGCACAACCGGCAATGCAATACCATGTGGATGGACGGGCATTCTTCCGCCATCCCCTATACCAAACAGGGGGTGGATTACCGCTGGTACACCGGTGACTTTCCGCAGCAACAACCCCGCTAAATTTTTCCCCTCATGAATCTTTCTCCTGGATGGGCCGGTGTCGTGGCCGGCGTGTTTTTGTGGACCGGTTGCCGACAGGATGGGGTGGAACACGCCGGCAGTGAACCGCCCCCGGCCGAGGAAGTCCCCGCTTCGGTTCAACAGGCCTTTGCCGGTGCGCCGGAAGAGGTTCGACACACCGCAACGGCGGCCGCGGGAGATCTCCAAGCGGATCCGGCGAATGCCTATCAGGGGTTTGAAGCCATCATGATGCGGCCCGACATCACCCCGGAACAACGCAAGGCGGCCGCCGATGCCATGGCGGCATCGTTGCTGCAGTTGCAGCGGGCGGCGGCGGCCGGCGATCAGCGAGCCCAAGCCGCCATGGAGGCACGGGCCGCCCGCAAATGACTCGGTGATTCCTTCCTCGGTCATCCTCTTTCCCTCATCGATTCAACCTTTCCTCCCCACTTTCCAATATCATCTATTAAGATACCAATGAGAACTAATCATCCGGCCGGGCGCGCGCTTTTTGCCGGGGCGCTGCTATTCGGAAGCATCCCTCTGCTGGCCCAGTCCCCCGTCGGGCAGTGGGATTTCAACTCCGGCGACCTCAGCGGCACCGGAGGGGCTCTCGTCGCCCGGGACTTTTCCGGGACCGGACTCCAGTACGGCACCACCACTGCGCTGGGCCTTCCCGACATCGGCGGCGCGGCGGCTCAGGTCGTCAAGGTTCCTGCCGGGGCGGATGCCTCGGCCGGGTTGTCCATGCCCATCGCGGCTGCGGCCAACGCCAACGGGTTTCTCCTCAACGACTACACCCTGGTGATGGACGTGCTCTTTCCAGCCACCTCGGCTGGAACGGTACGCGGCCTCCTGGAAACCGATGAAGGAGGGTTCAATCCGGACGCCGAGCTGTTCGTGACCGCGGCCAACGCCTTCGGCACCAAGACGGCGGCCTTCGGCTCTCTGGCGGCCAACACCTGGTATCGCCTGGGGGTGGTGGTGGACACCAATGACGAGGCGGACAACGGCCAGATTCGGTTCTACCTCGACGGCACCGAGATAGGCACCGTGAACGTCAGCAACCTCAAAGATCAGCGCTACGCCCTCAGTCCCGGAGGAACGGCCGGCTTGTTTACCGACGATGACGGGGAAACAGCCGATGTGTATGTGAACAGCATCCAGCTCCGCGATTCGGCCCTCAGCAAGGGGCAAATGCGTGCCTTGGAAGGGCCGGCGGCCGCGGGCATTCCCGAGGTTCTCCCCCCGGTACCCTCGGGGGTGGAGAAATGGATTCCCGCCGGCGCCTTTGCCAGTCGGACCACTCCGGTGGGGGTGATCATCGCCGCCGGTAGCGCCACTGTTCAGGACTCGTCCATCGTGTTGAAGGTGGACGACACCATCCTCGCTTCGCCCACGATCACGCGCGACGGTGAATTGATCACCGTGCAGGCGACGCCGGCTGCGTCCTTCTTGCCGGGCACGCAACATACGGTGAGCGTGGAGTACACGGACAGTCTGGCCGGAGCCAAAACCTTCAGTCACACCTTCACGGCGGCGGTCTTCTTTGAAGATTTCGAAGGGCTGCCGCTGGAGCCGGCCAAGGACGAGGCGGGTGCCGCATCGCTGGCCTTTACCGAAGGGTGGACCCACACCCCACCCACGGGCTGGACGATCGATAACAGCAATTTCCCCGCGACCATCATCAGCGAAGAGAATCCCGACGAAGACGGCGACGGCTATGCCGACCTCGACGGTCGCACCGAATGGGCGGGTTGGTCCTTTGCGAACAAGGATTTCTGGGTGGCCGCGGAAGACCAGCGCCGATCCGAATTCGCGCTGGGTCAGGATACCATCGCCGTCGCCGACACGGATGAATGGGACGATCTGGCGCATCTCAAGAGCCTGTTCCATTCGCTGCTGATCACGCCGGAAATCTCCCTCACCGGTCTCGCGCCCAACTCCGTGTTCCTTCAGTTCGCCTCGAGCTGGCGGCCGGAAGCACGGGATGAAACCAGTCCGTCGGATTCGACCACCGGTTTTCCGACGGCCAACAACGATGGGGTGACGCCGATCAACAATCAGACGGCGATCATCACCGCCCGCTTTGATGACGGCTCACCGGTTCAGATCATGAAGTGGGATTCGATTTCGGGGAGTCCGACCTACCACGACCACGCGCCCAACGAGCAAGTTCTGCTCCCATTGAACAACCCGGCCGGGGCGACCAAGGTGGTGCTGACTTTCGCACTGGTGGACGGCGGCAACGATTGGTGGTGGGCCATTGACAACGTGGTGGTGAACGCCGGGGCGGCCCCGCCATTGATCAGCGGGCAGCCCGTGCCGGCCGAGGTGACCGAAGGCCAGCCGGCTTCGCTGACCGTGGAGGCGACGGGAGACGGATTGAACTATCAATGGTTCAAGGGGTTCGGGACCGGCAAGGTGTCGGTGGCCGGTGCCACCGCTGCCACGCTGAGCTTCGCGTCCGCCCAGGTCTCCGACGGCGGTTACTATTCAGTGACGATCAAGAATGCGATAGGCGAAGTGGTTAGCACGACGGTCAAGCTGACGGTTCTACCCGCGACCGAAGGAGCCTTGGTGCTGTTGGAAGAGAATTTCGACGGACTACCCCTCGGCCCCAACATCGATGAAGGCATCATCACCGGCACTCCCCAGGAAGTGGCCGAGGCGTGGACCAAGACCCCGCCGCAAGGCTGGGAGATCGATGACACCGGGGTTCCTGGCGTGGGCGATCCCGATCTGGACGGCGTCACGGAATGGGCCGGTTGGAGCTTTGCCAACAAGCAATTCTGGTACACGGCGGACGATCAGAGCCGCTCCGCCTTTGCCAAAGGCTCAGGTACCATTGCGGTGGCGGACAGCGACGAATGGGACGACGTCAGCCACGCCGACGGCAACATGGCCACCTATCTGAAGACCAAGGCCATTTCGCTCGCGGGGGTGAAGCCCGGCTCGGTCATTCTGAAGTTTGATTCCAGTTGGAATCCGGAGAATCCCCAGAAAGCCAACGTCACGGTGGCATTCGATGGCGGCACGCCGGTCGAGGTACTCCGTTTCGAGTCTGACCCGAATAGCGCCAATTATCATCCAACGGAATTCAGCGAGACCGTTGCCATAGCGATCAACAATCCGACGGGGGCGCAGAATATGATGGTCACCTTTGGCTACTTTGATACGCGCAACAATTGGTGGTGGGCCTTTGATAACGTGCTGGTGACCGGCAAGCCGGCTCCGCTGTTCTTCGAGGATTTCGAGGGGCTGACCCTGGGGCCGAGCGTGGATGAAGGGGTGCTGAACAACGATGGCATCGTGGGCACCACCGTCTGGACCAAGACTGCGCCGGAAGGTTGGGTGATTGACGACAGTGGAGTCCCCGGCGTGGGCACGGACCAGGACGGCATCACCGAATGGGCGGGTTGGAGCTTCGCCAGCCGCGAATGGTGGGCGGCCACGGGGGGCGATCAGAACCGTACGCAGTTCACCAAAGGCGTGGGCACCGTGGCCATCGCCGACAGCGATGAATGGGACGACGTCGGTCATGCCGACGGCAACATGGCCACCTTCCTGACCACCCGGGCGATTGACATCACGGGTCAGGCGGCCAACACGCTCCAGCTCCGCTTCGACTCCAGTTGGCGTGCCGAAAATCCGCAGAAGGCCAACGTGACGGTGAGCTTCGACAACGGACCGGCCGTCGAGATCTTGCGCTGGGAATCCAGTGGCGCCCTGCTGCATCCCGACGCCACCGACGAAACCGTGACCCTTCCGCTGGGTAATCCGGAGGGCGCGACATCCCTGAAAATTACCTTCGGCTATTTCGACACGCGCAACAACTGGTGGTGGGCCATCGACAACATCGAGGTGTTTGTCGGCGAACCGGCGACCGGCGACCTGGAAATCGGGACCGCCGAACTCACTCCCGACGGCCTCCAGCTCACCTGGGCGGGCGGCACGGGTCCCTACCTGGTGCAGGGCAAGCTCGACCTGGCCGACCCAGAATGGATCGATCTCCAGTCCACGACGGAGACCACCACTACCATCCCGCTCGCGGCCCCGCTGGGGCTCTTCCGAGTGGTGGACGGAACGACCAAGACGGTGCAATTCTTCCAAGCGTATCTGAATGGAGCCAACGAACGTCCCACGCCGAACGACCAGCCGGGTACGGGAATTGGCTTGCTGGCCCTCGATGGACTCACGGCTACCTACATTGTCAGCTACGAGAACCTTTCCACCACGCCGCACCTGTATCATCTGCACGGATTGGGCGGGCCGGAAGAGGCGGTCGGGGTCAAGTTCAGCCTGGTCCCCGCCGGCGACCTGGGGACCAGCGGGCTCTTTGTCGGAAGCGCCACGGTGGACCAGGAGACGGCGGACGGGATTGTCCAGGGTCGGACCTATTTCAACATTCACACCCCGGGTACCTACTCCGGCGGCGAGATTCGCGGCCAAGTAGTGCCGGTGCCGTGAGTTGACTCAATTCCGCCCCCGGGTGGGGGTGGTTCACGGCGGGCTTGGGCGGTGAAAACCGTGTGTCACCCCCAAGCTCGCCTTTTTTTTCAGGGGCAAATAAGAAACGACGAAGACCGCCCGTTGAACGCCTCATGCTCAACCCCGGCCCCCTCTCACCCAATGTCGTTCCAAACTGAACGCCGCCGCCCCTGGGCAGTCGAAGTCCCCGAACTTCAAACACCATGAGACGAGGCAAAGTCATTGTCCGGTGGCCTTCCGGACTCCACCTGCGGACGGCCACAGAACTGGTCCGGTTGACGCAACGCTTCACCAGCCGGGTGGGATTGAAGGTGGGATCCAAGTTTGCCGATGCCCGCAGTGTGCTCAGTGTGCTTCTCCTCAGCGCGGGGTTGGGGACGGCGCTGGATATCGAGGCGTCCGGAGTGGACGAACATGAGGCCATCCAGGCCCTTGAAGAATTCTTTGGCAACTTGGAGGATGACGGCCCGACCCGTGGTGGGGGACAGCCCGATTGAAGTCAACGCGTCCTGCTGTCAGGCCGAGCCTGAGGGCGCATCTCCGTTTTTGGCAAGGTAGTGGAGCGGGGGAAGAGAGGACAGAGAACAGAGGACCGAAGCGGAAGGGTGTTAACGCGGCGTTGGCTTGGTACGTGGAGGGGCGTTGGTACTTCGCCCTCATGGTCTCCACGCCTTGCTCCAGAGCACATAGACTTCGTGAATCGCGCGGCGCTCCAGCGGGGTCCATTCGCTGGTGCGTTCATTGAGGGTTTTATATTCGCCGAAACGCGGATCGCGTTCCACGGCGAGCTGATAATTCTCCAGCGCACGCTTCATGTCGCCGATTCCCCAGTAGCCCAGCACCAGCGAGTAGTAATCATAGTGCGCTTGGTGGTGGCTGGTGTTCGCGGCGGCTTCGAACTCACGAACGGCGTCAGCATAGTCGCCCAGATTGAAATAAGCCCAGCCCACGCGATTGCGCATCGGTGCGTTGTCTTTAAGGGCCACCGCCTTTTGCAAATCCGCGTGCGCTTCCTCCTTCTGTCCCAGCAACGCGAGGGTGTACCCCCGGTTGGAATAGGCCTGTGCGTTCTCCGCGTTGGCAGCGATTTGCTGATCCAAAATCTCCAGCTTCGGGGTGGTCGAGACCCAGGAAGTCTTCGGCTGTGCGCACCCGGCCAGGAGGGTGATCAGTCCCAAACCGAGCCAAACCGGACGAGAATTCATCGTGGCCCCAAGCTGCCGAAGGCTCGCCGGGAGGTAAAGCTCGGGCAGGAAAACCGGTGGTGATCAGGGCTTCAGAGCTTCGTGAAAGCCCAGCCCTCGAAGAACTCGTCCTGGAACAGCGGCGTGTCCGGGGATTGGAAACCCGCCGTCCCGAGGTGGGCGAGCAGCCAGGACCGGGTTTCGGGAAAATCCGCGGCGCGCACGTGTTCGATCCCACGCACCCGCTGCTCTTCCGTGAGACCGACCCAGTCCTGCGCCATGGCCCGGGTGAGACGGTCGAGGTACACCTCGCGCGACTCGCTCTCGGGGCGGACCACGTCGATCCACAGAAACGCACCGCCAGGCGCGAGCAGTCGCCCGATCTTGCCAATCAGACCGAGTTTGTCGGCGGTCGAAAAGTGGTGCAGCGAGTAACTGGCGAGCACGGTGTTGGCTGATCCGGCGGGCAATCCATCCAACGCTTCGGCGAGATTACCACGCAGCAGCTTGGTCCGTCCGGGCCAGATCGCCAGGGGGCCGCGCGCCCGCTCGATCGCGGACTCTGCCAGATCAATGCCCAGGTAGGACTCGAC
>CAYYSX010000230.1:0-9967 GCA_964474315.1 uncultured Verrucomicrobiota bacterium | reverse complement strand
CCCCAGCAGAACGGATCCGCCGCATCCAGACGGAGCGAGCTCTCGGCCGTGACATGAGCGGTTCCGGTAAGGGTGGGCACGATCCAACCCTTGTCCCGATCCAGCCATTGGTACCGGCCTTCGAACATCGAGCCGAGAATGCTCTCCTGCACCCACACCTCGCCGGCCTCGAGTTTCCCGTCGGCCGCGAGACAAGCCAGCTTGGCACTGGTACCCGTTCCGCAAGGCGAGCGGTCATAGGCCCGGCCCGGGCAGAGGACAAAATTGCGGGAATGACCACCGGAACGCCCGGGCCCCGTCAATTCGATGTGATCCACTTCGGGATAGCCGGCCGCATTGACCGCCTGGCGAATACGCCAGGTTACATCGGTCAGATGATCAATCTGGGAAAGGTCCAACTCGAAGGGATGATCCTCCACCAGGAAGAACCAGTTGCCACCCCAGGCGATGTCACCTTGCACCACTCCCAGCCCGGAAACCGAGACCCCCACTCCCTTGGCGGTCCGATGGCTCGGAACATTGGTCACCGACACCCGGCCATCGGGATGCAGTGTGGCCTCGATCACCCCGACCGCGGTCTCCAACCGGTGAGTGCCCGGCCCGATCCGACCAAGATGCGCCAAGGTGATCATGACCCCCATGGTTCCGTGACCACACATGCCCAGGAACCCGACGTTGTTGAAGTAGATGACTCCGGTGACGCAGGACCGATCCGCTGGCGGAACCAACAAAGCTCCGACCAACACATCCGAACCTCGGGGCTCGTTCACGATCGCCGAGCGGAACCGATCGTGCCGTTCCTTGAATTCAATGAGTTGGGCGGCCACTGAGCCAGCCGGGAGGGAAGGTCCTCCAGCGATCACCGTCCGCGTCGGCTCACCGCCGGTGTGGGAATCCACCACCTGGATCAACGAGATCGGACGGTCGGGGCGGGTCATTGAAGGTTTAAGTCTGTCCCTGGGTCAGTCGGACCTCTTGTGTCAGATGGCGGGGCAAACGTCGGGTATCAGCACATTGGGTCCGTGAGGCGTGAGGCGTGGAAACGAGGATGGAGTGCGGGCGCATCTGGGATTGGTCCTGACCCGGACCGCGCTGGGAAAGGGGGGCGAAAGCTCCAAAGAATGGATAAGGAGCCCCTTCCCCTTTATCCACCGGTCCGGAATCCTTCGTTCATGGACCTGCAGTTGAAGGATCGGGTCGTGCTTGTTTCCGGCGGGGCCCGGGGGATTGGCGCCGCCACGGTGCGCGGATTCGTGGCCGAAGGCGCCCGCGTGGTCATCGCGGACCGGGATGCCCCGGCGGCCGAATCCCTCGCCCGGGATCTTCCCGGGGTCCGGGTCGTGGCCGGGGATCTCGCGGACGAAGCGGCCTGCGCTCGGGCCGTCGAAGGGGCCAGCGAAGGATTCGGTCGCCTGGACGTGTTGGTGAACAACGCCGGAGTGAACGACAGTGTCGGACTCGATGCCCCGCCCGCCGACTTCATCGCTTCCCTTCGCCGCAACCTGCTCCCGGCCTACACTCTGACCCACCTGGCCCGTCACCATCTGGCCGCGTCGCGTGGCTGCGTGGTCAACGTCAGTTCCAAAGTGGCGGCCACGGGACAAGGCCACACCTCGGGCTATGCGGCGGCCAAGGGGGCGCTGAACGCGCTCACCAGGGAATGGGCTTTGGCCCTCGGTTCGCACGGAGTCCGGGTCAACTGCGTGGTTCCGGCGGAGTGCGACTCCGACCAGTACCAACGGTGGTTCGCCGCTCAGCCGGACCCGGCCGCGGCCCGGGCTAGCGTGGCGGCGTTGGTGCCGTTGGCAGCGCGCCTCACTCGGCCGGAGGAAATCGCCGATGCCATCCTCTGGCTCGCCTCCGACCGATCGAGCCACGTCACGGGACAATTCCTCTACGTGGACGGCGGCTACACCCACCTCGATCGTGCGGCCACCTCCTCCCACCGCTGGTAATTCCCATGGGCACCCAGGCTGAAAGGCGGCCGGGAAGAAGACCGAACCCGGCGGCATCTGGACTTCGCGCGACGCCTGTGGCTAGGCTCTTGCACGTGACGCGTCACTGCCATCGCTGCGGGTGGATCTGGACTTTTCGCGAACTTCCCGGTCGCAGCGAGACCTGTCCCCAGTGCCGCGCCGATCTCCGGGTCTGCCTCAACTGCACGTTCTATGATTTGCACGCCGCCCATCAGTGCCGCGATGGCCGCGCCGAACCGGTCGCCGAGAAAGCCCAGGCCAACTTCTGCGAATACTTCGACTTCAAACCACGGGTGTGGTCGGGTACCCGTGAAGAGTCCCGCGCCGAAGCCGCCCGCGCCGCTCTGAAAAGCCTCCTGGGAGACTGACGGAGTCGGGACGTCGAAGTGGAAAGAGGGAACATTCCGCCGCCGCACCGCCTGAGATTCACCCGGACCGAAGACTTACCGCTTTCCATGCCTCTCCATCACTTACGCGCCGGTATCATTGGCACCGGCTTCATCGGCCCGGTTCACATCGAGGCCCTCAAGCGGCTGGGCGTCCAGGTCACCGCCATTTGTGGTTCCACCCGGTCGGCCCAGACGACGGCGGAGAAATGGGGGATTCCGGAGGTTTATGGCGACTACGATTACGCGGCGATGTACCGGTCGCCCAACGTGGACGTGATCCACATCACTTCGCCCAACAAGGTTCACGTCCAGCAAGCCTTGGCGGCGCTCCAAGCGGGCAAACATGTCGTCTGCGAGAAGCCGTTGGGCATGACGGCGAAGGAAACGGCCCGAGTGGTGGCGGCGGTGAAACGAAAGGACGCGCCGGTGTTTGCCGTGAACTACATGTGCCGGTTCTTCCCCGCCGTGCTGCAGATGCGCGCCTTGGTTCAACGGGGCGACCTGGGCCGAATCATGCATGTCCAGGGACACTTCTTTCAGGACTGGCTGCTGAAGGACACCGACTACAATTGGCGGTTACGGGCCAGCGAGGGAGGAAAACTGCGGGCCGTCGGTGACATCGGAACCCATTGGGTGGACGCCGTGTCCTTTATCCTCGGGGCGCGGGTCGAGCGCGTCCTGGCCCATCTCGAGACCGTCCACAAGACGCGCTACCGGCCGAAGGGTGAGGTCCAAACGTTCGCCCAGGCGGATCCGGCCACTTTGGTTCCCTATCGGGTGGACACCGAGGATTTCGGCAGTGTCCTGTTGAAGTTTGGACGGGCGAAGCACGGCTTTGCCGACGGCGTGCATGCCAACGCCTCGATTTCGCAAGTGGCCGCCGGATGGAAGTGCAGTCTGTATATCGGGCTTTACGGCACCCAGGGCAGCGTCCAATGGGAGTTTCAAAATCCCAACCACCTCCTCCTCGGGCGGCGCGACGAACCGAATCAGATCCTGCAGCGCGGCACCGCGGGGTTCAGCGCCGATGTCGCGGGCTTCACCGATTATCCGGGAGGTCACCCCGAAGGATTTGCGGACAGTCATAAGATGCATTACCGCGCGGTGTACGAGCACATCGCCAGCGGCCGGACCACTCCGGTGCTGTTTGCCACGGCCGAGGACGGTCACCATGAAGTCCAGTTGTGTGAGGCGGTGCTGCAGAGCAACCGAAGTCGGACCTGGGTGAAGATATAGCTCAGATGCGGAGTGGTCCGCGGCATGGGTTCCACTCCGCGCTCGGAGTCCCTACGCACGGAGTACCGGCTTCAGCCGGTGGAACCGTTCCTTGCTCCGACCCTCGGACAAGGCCCGCCCGCTGGAGTTGGTCGGGACGGGATTGGTGGATGCCGGCGTCATCTCGTGGGACGACAAGTAGGTGTACAACTATTAACGCGGGAAAGGTCCGGGAGGGGGAGGAACGCGAAGCGCCCTCCTATTCGGCGGGTGCAATCGTCGGCTGAAACGTCGGCGGAGTTCGCGCCCGCGTGGCCTGCTCGAACGCGAAAGCAAAGCCCAGGAGACGTGCGTCCGACCAGGCCCGCCCGAAAAATGATAGGCCCACTGGCAAGCCGACGACCGTTCCACAGGGCACCGTGATGTTGGGATAGCCCGCGACCGCCGCCAGCGACGAACTGCCTCCCTGCCAACGGTCGCCGTTCACCGGATCCAGGAGATGCGCCGGGCCGCCCGTGGGCGCCACCAGGGCGTCCAGGCGGTGTTCGTCCATCACCGCGTCGATCCCTTCCGTGCGTGCCCGGCGGAGGCAGGTCTTCCGCGCCTCCCGGTAGGCGTCGTCGTTCAGCGATCCCTTGGCCGCCGCCCGCAGCAGAATGTCCTGGTCGAAGAGCCTTAGCTCACGAGCCGCCTCGCGCTCATTGAAGGCAATCACGTCCGCCAGGGATTTCACCCGAAGCTCCGGACCGCGGGTGGCCAAGTACGCGTTCAGGCCGGCCTTGAACTCGTATAACATCACCTCGAATTCGGCCTCGCCGATGTTTCCCCGGTCGGGAAACCGCACGGGATCCACGAGCACTGCGCCGGCACTCCGCAACGCTTCCAACGCGGCGGCTATTACCGGATCCATTTTCCGGTGCGGCCGGAAGAAATCACGGGCCACGCCAATCCGCGCTCCTCGCAGCGCCTCCGGACGCAAGAATTCCTGGAAATTCGCCGTGGCCGGACGTCCCGGGGCGTTCGTCGCAGCGTCGCGCGGATCGACGGCGGCTATCGCGCTGAGCAGCAGGGCCGCATCTGTCACGGTGCGGGTCATGGGGCCGGCCGTGTCCTGGCTGGCGGCAATGGGAATGATGCCGCTGCGGCTGACCCAACCGAGCGTCGGCTTGAGCCCGACGATTCCGCAATACGTGGCGGGTGCGACAATCGAGCCATCGGTCTCGGTTCCCACCGCTACCGCCGCGAAGTTGGCTGAAACCGCTGCCGCGGAGCCGGTGCTGGACCCGGCGGCGCTCCGGTCCAGCGCATAGGGATTGCGGGTCAACCCGCCCCGAGCGCTCCAGCCGCTGATCGAATTGGCGCTCCGGAAATTGGCCCACTCGCTGAGGTTGGTCTTGCCCAGAAGCACGGCGCCGGCGGCGCGCAATCGCTCTACGACGAAGGCATCCCGCGGCGCCGGGGGGCCAACCAAGGCGAGGGAACCCGCCGTCGTCTGCATGCGGTCCCCGGTGTCGAGGTTGTCCTTGACCAACACCGGAATGCCATGCAGCGGACCGCGCGCCCCCTGCGAGCGCCGTTCCTGGTCGAGAGCGCGGGCCAGGTCCATCGCCTCCGGATTCAGCTCGATCAACGAATTTACCCGCGGACCCTGCCGGTCCAGCTCCCCGATACGTTCCCAGTAAGCCTCGGTAATCTGCGCCGAGGTCAGTTCCCCGGTTTCCATTCCTCTTTGGAGCTGACTGAGAGTCCATTCGGCAAAGGCAAACGGCGGGAAAGCAGGAGTCGCTGCCCCGAGTGCCGCCGCCGCTTCGTGGGTGATCAACGCCGATCCGGAGAGCAGCGATCCTTGGAGGAACTCGCGCCGGTTCACAGCCGGAATCGTTCCACGGTCTGGCCGCCCCGGACAGCGGAAATCCCGGCAGAACAAGAGAGAGGGCGCATCTCAGTTTTTGGGAAGGTGGTGAAGCCGGGGAGAGAGAACGGAGAACGGAGGACGGAGGGCGGAAGGCCTGTAGCGTCGGCTGTCCTCAGCCGACCGGGCGGTGGAGTCGCCTTGGGGCCACGGGAACGAACGGGCGTGGAGAAGAAGACGCCGCGACGGAAAGGGGAGAATCGGCTGGGGACAGCCGCCGCTACACGCTCCCTCCAGACCGTCCCTCGCCACTTACCAAGAACTGAGTCAGCGTGTCCGACTGACCGGGAGGTCTGCACTACCGCGCTCTTCTCCCAGCTAGCGTTCCTCCTGGCGGCGGTGTACCTGCACCTCCGGGATGGGCTTCACGCTGGCGTAGCGGGCTCGTCCCGCGGCCCAGGTGCGGAGCTGGCTGATTTGTTCGTCCATCGTGTGGGCCAAGGGCACGGTCTGCCGCAACGCCGCCAGCACTTGGTCCTGCGTCAAGTCCGTGTGCGCATAGAACGCCTCATACAGCGCGCTGTTGATCGCTTCCTCGATCTCAGCGCCGCTGAAGTCATTCGCGGCCGCCGCCAGTTCCGCAAGGTCGAACGCCTCAACCCGCCGGCCGCGCTTGCGTAGATGGACCCGGAAGATCTCCCGGCGTTCGGGGTCAGCCGGCAAGTCCACGAAGAAAATCTCGTCGAGACGCCCTTTGCGCAGGAGTTCGGGCGGGAGGTGGGAGATGTCGTTGGCGGTGGCAACGACAAAAACGGGTGCCGTCTTCTCACTCAGCCAGGTGAGGAACGTGCCGAACACCCGCGCGGTCGTGCCCCCGTCGCTCGCCCCGCCGCCGCCCGAGCCGGCGAAGGCCTTGTCGATTTCGTCCACCCACAGAATGGCGGGTGCGACGGATTCGGCGACGGTAATGGCCCGGCGGACATTTTCCTCGGAGGATCCCACGAAGCTACCGAACATCCGGCCCATATCGAACCGCAGCAGCGGCAACCGCCACAGGGCCGACACCGCCTTGGCGCACAGGCTCTTGCCGCAACCCTGGACCCCCAGGAGCAACACGCCCTTCGGCGCGGGCAGTCCGAAGGCGCGCGCCTCGGCGGTGAACGCCGCGGACCGTTTGCTAAGCCAGTCCTTGAGAACCGAAAGCCCGCCCACGTTATCAAAGGTTTCCTGACTGGCATAGTATTCGAGCAGGCCGCTTTTGCGGATGATTTGCTGCTTCTCGGCAAAGACTTCGCTCACGTCGTCACCACTGAGCCGCGCGTCTTTGACAATAATTTTGGCGAACACGTTCTCCGCCTCTCCCAGGGTCAACCCCAGCGCCGCTTGGACCAGTCGTTCGCGTCCGGCGTCGTCCAGATCGATGTACACCTGCTTCAACTCCCGGAGGTCGGCCAGGATCCGGTCCAGGAGGTGGGACAGATCCTCCTTCGACGGCAGGGGAAAGGTCAGCAAGGTGATCTCTTTGTCGAGCTCAGCGGGAATCTCCACCACCGGAGAGATGAGGATGATGGTTTTGAAGCTGTTCTTCAGGTGCAGCGCGACATCCTTCAGCTTGCGGATGACGGCAAAGTTCGACTTCACCAGGAACGGATGAAAGTCCTTGAAAACGAAAATGGCCGGTTCGACCTGGTCGAGAACCTGGTCCAGCGCGGCCACGGGATCCTTGGTGGCGGCGCTGCGGGACTTCTGACTTTGGATGCTGGTTCCGGCTGGGACGAGTCCGGTGGAATGCGCCCATTCAAAGACTTTCTTTCCGCGGCGACTGGCGATCTCCGTGACGCAAGGCAACACGCGCAGTTCCTCGGCGGTCTGCACGTAAAGGATCGGGTAGCGAGCGCGGATCAGAACTTCGAGTTCGGCGGAGAAGGACATGGGGGAGGGTCTCAGTTAATGGTCATTAGTCCGTGGTTCGTGGTAAGGCGTAAGGCGAGGGAGGAAAGAGCAGAGGGGGAAGAGGCCAGCGGCGCCAGAGGTGTCCCGGCTTGGGGATTCCAGCTTTCCCGGCCGATGTTGCAGAAGTCACAACGGAGATCGCAGCCGCTGAAAGCCACGACGAATACCGGGGCCAAGTCCCGCTCATCGGCGACTTCGGTCTGAGCGTGGAACACCCGGGCCTCCGTTCCCGCGTGGCAGGGTCCCGTTTCGCCCTTCCATCGGTTGGCGCCACAGCAGTGGGCACACAGGGTGCAGTGATGCAGGCACTCCCAGGCCCGGCGGCTTCGTTCCAACGCTCGCCGGGACCGGGAAACGAACCCGGAGGTAAGCCCATCCCAGGCCGGCCGGGTGGGCTGGATGCCGGGTTCCGCAGTCACACGACTCAAATCCAGCGCCGCCACCAAGGAGTCGGAGCCGACGGCTGACGGTGGAGGCTCTCTGAGACCCGTTGCGCCACCGATTCCGGCACGGGCGTCTGAGCCCGGTCGTGCCGTAACAACTCTTCAGCGGAGCCAAACTCGGTCGCGGCGCGCGTCTCAAGGGCCGCGGCATGGTTCATTTCTTCCGCCTGTTGCTCGCGGGTTTCTTGTCGGGATCGAGGGTCCTGGGGCTTCATGGGGTTAGGCAGTCTTGGCAAAGGCGACGGCAAAGGCGCGGCGGGCTCGATGCAGCTTGCCGCGTACCGCATCGACCGTCTGCTGGGTCAACTGGCCGACCTGTTCATAGCTCAACTGTTCGTCGGCCACGAGCAGGAGCAGGAGACGATATTCTTCGGGAAGCGTGTCGAGCGTGGTTTGGATCCGCTCACCCAGTTCCTTGGTTTCCAGCACCCGCAGCGGATGCTCGACCGAACTGGCGAGGTGATCGAATGCCGAGCCATCGATCGTGGTGTGGATGTTCCGCGCCGACCACCGTTGTCGGAGGTTGGAGCAGTGATTGAGCGTGATGCGGTACAGCCAGGTGCGGATTTCCGAGTTCCCGCGGAACTCACCGAATTTTCCGAACGCCTTCACGAACACATCGTGCGTGGCGTCCTCCGCCTGATGTGGATCGCCCAGAAGTCGCAAAGCCAGGTAGTAGATCGGCCGGGAATGGGTGGAATACAGGTTGGCGAAATCGGGCGGGAACGTCGGGGGCGCATCCGCCGCCGAAGGTGGCAAGGCGTCAGGAGGCGCGGTTTCCTGAGGTTCGGCCATGGCGATCACGGTAGGTTGGACCGGGCGAAGGGGGAAGAGTTACGGGGGTGGAAGCTCAAAGTTCAAAGCTCAAAAAAGGTTCCAAGCCCCGCTGTCCGATTCTTGCCCCGCACAGGGATGGGCATCACGGCGCCGGCTTGATCGGAGCGTGCCAAACGGGCGCATCTCAGTTTGGGAGAGGTGGGGAGAGCCGAGGAGAGGGGAGGGAGGACCGAGGACGGACGACGGACGACGACGGACCGAAGTGGAAGGCCTGTAGCGTCGGGTGTCCTCAGCCGACCGCGCGACTGGGCCACGTGGGTGAAGTAGGGGAAAACAAGGCGGCGGCTGCCCTCGGCGTCGGGGTCGGCTGAGGACAACCGACGCTACCCGCTCCCTCCCAAGACCGTCCCGCACCGCTTCCCAAAAACTGAGATGCGCCCGTGCCAAACCAGCCTGAGACTTGGCGCTGGGCTTTTTTGAGCTTTGAGCTTTGAGCTTTGAATTTTCCTATTGGTACGGATCCCACCGCAGCTCCGGATGATTCCAACGGCCCTTTCCCGTTTTGAAGTTCCAGTAGGCTGGGCTCGGATAGCGCCGGACATGACCGTCGAGAAAGAGGAAGTGGGCGCCCCGGTGGTGCAGGTTGGTGTGGACGTTGTTGGGACCGGCGACGGCGGCGAGCTTGCCATTGTCGAACAACCAGATGGTATGCTGCGGCGTGGGTAGGAGACTCCAGGAGACTTGGTTGCCGGTGCCCGCGCCGTTGACATGTTCGTTGAGGCAATAGTGGAATAAGTTGTTGGAATTGCTCCGTCGCGTATTGGCCGGGCAGATGAAGAGGGAGCGCCCCGGCTCGACCCGTGGATTCGTCCGCCAAGGTTGTTCATGATAAGGCAGGACGCCGGCCTTCCGCGGCAGATCGACATACCAGCCTTCATGGATCGACCGGCCGTTGGGCGTCCCATCCCGGGGAAGCAGACCGGAGTTGTCGGCCGACCACAGGAAGGTGGCGATGCCCCACTGACGGAGGTTGGAGACGCAACCGACGGCTTGGGCCTTGGCGCGCGCGCGACCCAGTACGGGCAGCATCAGTCCGGACAACACCGCGATGATCGTGATGACCAGCAGCAGTTCGAGCAAGGTGAAGGCAAGCTGGGATCGAGAGGGAACAGGGCTCATAGTTCCCCATCTGTAACACCAGCGGCGGCCATTCTGGTATCGCCAGATTTGATGAACGGAGCCGCCGGTAGGGCCGCCGCGCGGCGCTGTCCCCGCCCTCCGGGAGGTCATTATCAGGGTAGCGTCGAAGATCCAATGTCATTAAGTTAGCCTTGAGTCGTGCGACTCAAGCAAAGGCTTTGT
>CAYYSX010000229.1:4103-10019 GCA_964474315.1 uncultured Verrucomicrobiota bacterium | reverse complement strand
TCCGTCCCGGGCGGCGCTGCGAAGGACGCGTCGGAATGAGAACAGTCCACGAGGGTCTCGGCGGGACGCCGAGACCCACACGCGGGACGCGTGTGCTCCCCATCCAAAAAACGGAGATGCGCCCCGGACGACGCTGCTGCCAAACCTCGCCTTGATGGCGATCCCCAGGCTAACCTCCGGATGTGCTGCAAGGCGCGTCAGGCTGGGTGGAACGCCGAATCCGAGAGTTCCTGGGCGTTGTCGCGTGGTTGTCCGCCACCGCGGCGTCGGGGGACTTTCGCGTGGATGTTTGGCAAACCGAGGAGGGATTGCCCCACAACACCGTCACGGCTCTGACGCAGACCCAGGACGGCTATCTTTGGCTGGGAACCCAAGGCGGGCTGGTTCGCTTCGATGGCGTTCGCTTCACAGTCCTGGATACGCACAACACCCCCGAGTTTCCCAGCGATCGCATTGTCCAGTTGGCCGAGGCGCCGGATGGGACCTTGTGGATCGGTACCGAATTGGGCGGGGTGGTTTCCGTTCGGGAGGGGCGCCTTTCCGTTTATCGCTCAGCCGGACGGGGCACCGCACACAACTATGCGCGGGTGTTGGCAACCACTCCGCAGGGCGGGCTTTGGATGGTGTCGTGTGAATGGGAGTTGCTTCGGTTCACTGAGGGTCGGTTCGAGCGCGAAGAGGCGGGCGGCCTGCTCGCTGGCGAGCCTTGTTACGGCGTTTCGGTGGAGGGCGACCGGGTCTGGGCGGGGACCGGCACCTCCCTGTTGTGCCAAGGGCCGGAAGGTTGGATGCGCCAGTGGGGGCCCGAGTCGGAATCGGATTTCCGGGTGGAAGCCATGGCCCCGGCGCGGGAAGGTGGTTGCTGGGTGGCCGCGCATCGACGGTTGCGTCGCTTCGGTCCGAATGGCTGCGAGGCCGACCGCGGAGCGTATGCCTGGACCAATCGCCCGGTCTATGCGCTGCATGAAGATCGGGACGACGGACTCTGGGTGGCGACCCTCGGCGCCGGCGTCCACCGCTATGCGCCGGAGGGCGTGCTTTCCTTCACCATGAACGAAGGGTTACCCAACGACCTGGTGCGCTGCGTCATCGAGGATCGCGAGGGCAATGTGTGGCTGGGAACCGAAGGGGGTGGATTGTGCCGGCTCAAACCATCCCCCTTTCGCGTCGTGGGTCTCCGGGAGGGATTGCCTTCGGAACAGGTCCTGTCCGTCAGCGAATCCGGGGATGGAAGTCTCTGGGTGGGCACCAATGGAGATGGGCTTACCCGAATGAAGGACGGAGCGGTGGAACGCTTCGGTCCGCTCCAGGGACTCGACAATGGTCACGTGTGGTCGGTCCTCACCGACGCACGAGGGCGGGTCTGGGCCGGCACTTGGGACGGCTTGTTCGCCCGGGACGAGCAGGGACGATTCCAGCGGCGTTCGGACAACTTGACCGTAAACGGCCCAGTGTTGGGACTGTTTGCCGACACCGCCCAAGCTCTTTGGGTTGGGCAGCAAGGTTTGGGAGGCGTGGCGCGGTTGGACGATGAGGCTCCGGTATCGCCGCCTCTCCCGGGTCTTCCCGACCTCAAGGATGTCCGCGTCATGGCCCGGACCACGGATGGCGCCCGGTGGTTCGGCACCAGCGGGCATGGACTGGTGCGCTGGCACCAAGGAAACGTCACGCAGTTTGATCGGAGTGGTCCATTGGGATCCGACACGGTCTGGTCGCTGCACGCCGACGCAACCGGTGCGTTGTGGATCGGCACTTATCGGGGCGGCTTGGCCTGCTGGAAGGAGGGTCAAATTCGGCGCCTGACTCCGGAACACGGATTACCGGATTCCACCCTTTGCCAGATTCTGGAAGACGACCAGGGCCACTTGTGGCTGGGCACCTACGGCGGCATTTGGAGGGCCGAACGCGACACTCTCTGGCGTGCCTTGAATCAGCAACCCGCCGAAGTGGCCTGGTTCGGCCTGACCAAAGCCGATGGCCTGCCCGGGATTCAATGCAGTGGCGGCTTCCAACCGTCCGGCTGCCGATCGCGCGATGGTCGGCTCTGGTTTCCCACGTCCAAAGGTTTGGTGGCGGTGGATCCGGAGAAAGTGCATCGCAATGAAGTGCCGCCGCCCGTCCGGATTGAGGCGTTGCGGACGGACGGACACTTGGTGGCGGGGAATATCTGGGCCGGGACTCCCGACCGCATCGAGCTTTCACCGGGAACGCGGCAGCTCGAATTCGAGTACACCGCACCCAGCCTGACGGCCCCGGGCAAAGTCCGCTTCCGCCATCGGTTGGAGGGACAGGCCTCCACTTGGACTCCGCCGACGGCGGCGCGCTCGGCCACCTATACGCTGGCGGGACCCGGCCGGTATCGGTTTGAGGTGATGGCGGCCAACAACGACGGCGTCTGGAATACGGATGGAGCGAGTCTGGAGATCGAGGCTCTACCGCAGTTTTGGGAGACACGATGGTTTCTCTCCAGTTCCGGGTTGGCGGTTCTGGTGACGGTGGCGGGGGTGGCCCGGCATCGAGTCCGGCGCGCCTGGAGTCGGCGTCTTCAGCAGGCGGAACGGGAACAAGCGCTCGAACGCGAGCGGGCCCGCATCGCCCGCGATCTGCACGATGAACTGGGCGCCGGGTTGACCCAGATCGCGCTGCTGGGGGAACTGGCCGGAGACGATCACACCGAACCGCAAGAACAACGGCTTCATCTGGAGACGCTGAAGGCGCGTTCCCGCCAGTTGACCCGCTCCCTGGACGAAATCGTCTGGGCCGTCAATCCCCGCTGCGATTCGTTGACCTCGCTCGTTTCCTACCTGACGCAGTTCGCCCGGGAATTTCTGGTCACCGGATCCCCCCGCTTGCGGTTGGACATTCCGGTGGAACTCCCGAATTGCACCCTGCCGGTGGGCGTCCGGCATCACTTGTTTCTGGCGGTGAAGGAGGCGTTCAACAACGCCGCCAAGCATGCCGCGGCTGCGGAGATCATCCTTCGTCTGCGCCTGGCGGATGGGCGACTGCGAATCACGGTGGCCGATGACGGACGCGGCTTCGATCCCCTCACGCTGCGAGACGACCGCAGCGGATTGACGAACCTGCGCCAGCGACTCGCCGATCTGGGCGGATCCGCCACGGTGCGGTCCGCACCAGGGGCCGGGACGCAGGTTGAGTTTTGTGTGCCGTTGTCCGGCCCGGACGCATCGTGAGTTTAACTTTCCTAGCGGAAACCGGAACGCCGGCGGATGGCCCGTCAGCAGGAAGCTCCAAAAACCAAGGTCCAAGCTCCAAAGAAATACCAAGCTCCAAACTCCCGGTTCCCGCCTGGAAGTAAGGTGTTGGGAAAAGGACTTCCGTCGCACCCCTTTCCGTCGAGCGAGTCACCCACAAGGGAACTGGGGGGCGCTTGGACTTTGGCCGTTGGAGCTTTGGTCTTGGAACTTTCTTGGAGCTTGGATTTTGGTTTTTGGAGCTTTCGCCCCCGGTCGCCATCCCGATCAGGACCAATTCAAGCTGTGCCCGTCTCCCCCGACTGCGGGATGACACCCGGCCGGCGGCGCCGCACTGTGGAGGGAATGGGCATGTCCGGTGGTTCACCCATCTTGATTGCGCTGGTCGAAGATCACGCCGAATTGCGTTCCACCTGGATGCAGGTGTTCGACCGCGCGCCGGGATTCCGCTGTGTGGGCGGCTTTGCTTCGGGAGAAGAAGCGCTGTCCGCCATTCCTCCCCGTCGTCCCTCGGTGGTGTTGATGGACCTGAACCTTCCCGGAATTTCCGGCGTGGAATGCACTGCCCGGCTCAAGGCGGCCGTTCCCCAGACGCAGATTCTCGTCCTGACCGCCTATGGCGAGACGGAGCTCATCTTCGATGCGTTGCAGGCGGGGGCCACCGGCTACCTCTTGAAGCGGACCCGCCCCGCGGATCTGTTGCAGGCCGTCCGCGAGGTGGTGAACGGAGGCGCGCCGATGTCCCCGGAGATCGCGCGCAAGGTGGTGGAATCCTTTCGCCGCATCTCCCCGGTCTCGCGCGGCGAAGACGATTTGACCCCGCGCGAACGGGAGGTGCTGACGCTGCTGAGTTCAGGACTGACCGACAAGGAGATCGCCCAGCGGGTGAACGTGGGTTATGAAACCATCCGCAGCCATATGAAACACATTTACGACAAGCTACATGTCCATTCGCGCACCGAAGCCGTGGTGAAGTTCCTGGCGTCCGAAGGCGCGTTGCGACCGATCCGTTGAATCTCTATGCGGCAATGGGAAGCACAGAAGCCTGCATGAACTTCGTTCTCCACCCAGCATGACGGGCCATTTTCACGAGAGGCACAGAAGGCAACGAAGGGCGTGGGACTTCGGTTACCTGGAGGCAGTGCGGAAGATTCATCCGCCTAACGTCCTTCCACCTAACCCTCGGCTCTTCGTTCCCTTCGTTTCCTTCTGTAAGCCTCAATTTCCATTATTGGATTAAACGATTCCCTCATGTATCCATCCCACTTCGCCTCAGCGCCCACCGTCGCTTCTCGGTGGATTCTCCTCGGGGCCGTCCTGCTGGTGGGTCGGGCGGCGGCGGTGGGTCTGGCTTTGATGGTGCCGGCCTATTTTTATCCTTCCGACCAAAGCGATTGGGACCGTCTGGCCACCGCCGCGCCCCGGGTGCCCCTGGTGGCGATCATGAATCCTTCCAGTGGCCCGGGAAACCGGACCACTGCCGATGCGCGGTACACGCGGGCGATCCAGGCCGTCCGCCAGGCCGGAGGAAAGGTCACCGGATACGTGTTTACCCAATACGCCCGGCGTCCGATGGCGGAAGTCCAGGCGGACGTGCGCCGGTATCATGATCTCTATTCCTTGGATGGATTCTTCGTGGATGAAATGTCCAATGACGGGGAGACCGCGTCCGTCAACTATTACGCCGAACTCTATGATTACATCCGGCGGCTGAAGCCCACCTATCATGTGACGGGTAATCCCGGAACCTCCACCCGGGAGATTTATCTCACACGGCCAACCGTGGACACCCTGGTGACCTTCGAGAACGGCACCGGCTATGCGCAATACGTCCCCGCCGCGTGGAACCGCCAGCATCCCGCGCATCGTTTCTGCCATTTGCTGCACAGCCGCACCCTGGCCGGGGACACGACCAATGCCATTGCGCTGGCGCAGCAACGCAACGCCGGGTTCCTCTACGTCACCGACGACCGGCTGCCGAATCCCTGGGACCGTCTGCCCGACGACTGGGACGTGTTGGTGAGCGGAATCGAAGCCGCCAATCGCGCGGCCGCGGAAGGAACGCCGCCGCGTTTGGAACTCAAGCCGTCGCCCAACGGACAGGGCCGCCTGGAACTCGACGGCGCCGCCGGTCGTTACGTCGTGGTGCGCGCGAATGGCCTGTCCGACTGGCATCCCTGGACCACCAATCTGACGTTCACTGGCCGTTTGGTTTGGGAACCCATCTATTGGTTTCTGGCCGCCGACACCACCTTCTTCCAAGCGGTGGCGCAGTGATATTTGGAGTGCGGCGGTTTCCGCCGCTTTGGATGGAACGCTACCGAAACGCCGGAAAATCCCTTCCAATAAGCACTAACTCACCGAGGAAACCGCAGGATAAACGACAGGCGAAATGATGGGGGTTGGTCCCGCCGGGACACGTGAAAATAGTCCACCGTTTCCACGGTGGGCCGACACGCCCAAAATTTCCCAGCGCCGCCAGGGCGAAAGAACTCGGGCCACGCGAACCTCCTCTTCCGTCCCTAACGGGACTCGCTCTCGGACGCCTCGCCACCCACGGATGAATCCGTGGGCTATTGTCGTTCGCCCGACGGGCTGGGAAAAGGTGGCGCCCGGTTTCATCCCTTGAGGCGGCGAAGCGGTCGCTTACCAACTTCTGTGAATCCTATTCATGTGTGCCTGTAGCGTGCGGTGTCCTCAC
>CAYYSX010000229.1:0-4003 GCA_964474315.1 uncultured Verrucomicrobiota bacterium | reverse complement strand
TTACCAACTTCTGTGAATCCTATTCATGTGTGCCTGTAGCGTGCGGTGTCCTCACCGCATCCCCCCGCGTTCCGACACCTTGAGCCGCGTGAAAGCACTTTCGCAACGATTGATAAGCTATGGCACCAATTGATAGAACTGTGCCTCCGCACCCATCGGCAAGGCCACCCCGCTGACGGCCTCCGGCACGTCTTCCCAGCTTCCGGACGTGAGCGAATCGCGGACTTGGAGGGTACTCTGGCCGGGCCAGGTCAGGATGATCTCACTTCCGGAAAGGCTGATGGCCAGCGGTCCGGGTTCCGCCGGTGGACCGGGAACGAACGTGTATTCGAGTCCGCCCACATCCGGCGCCGTGTCGGTGGTCACGAAACTGGTGTTCTCGGTCTCCAGGAAGAACCGGATGGTGTCCGTCACAAAAACGGGGAGCTGATCGGACGCATAGCGCGCCGAGCGCGAGATGCGGAGTTCGAACTCCGTGCCGGTCCCGGTCGGCGCCATGGCAAAATCGAGTCCTTCGATTCCACCCTCATTGAAGCCGCCGTTCTTCTGCTGATACCCGGCGCCCTGCTGGATCAGCAGCTCGGAGCCAATCCCCCAGGCGGAAAAGCCGATGTTCTCCGGGTCCGTGTCCACAAAGATGTTGTTCAGGTAAGTGCTTGGATCTCCCGGGGCGTAGAGGGTGAAGCGAATGTACAGATACTCTTCGTCATTCGACACCCAGATGTCTTGAAAATCCGTTCCGGCCTCCGGCTCTTCTGACGGATCGGTGTGTGCCAGCGGCACCTCAGCCCAATCGTCAAAGATTCCGTCCACCACGAGGCTGGAGCGGAAGGAACGGGTCGAACCGGAGGCGATCGCGTTTCCGAACCGGTCTTTCACTTCGCTTACCGTCAAGGTGTAGTCGGTCCACAGGGTATGGTGCGAGGTGAGCAACACCACCACGGCGGGATCCCCGGCGCTCACCGAGACTGAGTTGATCGTGAGACCGTCGCTCAACCCGTAGTTGGACAAGGTCTCCGCACTGGCCGCCTCCACCGGTTCGGAGAAGGTGATGGTGACGCGATCCGGTGTGCCCACCACGGTCGAGATCGTCGGAGGAGTCTGGTCTGCCTGGACGGTGAGTCGCGCGGCCCGGCTCAACTCGCCGGCCGTGGCGGGATTGCTGACTTCGACCGCATAGAGTCCGGCGTCTTCCGGGGACGCGGAAGAAAGGGTGTAGGACGCCTCCGTCGCGTTCGAAATGGGAAGACCGTCCTTCAGCCACTGATACGAGATCGGGGGCGATCCGGCCACCGACACCGTGAAGGTCGCCGGCTCGCCTTGTAACACAGTGACGTCCGCGGGCAGATCCGGGTCGGAGAAGGTGAGCGGGGTAACCTGGACCGTCAGAGTCGCTTCGCGCGTGGTGATTTCACCGCCGGAATTGGATACATGCAGACTGTAGGTGCCTTCATCCGACTTGAGCACGGGATCAAAGGTCAGGGACGGGCCGGTCGCTTCAGGGATGGGAACGCCTCCCTTGCGCCATTCGAACTGCAGGGGGGGCGTGCCGAGAATCTCGGCGGTCAGCGTGACCGCATCTCCAGCCGTGACGGCGCGATCCTCGGGTTCGTCCGCGTTGATGAGTTGGACCGGATACGACGGCGTCGCGGTGAGGGAAAGCCCCAGGACCAGATCCGCCGGGGTCGCGGCGGACTGATGGAGTTCCACCGCGAGCACATTCTCTCCGGTGACCAAGGGCGCTCCGGAGATACCGAACACCTCCACCGCCCCCTCGACCGCGGGTCCTCCCGTTGCGGGAGTCGCGGCGTCCACCGGGCCCTCCGGCAGGCGGATCCGACGCACCTCGGCGCCGTTGAGATACAGAATGGCTCCGTCGCTCAGCCAGTTGCTGACGGCGAACACCAATCCGGCCGGCGAATTATTCCACGAAAACCGCGTTCGCAGGTACACCGTGTTGGCCGCAGTGGCGAGCGGCGTGGCCAGGGACGCGGGATAGGCTTCGGCATTGGGAGAATACCCGAACAATCCGTTGCCCTCGCGCCAGCCGTCTCCGGAATCGTCGTACTCCAAGTCGCGCCAGGAGGTGTCGGGCTCCGTGCCGTTGTCCAGCACCCGCCACGAGGTGCCGGTGAGCGAGACCAGCGTCTCCGGCGCGGTCAGCAACGGAGGTGCCGGCTCCAGCGTGTACACCAAGCCTTCGCTGTCGGGTGCGGTTTCCTGACGGGCATAATTGGCATCCTCGGCTTCGAGCAACAACGCGATGGTGTCGCCGGTGAACACATTTGCCTGATCGGTGGCATACCGCGCCGACCGGGAGAGGCGCACCTCGAATTCGGTGGCCTCACCTGCGGGTGCCGACAACCAGTCCAGTCCCTCCACGCCCCCTTCATTGAAGCCTCCGCTGCGCTCGTCGTAACCGGCGCCGCCCTGGATCAGCATTTCCGATCCCACGAAGACCTGGAATCCGGTGAACGGGTCGGCGTCGGTGTCCAAAAACAGATTGGCGTTGGACAGAAACGGATTGGCCGGGCGCTCCAGCGTGAAGCGCAGGTAGAGAAACTCATCATCGTTGGCGATCCAGATCCGGCGATAATCCGCCGACTCGGTGGAATCCGCCGGATCTTCGTAGGCGACCGGGACTCCGGCCCAGTCGCCAAACGAACCGTCGATGGTGATGGTTTTATAGGTGCCCGCGTGCGTCGGTACCGCGAAAGTGGCGGCTCCGAGGAGGGCCAGCGCAAGCGGACGGACAGAGGAGAAGAGACGATTCAACATGGCTCGTGTGGTGGACGGTTAGAACGACCGGCGCGGCGGACAGTCGCCATCACGCCGGAGACTTCCCCAAGCATGCCGCTCCGGCCGTCTGAATGCATCCCGCGTTTGCGGCAGCCGCGTCACCCATGTCCGACCGGCGCTTACGCAGAAGCCAAAGGCGGGAATCTCTCCTCCAGAGCCGTCAACGCCGCTCACCTGCTCGGTACCGTCCGCCGCCTCGTCGTCAGCCGGGCCAACGCCACCGTCAACCGCGCCCGCAAACGCAATCCAAAGACCAAGTGCAACACCCGCCGCCTCCAGCAGTACTTCCGTTCCGGCACCGACGGTCCCAAGCGCCTCCATTCCCTCCTCCATTCTAAATCCCCATTCCTGCCACACTCCTGAAACTCAACGGACGCGCCCTTCTAATCCTCGGCGGATTCGGGAAAGCCCTTGACAACTTAGGATCACCGTCAGCACCGTTGGGAAATTCATGATTCAGACATGCACAACTCAAAGCTCGTCGCAGCCCGCTTCAGCCCCTGCTTGCTCTCTTGAGAGCGGTCGATTCCCGCTCCTGACCGGTAGGCGTGCGGCGGCCTGGCTGGATGTGGGGGGTGCCAATGGCACGCTGGATCCGGACAAGGACGCGTGGGCAACGCACAACTACGCCTTGGGGACGACCGTCGAGCTGACGGCCAGTCCGGACGTGGGCGATGACAAGAACAGTGCCGTTTCCAAACGGGCCCGCATCCGGGTGACGCGCACAGGGCTGACGAACACCTCCCTGACGGTGAACCTGACCCTCCACAGGCAATGTCTTCTTCCGCCCCACGGACCTGAGCGACCTGGCTCCGAAGTACGGGACCACCGGCGACGCGGATTATTCCGTAAGCAGTGGTACGGGCACCTGGGGCATCAGCAGCCCTTACATCAATGCCACGTTGAGAATTCCCGCGGGACTGGCCACGGCGGACGAGCAGGTGATCACTCGCGTGGACAATCTGACCGAGCAGAACCTCATCGTGTGCCGTCTGGCGACCGGAACCACCTATATCGCCAAAGATGTGGGTGGTAACTTGTCGCCCCTTTCTCCGGGGAGCGCCTATGGAGCCAATCTGGAAAACCAAGTGGTGGGGGAGATATATGTGTACTATTTCACCGGCTGGAATGGAAACGTGGCCTTCCGGAGCAAATCGGGGGCGAATGTTCAAGGAATGGATTTGAACATTGTCAATGGCGTCGG
>CAYYSX010000228.1:3077-10069 GCA_964474315.1 uncultured Verrucomicrobiota bacterium | reverse complement strand
CGGCTTGGCGTCACTACGTTCCGGTCATGCTCATGTGGCTTCTGGCGGTCGTGCTCGTCGGCGGTTTTGCCGCCCTAGGTTTTCAATTGGGCGGGATCCGCGCCGCCGTGTGTTTCATCGGCTCCTTGATCGGGTTGGCGCTGGCAACGCTCCTGGGCGGCTTGCTGGCACCGTTGCTGCCCAAGCTGGGCGTGGTTTCGCAGGCCTGGCTCCTGATCCTTCCCGCCCTTGTCGGATTTGCCCTGGTGTGGCTGGCCTCGCTGGGAGCCAGTTTTGCGGCGCACCGGCCGGTGGAACTGCATTTCAAATACCGGGAGGACGATCCGACCCGGGAGGCGTTCGAGCGGATGAACCGGGCGATCGGTTTGTTCGTAGGCATGCTGACGGGCGTGGTGCTGCTCTTTGCCGTGGGACGGCCTATTTATTCGCGGGGCTACCTGACCATCCAGCTCAACTCGGCGAGCGAGCCGGCCCCGATTGGCCACGTGAACTCGCTCCGTACCGGCATGGCCGAGACCGGATGGGATCGCACCTTCGCACCGCTGGACAAAACTCCGGTGAAGTTCAACCAGGTGTCCGACCTGTTGGGGTTGATTTACGTGAATCCGGCTCTGACCAATCGCATCCTGGAATACCCTCCCTTCCTGTCCTTGGTGGAGCAGTCGGAAGTGGCGGAGGTGTTGGGCGATCCCGACTATCTCAAACTGCTGCAAGACCAGGCGGGATTCACCGCCCTGCTGAACCACGCCAAGACCCAGGCCATTCTTGCCAATAGCGAGATCAGGGGCCAATTGGCCCGGCTGGATTTGGCCGACCTGGAGAAATTCCTCGAAACCGGCAAGTCGGCCAAATACGACGATGAAAAGCTCCTGGGTCGTTGGCGAACCGACATGGCCGCGGTGGTCACGGATGCCCGCCGCAAGCGCGCCAACCTGCCGCTGGCCGACCTGAAGAATCTCCGCACCGCGCTGAACATCTTCCTGAGTGAAGCCAAGTTGACGGTTTATCCCGACGGAAGGTTTTCGCTTCGGGTCCCTCCTCCAGCGTTGCCCTCCGCCCCGGCGCCGACCGAGGAGTCGGCCGAAACCGCGGCCAATCCCGGCCTGGATCCGGTTTTGGCGCGCCGTTACGGGTTGCCGACGCGTGCCCCCACCGCCACCGGAGCACCCGCCGCAACCAATCCGGCGGAACAGTTTCAGGCCGCCGTCGCCCGGATCCTTGCCGAGGCATCAGCCGGTGGGCAGCTACCCAGCTTTGAAGGCGAAGGAACTTGGTCGCGGAGCGGAAATCGTTACACGCTGACCTTCACTTCCGCGAACCCGCCCGAAGTCCGGGAAGCCATCCTGCAGGAGAACGGCCGGTTTGTCATTCCGCTGCCGGAAAAGAAGCTGACCCTCGTCTTCATCCGCGCCAGTTGACCTGAGCCGATTGGAGAAAGGTCGAAGGGGAGCGGGGTGACACTCCTGGCCGGTCATCAAACGCACAAAAAAAGGGACCGGCTGGAGTCCCCATCCAACCGGCCCCATGCGTCTCTGTCTCCGTCACCTGCGACCAGAAACCTGGTCGCGGGCTAAAATGAACTGTGGATTGGCCATCGACGGGGTGCTGAAATAAGACCGCGGATCATCATCATCGCTGGTCTCAGGAAGTCCGAAAGCGACGGGCATCGGAATGGCGATCCCGCTGGCGGGAAGGGGCCGGAAAGAACCGGAGGAGTCGGCATCAGCCAAGGCGATTTCCTCGTGGTCGCGGACGCGATGAGCCGCATCGGCCGGCAAGGGGAGCGGAGTATAGACGGCGACTTCCATCTCTTCATCCATCACGCTGTGAGCCACCTGGAACGTGGCAGTGCCTAGAAGAACCACCCCGGCGAACGCGAGTACATTGGCCGCCAGCATGCCGCGCTGCCACGTCACCTCTTCAAACAATCGGGTCCACCACGGTTGCGCCACCCGATCTCGCTCGGCGGCAATGGCCCGCATAACCCGTCCCCGCAGATACGCGGGAAACCCCGGAGGGGGAACTTCATAACGTTTGAGCGCGAGCAACCGAACAACTGGGATCTCGGGGGACGGATCGGTATCCATGGGATTCATTTCAGAAAATCAGCCAGCCAGGCCTGCAACTGCTGGCGCGCATAAAAGAGGCGCGAACGGACGGTACCGGGGTTGCAGTTCATGATGGAGGCGATCTCGTCGTGCGGCAGTCCTTGGACGTCATGCATGGTCACCACCGCCCGATGTTCCTCCGACAGTTTGAGCAGGGCCTCGTTCAACTTTTTCTGCAGCTCCGCCAGGTTGACATCCCGGCGAGGGGTGATGTGGGAAATCAACTCCACCAACTCCGGCGTGTGCTCGGCATTGAAATCCAAATCGTCCAGGCTGAGGTGGGGGGTCCGGTTGCGCCGCTGCTTCAGGTGATTCAGGACGTTGTTGTACGCAATGCGGTACACCCAGGTGTAAAAGCTGGAATCTCCCTTGAACGAACGGAGCGCCTTCCAGGCCTTGATGAAGGCCTCCTGGGTCAGGTCACTGGCATCCTCATGATTGGCCGTCAAGTGGTAGCACAGCCCATAGATCCGCTGCTGATAGCGCCGGAGCAGCTCCTCGAAGGAAGCGTCGTCTCCCAGCTTGGCACGAGCCACCAAGGTACGGTCGTCAGGCCCTTCCGGCACCACCCGAGCGGCCGGGACAGCGGCAGGCGGAGGGATTTCAGGCTCCATGTTCGCCGCGTCAGCCACGGCCAGCTCACCGGGCGAGCTGGGCGGTCTGGCATCCGATGAAACGGGTGAATACGTCGAGCGCATGGCGTTCAGCGCTGGCAGGAAGAGCATCCAACGCCCGCCGCGCACGGTGAAGCAGACTTTCGATGACCGTGGAACATTCGGCCAAGGCCCCATGGGATTCCAGCAGAGCCTGAAGGCCGACCAGGTAGTCAGGTGACCAGTGTTGCAGCCACCCCGTCACCTCGGCCGAATCGGACGGCGAAGCCCGTTCCAGCAAAACAATCACGGGAAGCGTCAGCTTGCCCGTGGCGAGATCGGTGCCCAAAGACTTGCCGGCCGTGCTCTCCAAACCGCAAAGATCCAACAAGTCATCATAAATCTGATACGCGGTGCCGGCGGCCAAGGCGAACTCCCGCAACGCCGCCTCCTGCGACTTCGTGGCGCCGCCATGCCGGGCTCCCAGCTCGGCCGCCACGGCAAACAACTCCGCCGTCTTCATTTCCACCATCCGCAGGTAATCGGCCCGCGGCAGGTCCCAGCGTCGCCGCCGGTTGCTTTGCAGGATCTCGCCCGTACAGACCGCGCTGGCGGCGAGGGAGATGGAACGGAAAATGTCCGGGGAAGGCAGGTGGGCCGCCACCTTCATCGCTTGAGCGAAAAGACAGTCTCCCAACAAGACGGCCAGGTGGGTTCCCCAACGGGCGCCCACCGTCGGCCGGCCGCGGCGCAGCTTTGCACCATCCATGATGTCGTCATGCACCAGGGTGGCGAGGTGAACCATCTCAACCACCATGGCGATGGTCGCATGTTCCTCGCGGATCCTTCCCACGGCCCCGGCGCTCAACCCCACCAAGGCCGGCCGGAGCTGCTTGCCCCGATTGTCCAGGGCATACCGGGCGTGTCCGGCAATTTCGGGATCGAACAGGTCCACCTGGGCTTCCAGACGCTTCGCGACCTGCTTGAGAAACTCTTGTACCGGACCGAGGATGGTCTCCCAAGACACAGCGGCTTTCCCCGCAGTGGGGGAATTCAGGATACTTTGCGGAGCTTCTGAGACAGTGACCGCCATGGCCGACGGCACAGTATGGTTGACCGGACCAAGGGTCAACCGGGGGCAACGACCGTCGGTTGGAGCGGGCGCATCTTGAATTTGTCCTTTCGGCCGGAAACTGGGGGAGCGGGCGCGAAAGCTCCAAAAGCCAAGTTCCAAGCTCCAAAGAAGCTCCAAGGCAGCGCCACCCAGCTTTGGATCAATCGCTCCGCCACAAAACCACTCCTCCGCGTCCAGACCGGACTCGATACGTTTTGGAGCAGGATGGCCATTTCTCACCAGTATCCGATCACCGAACACCTCGGCTTGTCGTAGTCCGGCAACAAATGATGCAGACGACGCAGAACCTCATTCGCTGGTATTTCCCAGCTCTGCGCGGCGCCGGCAACGAAATGACCATCGTTCATCATCGAGATGAGAAGGATGAAATGGGTTCACCCCATCGCCGGCATCCCGACGGCTGGAGAGTTTGCATCGGCCGTAGCCGCCCTCATGAATTCTGTTCCCAGTCTGCCGGAAAACGCACCGTTCACCGCCGAACAGCGGGCCTGGGTGAACGGCTTCCTCGCCGGTCTGTTCTCGCATGGCAGCGTGACCTCGTCCCCAGCCGCAACCTCACCGGCAGCGCCCGCGAGCCGGCTCCCGCTGCTGATCGCTTTCGGCTCGCAGACCGGCACTGCGGAGGGGCTGGCCCGCAAACTGGCCAAAGAGGCCGAACAACGGGGCTTTCAGGCGAGCCTTCGGGAACTGAATGCCGTGGCGCCCGCCGACCTGACCAAGGAGCAACGCTGCTTGGTCGTCACCAGCACTTGGGGCGACGGGGATCCTCCCGACAACGCGGTCAACTTCTGGAGCCAGCTCGGTGCTGAATCCGCCCCCCGGTTGGAACAACTCCAGTTCGCCGTGCTCGGGCTCGGCGATCGCAACTACTCCGAATTCTGCGGCGCCTCGAAAAAGTTCGATGAACGCTTGGCGGAGCTGGGAGCGCGACGGCTGGTTCCCCGGGCCGAATGCGACGTGGACTACGCCGCGACCGCCCAGGCCTGGCTCGAGTCGCTGTGGCCCGCCCTCACCGCCCAGGGTAACGGACCAAACGGAGCGGCTCCTGCCGTCGAATCCACCAACACCTCCACCAACACCTCCACCAACACCTCTTCGCCGCCATCCGCAGCGCCCAATGGAACCGCATCTCCCGTCACTTTCAACCGCGCCCACCCCTTCCCCGCCCGGCTGAAAACCAATCGCCGACTCAATCGGGCCGGCTCGCAGAAGGATACCCGCCATTTCGAAATCGGCCTCGAAGGATCCGGACTCGCCTACGAGGCCGGTGATGCGTTGGGAGTGTGGCCCTCGAACTGCCCCGCCCTGGTCGAGGAACTGCTCGCTGCACTCCACTTCAACGGCGACGAACCGGTGACCGCGGCCGACGGGACCACGTCCTCCATTCACCAACTCCTCTCCTCCGGACGGATCATCACCGCTGCTTCATCCCGCTTGTTGCAAGAGGCCGCTACCCGCGGACATCAGACCGATCTCCAGTCCTTGCTGACCCCTTCGCGCCAGACCGAACTCGACGCCTGGCTGCGCGGCCGCGATGTCGTGGACGTTCTGCGCGCCTGTCCGGACGCCCGGTTCACGCCGTCCGAACTCACCGACCATCTGCGCCCGTTGTCACCACGGCTGTATTCGATCTCGTCCTCGCCCAAGGCCCACCCCGGAGAAGTCCATCTCACGGTCGGCATCGTGCGCTATGAAGCGCAGGGACGCCTCCGCCAGGGCGTATGCTCCACCTGGCTGGCCGATCGGGTCGTGCTCGGAAAAACGCCCGTACCCGTGTTCGTCCATAAATCCCCCGGATTCCGTTTGCCCACCGATCCCGCGACTCCGGTGATCATGATCGGACCCGGTACCGGCATCGCGCCTTTCCGAGCCTTCCTCGAGGAACGTCGGATCGCCGGCGCCACCGGCCGGAACTGGCTGCTCTTCGGTGACCAGCAACGCGCCTGTGACTTCTTATATGAAGAGGAACTCACCACTTGGGCGGGTGACGGATTGTTAACCCGCCTCGACCTCGCCTTCAGCCGCGACCAGGGGGAGAAGATTTATGTGCAGACGCGGATACAGGAGCATGCGGCCGAATTCTGGTCGTGGCTCGAAGCCGGCGCGCACCTCTATGTCTGCGGTGATGCCAAGCGCATGGCCAAGGACGTCGATGCCGCCCTGCACTCGGTGATTTCCCAGGCCGGCGGGCGCACCGCCGAGCAGGCCGCCGAGTACGTCACCGCCCTGAAGTCCGCGAAGCGCTATCAACGCGACGTCTATTAATTCCCCTTTGCCTATGGCTAACACCGCCCTTCCCTTCACCGAAATTGCCGGGCTGCCGCTCTCGTCCGAACAGAGCGCGTACCTGGAAGGCTTGTTTGCCGGCCTGCGCAATCGCGGATTCACCTTCGCGGATCTCCAGCCGAACCCGGCGGCCGTCCCCACCAAGCCGAACCTGGACGACCTGATTCCCGAAGAACGGATCAAGCGCGAGCTGCATCCCCTCGACGCCTATCCACTGCTGCTCCAGCACGCTGCCGCGAATCAAGCACCGGACCGCGAGAACACATTCCGCTTCAAATGGCAGGGGTTGTTTTACCTCACGCCTAATAAGGAAGCCTTCATGGCCCGGCTGCGGATTCCCGGTGGCCAACTCCATAGCTTTCAGCTTCGCGAACTGGCCGCGATTGCCGACCAACTCACCAGCGGGTACGTCCAGATCACGACCCGCGCCAACCTGCAATTGCGGCTGATCCAGCCCAAGGACACCGTCGAGTTCCTCCGCCGAATTCAGGCCATCGGACTGCACACTCGCGGCGCCGGCGCGGATAACATCCGCAATCTCACCTGCGACCCGACCAGCGGCGTTGATCCAGATGAGCTCATCGAAACGCTGCCCATCGTCCAGCAACTTGGGCAGTTCATCCTTAATCACCGCGAGTTCTATGACCTGCCCCGGAAGTTCAACATCGCCTTCCATGGCGGCGGCCGGATTCCCACCGTCGAAGACACCAATGACATCGGCTTGACCGCCGTGCGGGTCATCCCTGCTTCCAGTTTGGCGAACTTGGCTCCTTCGGCGCCCACGCTGACAACTGATGACCTCTCCCCTGGGGTTTATTTTCGTTGCGCCTTGGGCGGCGCCACCGGGCACAAGGCGTTCGCCCGCGACCT
>CAYYSX010000228.1:1430-2977 GCA_964474315.1 uncultured Verrucomicrobiota bacterium | reverse complement strand
CGCCTCGCTGAGATCGCCGACTTATACGGCCGGGGCGAAGTTCGGCTGACGGTTTGGCAGAACGTGGTGATCCCCCATATCCCTGAGGCCTATGTCGAGACGGTCAAGAAAGCGCTGGTAAAGCTCGGCTTCGACTGGCGCCAGTCCCACCTCAAGAGCGGCTTCATCGCCTGCACCGGCAATTCCTATTGCAAGTTTGCTGGAACCAACACCAAAGGCCACGCCCTGGAGCTGATGAAGTGGCTCGACGCCCGCGTGACACTCGACCAACCGGTCAACATTCACCTCACCGGCTGTCCCAACTCCTGTGCCCAGCACTATATGGGCGACGTGGGGTTGCTGGGCACGAAGGTGAAGGTCGCGGGCGAAACCGTCGAGGGCTACCACATCTTTGTCGGCGGCGGATTCGGTCACCGGCAGGCCGTGGGACGCCAGCTCTTCACCGGAGTCAGCGTGGGCAGCCTCAAGCCCACCCTCGAACGCATCCTCCGCAATTACCTTCGGCATCGGACGGTGGGAGAATCGTTCCAGAGCTTTACCACCCGTCACGATCTTCGGCGTCTCCAGGAACTGCTCGGTGAAGAAAATTGAACCAGCGCCACCCGCCTATGTTTGCCACATCGTTCACGTTGACGGACGGGCAGGTTAAAAACCTGCGGAACAGCAGGCCGGGAGGCCTGCGCTACACTGTACCGCAGACATTTCCTGTCTGCTGTTCCGCAGGTTTTTAACCTGCCCGTGGACCCGTCCGTTTCGTTCTCACCTAAGTCCCTCCGCATGTCCCTCGCCCCTCCCTCCCCTTCCTCACCCCTCGTCGAGGACGCGGTGGTGACGTTGGTGGACGAGCTGATTTCCGCACAGCGGCAATTGACCGCCGTCGAGAAATTCGCGCAGCGGCATACGCAGCATTCCGAACCGGCGCTCGCGTCGCATTATCGTGACCTGATCCCGCTCGAGGCACCCCGGCCCGGGGAACAGTACGCCTTCGAAGTGGACCTCGACCGGTGCTCGGGATGCAAAGGCTGCGTCACCGCCTGCCACGCCCTCAACGGCTTGGATGACGACGAAAGCTGGCGCGAGATCGGGTTCCTCAAGGGCGACTCCCCTCGAATACCGGGCCAGCCGGTCATCGCCTTGCAGCAAACCGTCACCACCGCCTGCCATCACTGTGTCGAACCTGCCTGCCTGTTGGGCTGCCCGGTCCTGGCCTATGATAAGGACTCCATCACCGGAATTGTCCGGCATCTCGACGACCAATGCATCGGGTGCAGCTATTGCATCCTGAAATGCCCTTACCAGGTGCCCAAGTACTCGGCGCGCCGCGGCATCGTGCGAAAATGCGACCTGTGCCACGGCCGGTTGGCGGAAGGCGAGGCCCCGGCGTGCGTCCAGTCCTGTCCCAACGAAGCCATCCGCGTCACTCTGGTTCGTCCGGCGGACCTGGGTCGCTCCTTCCGTCCGGACCGTGATTCCTCATCCACCGCCCCGGCCGCCTGGCTTCCCGACGCACCCGACCCCGCCCTCACGCTGCCCACCACGCGTTACCT
>CAYYSX010000228.1:0-1330 GCA_964474315.1 uncultured Verrucomicrobiota bacterium | reverse complement strand
AGCCGTGAGGCAATCCTGTTGAATCTATTCGCCGGCATCGCCACGGCCGTTGTGGGCCTGCTCTGGGCCCGCGTTCCCGGGATCGCGGCTGCGCTTCCCGCGGGCGTGGAGCCGTTCCTAAGATACAGTTCGCCCGCGGTCATCCTTTCCTTTCTGACACTCGCACTCCTCTCCCTCACGGCCCAGGCGATGGTCTATGCTGACACGCGGCGAACGTTCTGGCGATTCTCCACCACCGGTTCGCGCTTCCTTGGAACCGCGTTGGTTTTCGCTGCCCTGAGCGGGTGGATCGTCTCTCCTTCACCCAACCTCGCCTTCCTGCTCGCCGTGGTGGTCTCCACCAAACTGGCGGTAGAAATGTCGGTCCTGAAACATGCCGACTCCGATTCCGAACTTTGGAATCAACTCCGCCGCACCGCCGCGCTCCAACGCGGCCCGCTCCGTGGTTGGCTAGGTACTCGCCTGCTGCTCGTGTTCGCCGGCGGATTGTTCCTGCCCTTGGCGGTCTCCGTCCACGTTCTGCCTCCCGGGTGGGCCTTCGTCTGTGCCGTTCTGATCGGCCTCGGCGAAGGGATCGAACGCTCGCTGTTCTTCACTTCCGTCGCTCCCGATTCGATGCCCGGCATGCCATGAACCTGGACCCCCGCCACTCCAACTCCCTCCTGCGTCAATGGACGGGTCCCCTTACCGCCGACCTCGTCCGGACGCCTGGGGAGTTCGGCCTCGGCCAGGTGCCGGCCCGGCTCAAACCCACCGCGACCACCACCGCGGTCTGTGGATTTTGTTCCACCGGCTGCGGCCTAAGCCTCCATCTTCGCGATGGCGAGGCGGTCAACCTCACGCCCGATCCATCGTATCCGGTCAATCTTGGCATGGCGTGTCCCAAGGGTTGGGAAGCGCTCACTCCGTTGGACGCCTCCGACCGGGTCGCCACCCCACTGCTTCGACAATCGTCCGGTCGTCTGCAAGCCGTGTCCTGGGTCCGGGCGATCAACGAATTCGTCACCCGGATGAAAGGCCTGCAGGAACGGTACGGTCCCGAGTCCATCGCCGTTCTCAGCACCGGACAGATCTGCACCGAGGAAATGGCGTTCCTGGGAGCGCTCTTCAAGTTTGGCATGGGCGGCCTCCATGCCGATTCCAATACCCGCCAATGCATGGCCACCGCCCACGTGGCTTACAAGGAAAGCTTCGGATTCGACGCCCCACCCTATACTTACGCTGACTTCGAAGAATCCGACGTCTTAGTCTTCATCGGGGCCAACCCCTGCATTGCGCATCCCATCCTGTGGCAGCGGGTGTTGCGCAATCCTCATCGGCCCGCGCTCAT
>CAYYSX010000227.1:5690-10114 GCA_964474315.1 uncultured Verrucomicrobiota bacterium | reverse complement strand
AATCCACCTCGTCCCGCAGCCGGCTGAGATCCATACGGCGGGTCCGATCCTCGGCCGTGAGATGGATGTATTCCCACACCCAGTCGAGATCGACGTTGGTGTCGATGCAGTCGTCTTGCAGCAACGGAACGGCCACGCCTGGGATGGCCGCCGCCTCCATGTAAGGAAACGCGCGCTCCAGGACGCTCAGGCAGCTCACGCCCACGATCGCCTCAATCTTCCCGGTTTGGATGAGGCTCATGACGACGGCCGATCCTTCCGCGACGAGCACCGCATAGCCCAGCTTCTCGGCCTCGACGGTTAGGTCCTGGATGGAGCAGAGGCCGCATTGTTTGCACAGCAGGCCGAATTCATCGAAGGGCGCCGGGCATTTGGCCTCTACCCGCAGGCATTTGGGCAACAGCAGCAGACGACGCTCGAACGGAACGCCGGCGAGCGGTTCGCGCCACATTTCGTTATTGATCAGGACTCCGATGTAATCGCGAAAAATCGGATCGCAGCCGAGTTGGGCGACCAGACGGTCCGCATGAACTTGCAGTTCCCTGGCCGGCAACGGGGGCACCGGAGCGAACTCCGCCACGTAGTTGCGAACGGCCTGAAGGACGTGCTGCCGCTGGACCAACGTGGGCGGAATGTTCTTCTTGGGCGGACGCCATTTCTGTTGCGGCACCAGACGGGGCAAGCCGGCTGGAGCGGTGGCATTAAGGGGGATGGGCGAGGCAGTCATGCGTGCGAAATCGGGTGGAGCGAGCGTTGTTCCCGCAACTGTCGCGCCCGGGCCGGCGCATCCTGTGCGGTGTTGCGATAGGCTCCGAAATCAGAGAACCAGTATTTCTTCGAAAGGCGATACATCCAATGCCGTTCCGGAACTTCTTCGCCGGGAAGCCACTGGCTGAACCGGGGCTTCATGGCGTCCAGTTCCGCCTCCGCCGTGCCCCGCAACGTCGTATCACGCGCGCCGTGTTTGGCCACGAGTTCCTTCACCAGGTCCGGACGTTCCAGCACCACGCACCCACGCGTGTGGCGGGCGCTGAGTTGGCGGAAATCGCGGAGAAAGGCCGAGTCGCGTATCGTAGCGAAGAGACCGCGGGAATCCCGGATGTTTTCCGTGGCGAACTGAATGATCGGACACGGCTCGATGTCTCCGCGCGGACTGACATGATGACTGATCCCGGTGCTCATAGGACACAGGGCCTGTCCCTGATGATCATAATAGGCGTCAATGATCGCGATGGGCACCTTGGAGCGCATCGCGACGACGAATTTTCGGACGCGCACCAACTGCTCCGGATCCAACGCCAATTCCGGCGTCATCTTCGGTCCCACCGGTCGGTAGGTATGATACCAAACATAGTGGACCCCCTTGTCCACCAACCGTCGAAGCCAGGACTCCGTTAGCAGTTCCTCGATGTTCGTTTGACAAACACTGGTGGCGACACCGGTCAGGAGCCCGGCTTTCAAGCACTGATCCAACCCGCGCAAAGTCCGGTTGAGCACCTCTTTGTTCCCACGCCGTTCATCGCTGGTGGCTTCGAGTCCTTCGATGGAAACTAAGGGCGTGGCATTTCCCAATTCCCGGAGCCGGGTGGCAACCTTCTCGGTGATGAACTGACCGTTGGTGAAGATCTGAAAATAACATCCGGGATGCGCCGCCAGGAGATCGAGCAACTGCGGGTGCATGAACGGTTCACCCCCGAGAATGCCGAAGAAGGAGTTTCCGTGCGCCTGGGCTTCGGTGATCGTGCGGTTCAGCGTCTCCAGGTCGAGTTCCGTCCGTTCGGCCGCCACATCCACCCAACAGCCCTGGCACCGCAGGTTGCAGGAGTTGAGGATCGAAAGGTACAGGAACGGGGGGAAGTACTCGCCGCGCCGGAGACGCCACTTGAAGCGCTCCACCGACAGCAGGCCCTTCACGCCAAAGTTCCAGACAAACTTCCGCAGGCAGCGCAGGTTGGCGCTACGGAGGGTCCGGAATGCCAGTTGGGGCAACATATCAGCGCGACGATTCGGCCAACGCGGCCTGGGCTCTGGCGGCGGCTTCTTCGGCCCGCCGGGCGATTTCTTCGGGCGACGGCAGGCTCATCAGGACTTCCGGAGGAATATCGCCCGCCATCGACGCCAGTTTGGTGAGGCACTTCTGGCGTTCCGCCAGCGCCTTGTCGGAATCGCGTTCCTTGGAGAACCGGGATTTGGCCCGTTCGCTCCGGGTGCGCAGCAGCGAATAGATGTCCCCGCCCAGCAGGGCCGAGATGTCGATCTTCATCTTCTCCCGGTTCAGATCGGCATCGCTGACCACATCGCCATTGATCGGACCGGACTTGTATTTAGGAAACATGATCGCCGCTTCCGGACAAACCCGGGAACAGGCCGGACAGTTCGTTTTACACTGGTCGTGATTCTGCACCTGGATGCGCTTCGCCGTATCCACGCCATAGACGCCGAACAGGCAGAAGCTCAGACACTGCATACAATTGGTGCAGCGATCGTAGTCGATGACGGGAAACCAGGGTTTCCAGGTTTTTTCCGACGGGGAGCCACCCTCGGCTCGGAACGCTTCGGCGGCGACGGCGACCTGTTCCGCATCCAGCCCTTCACTGTCGTGAAACCGCAGCGGGCGTCCCTGGGAATCTTCCGTAACGGCGGGCGGCGTGGCGCCAAACCGGCCGAACACCAAGTGACGCGTCTCGGTCGTTGCGGGCGGCACGCCCTGACCGGTGACGCGCGTGACCGAAAAGCCGCGGGTCAACAACGCCTTCATGGCGGCGAAGACGCCGGCCGGTTCCGCGGGAGACGAATCCGCTCCTTCGTAGAACACCACGCGAACCGCGGTCTGGGAGGTCAGGTTCATGAAAGCGATACGGGTTCTCCAGCAGAAGGCGTTGGGTGGTCGGACACGGTCACTTTGCCGGCGGGAAGGTTGGGTTGGAGGGCTTCCCGGGTCAGGCCGGCCATCACTTCGTCCGCCGATTGGACCCGCATGTTCAAGACTTCCGTCTGGTCCAAGGCCAGAGGAGCCTGAGCCGAGGCGAACAGCCATTTCACGGCGCGGGGAAAACAGGCGGCGATGCGCACCGGGCCGCCGCTCGCCAAGTCTTTCAAGAGCGGATCCTTCCGGGCCGAGAGCTCACACAAATCCGCCACCGCATCGAACGACGACCCCGTCTCGCACAGACGACGCAATACCGCCTCTTTGACCTCCGGGGGGACGACCTGCGCATAGGCGCAGTGGCAGAAAAGAATGCGGGACGAATGGTTCATGCCGCCTCAAGACCCTGCTGTTGCCAGCGCCCGGTCGCGGTGGGTCGGCTGGGGTTTCCCCGGCCGAAAGTGTTCCAGATGTTCGACACGGAGGGTTAGACCCGGAATCGCCGCGGCGGTTTCCTGGATCGCGTTCTCCACCGCCGATTTCAACGTCTCGGGCGCTCCTTCCGCCCGCAGATTGAGAATGAGTTCACCGGCTTCGACCGGGGCGGAAAGGGAAAGCGAAAGCTCCGGCACAAAGTCGTTCCGCACGAGATTCACCGCTCCGAGATCACCCAGCCCCTCCGCGTGGCTCAGCGTGATCTTCAAATGGGCGATCTCCGCGCCGGACCGAGTCAGCTCCGACTGGATTCGTTGGGCCAGTCTGTGCAGCAGCGTGTCCCCGTCGCATCCGCTGGCCGATTTCACCTGGACCGTGGCATTCAACCAGCCCAGGAGCGCTTCGCCTTCCGCATAAACCTCGTAGTCCACCTCCATCGAAACGCCGCCCGCCTGGTCGGCTTCGGTAATCCGGACGAACCAATCGTCGAGTCCGGCTCCGGTGCGGGCGGAAACCCATCGCAACTCTTTTCCGGGGAACTCGCCGGCCAACGCCCGCTGGATCCGCTCCTGTCGTTCTTCGTCCACCAGGTCGGCTTTGTTGAGGACGATGAGGTCAGCTTCTTCCAACTGTTTCCGGTAAATGTAGCGAACCTTCTCCGAAAATGAGCCCCCCTCCTCGAGACCGAGCATCCGGGCCGCCCGCACCGGATCCACCACCACGCTCAGCGGCGCGATTCCATAGTTGTCACCGTACAACCGACGCAACGGATAGCTCACGGTGGCCACCAGGTCGGTACAACTGCCCACTGGTTCGGCGATAAACACGTCGGGCTGATTGGCTGCCGTCAGATTTCGGGCCGCCTGCACCAGCGAATTGAAGCGGCAGCAAAAACAACCACCCGGAATCTCCTCGGTGGCGAATCCGCGGGAACGCAGCAGGGCGGTGTCCACCAAGTGACTGCCTTGGTCGTTGGTGATCAGTCCCACCCGCTGGCCGCGGGAGGAAAGCCACTGGGCCAGCCGGGCGACACAGGTGGTTTTCCCGGCTCCGAGAAACCCTCCGATCATGAGGTAGCGTGTTTTCATGGTGTGATTTAGGTGCGCGGGCGGCTCATGGACGC
>CAYYSX010000227.1:0-5590 GCA_964474315.1 uncultured Verrucomicrobiota bacterium | reverse complement strand
AAGCTCCAAAGAAATCCCAAGCTCCAAGTTCCCGGTTCCCTCCCGGACCGCCCTGAAGCGTGGCGTTAGAGGAAAGTGTTTCGGTCGCAACTCTCCCCGTCGAGCTTGCACCACCAACTTGGGAACTAGGGGTTCTGGAGGGCGCCTGAACTTTGGCCCTTGGAACTTTTTTGGAGCTTGGAACTTGGCTTTTGGAGCTTTCGCCCCCCCGTCCCCATCGCGGTCCCGGTAGGGACAAACTCAAGATGTGCCCGTTCAGTCGCCGCTCCCGGTTCATCCGCTTCCTTCCGTTTTTTCCTTCTCCAGGATCCGGTCAATCGTGCGGTCCAGAATCTCCCGATAGCCATGCACATCTACGCAGAGGGGATCCGGTTTTCCCTGCACCCGATAGAGCCACCCCTGGTGGTAACAATCCTTGTCCACCAGAGAGACGCTCCCCTTCAGTGCGGGATTGCCCCCGAGAAACGTGCCGTCCAGGACACAGAACAGGTCCGAAATCGCCTTGAATCCCTCGATCCAACCCACGACCTCACCCAATCCCACCGGTTTCCCGGGTTCCTTTTCGAAGCCATGATCCACCATCTCCCCCAGCATGCGGGTGGCGAACCGGGTCAGACCAACCTGCCAGACGCCCTCCTCTCCCGGCCGCAACCAGCAATGGGAAGGACTGTACTGGCAGTCCAGCGGCAACTGGGTCACGAAGTGTGAACGCTTGTAGCGCAGGGTTTCCGGGGGCATTCGAGTCAAGCGGCTGACCGGAATCCAGCCGTCGTTGCTCTCCTGGGTGCAAGCCCATTTGCCCGGCCATTCCCGCCGAGTCATGGGAAGCCAAGGGCAGGGCGCAAGATCCGCACAGACTTCTCCGGTTCCTCGAACAATACCGATCTGCCCCCTCTCCCCCGCAGTGAAAACGAGTGGGAGAGGGTCAGAGCCGCTCCCCGCGGCCGAGACCCTCCCCGCCATGGCCTCGGCTAACCATCGGGTACCAGGACTCCGGAAGGTGTCCCCGTAACGGCCGAGCCATACCACACCGCCCGGCTCTAACTCCAAACTGTCAAAAAACGGATAACTGTCCCTTTTCTGCCCTTCGAGGTTGATCCGACTCGTCACGGCTCAGAAGGTCGGCTGAAGGCGGAACAACTTTGGAGGCAAAACCCGTTGGAGCTCCACGAATCCCGCGCCCCGCGAGACCATTCCGGAGGCAGGCTCCCAGGAATCGCCGGACAACAGTCCCCGTTGTTCCAACTGGTAGCCCACAAAGCGAGGATCCCACGACAGCTTGAGTTGGGTTCCGGTGAGCTCGTACTGCAGGAGTGGCGGTACGGTCGGCGGATAATAGAGACCCGCGTGGGCGGGTTGCCCGGGTTCGGGTTCCACCCAAAACTCCACTCTCCTTTCAACAAAGCCCATCCATCCCATATGCCAGCCGTCCGTCTTTCTCACCCTGAGAATGGCATATTGGCCTGGAAAAAACCCGCCCGAAACCAACCTGCCGGTCACCGGTTCATAGAACGTTTCAACAAGTAGCAGATTCAAGGGAACGACAGCATCCGGTGAAGGCTGATAATCAAGTGCCGGCGCAGGTGCCGGCTGCCCCAACCTAACCTGATTCGCCAGATAGAAATCGCCCTTAAACAACGGGACGGCATCGACCAACTCCGGTTCCAGAAGCTCCAGTGCCTCATAATAATAATACCTTGGCCATCCCCACGGGCCCGACGCGAAGACAATGCCGTCCACCAAACCATCCTCGTTAAAGTCCAGCCGCTGGAAGACCTCGCCCCGAGGCATCTCGCCCACCATTTGGAATCCGGCGTTGGCACTTCCCGCCCAGAGAATAGCCCCGTTGGTGTTCAGGAGGAAGCTGGTTGCCTGTTCGACGGAAATCCGGAGCGGCACCCAAACCGGGCGGCCTTCTGTCAAGATTCCGCCCCGCTCACCGGACGTCGGATCTTCGATCAGGGCCACCAGCGGGCCATCTGCACTCCAGTCCTGCGGAGCCGGGGGACTGGGGGAGGTTAAGGTGCGCTCCGCCGCCGAAGCGAGGTATTGACCCGGCACGGAGATTCCCGTCGGATCCCCATTGCCTTCCCAGTCATGAAGTAAGGCGACCGGAGGAACCCCACCAGGATTGTGGGTCGTTATCAGCACGGACCGTCCGTTCCGGGGCCAGACGCTGATGGAATTCAACGTCGCGCTTCCCTCGTCCTTTCGGCGCCAGTGCCTTTCGACGACCGCATCGATCACGCCGTCTCCATCGGAATCCAGAACGACGCGATGGGGATCCGGCGGCACGGGTAGGCTTTCCCCGATGGTCACCGGGGTGTTGACCACCGGTTGGATTCCATCGGCGCCGCGGGTAATGGAAGTTGGACCCGAAAGAATCTCGAGCCAGGCAAGCTGAGGTCCGTCCACGCCAGTTACTTGCAGCACAATGTAACGGCTGCGCTGACTCCCGAACGCTCCTGTGGCGGAGAATTCCAGGATGTCGTTCATGAATCCGGAATAAGTGGCGACCGCCACGGTGGAATACCGGGACCTCCAACCCTGGTCTGCGGCGGGCGCGAATCCCACCATTTGTCCGGCTTCAAACACGACCGGGACCCAGTCCAGCTCGTTGCCCGTGCCCAAGACTCGTGTCGGACCAAGGCTGACTAAACGGTACGCAGTCGTGCCGAAGAACTCCACAGACCACCATTCATCGATATGTTCTTCCCAAACGGCATCCATCACACCATCGCGGTTGAAGTCCAGTGGGAAGCTGCGGACTACATTTTCCCGATCCCAAGCCTGGGCATCGCCCCGGTGGAGGGGTGTGAACAGAAATGCGATCAACAAAAGTTGGATGATCCGGACTTGCATAGAGTTTGTGGGACTACTGAAGAATGAATGGTGGTGTTGGTGTTCTGGATTGCAAGCGCGTTAGTGGCGCGCCCATTTGCCCGAGGCGCCTCTCCGTTTTTAGGAAGTGATGAGGGATCCCCCCATGAACCTCCTGTTGGTAGCCGCCGACGTAAGGAGGCGGATTTGCCTGTTATCCAACTGCTTCCGCCTCCTTACGTCGGCGACTACGGTTCAGGGGTTCAAAGCGCGAAATTCTATTTGGACGAAATCTCCCTCCTAACCGGACGTGCGGGTCTCCCGCATCCGGCTCTCCGGTAGGTGGGGTCTGACCGTGAGACTAGCTGTACTCACAGGAGCCGTGTTCCAGACTGAACAGCCCCTGTTGAGCGAACCAAGCGTTGTTCCATTGACGGAACCACTTGATTCCCGGCTCGTTTTCTTTGAGCCGTGCTCGCATTGGGTTCGTCCAGACACCGTGTTCCACCCACCACCAACGGTCGCGGATGTCTTCGGCTGGTTGAGGCAGGGTGGCCCCCGCCACTGACGCCGAGCTTGCCTTGCGGCTTTCACTGTTCTGTGGTTTCTCATTTCCACCTTCCTACGTCCTACGTCCTTTGGCTCCACGGTCGTTACCCGCTTCCCAGCTACTACGGACGCTCTGACTCCCTCCCGGCCGGTTCTTCGGCCCGTGGGCATGAACTCCTGATCTGTCCGGGGAGGTTCTCCCTGCTTATCGTGCAGACGCTGCTCCTCATTCCTGCTCCAACCACCGCGTGATTCAGCACAGGCATTTGGTCTCCGATCTGCCGCTTTTGGTCTGCCTGCGCCGCACACCGTTTCAACCAGTTTCCTTGCGGAACTCCAGATCGCTCTGGCAGGGGCCACGGTGCGGACTTCACCCTTGCTCCGGAGGCTTGCCAATCCACTTCGGCCGAATCGAGTTCACCGCTACTTCCTTTTGGTTTCGCTTTCATGGTCGGGACTGATGATTCACCTCCGGCAGCTCCCCACCCCCGGTTTCCAGGACGCAGTCGCCTTCGGTCACAGGCGGGCAAATCGACCGTCTGACGGGGACTTTCACCCTGCCATGTCTGCACCTTCACAGGCGCCCGGAGCGTGCCCGCCTCGGGCGCCTCGCCCGCCACTCCGCAGCGCGTCACTGCCTCCCAAACCCTAACAACTCCTCAGGGCCTTCCGCCTCGCCCCACCGCGGCCGGTCGCAGACCCCGGCTGGAAGCGCGACGCGCGTTCCGTTCCGAATTCCACGACTTTGATTCCTCTCTTGGTCGCTCGCGTGGTCACGTTGCTGCGGGTCACAGACCCGCGCTCCGTCCGCACGCCAAGCAGGAGCGCGGGCGGCTCGCCCGCACGAACCAGGCTGGATGACCTACGGCGGAAGAAACGGTGGGCGACCCGGTATAGAAAGCGGTCCCGTTCCTGGCGGTCGGTGATTCGGGCTCGGGCGTGGGCCGTGCGTGCCCTTCCGGCCCTGGAGGCTCCGGTTTATTCCCTAGCCCCTGGTGCAGCCCCGTTGCTGCGGGTCACAGACCCGCGCTCCGTCCGCGGCTACCAGCTACCACGTCGCCACGGCGTCGGCAGCGAATACCCGCTCCACCAATTTGCCGTAATCAGGATCGCTTCCCGTCAGGTCAAATACCTCGACCTCCGCACCGGTTTGCGTCCGGGCCAGCGTGTCCAAAATCTCCCGCACCAGGGCATCGGGCGGGTGAACCAGGATGTGGAGTTGACGGTTCATGGTCAGAATCGGAGTACCGAAGTCGCACCGGCGATCCGCCGGGCCAGTTCTTCATCGTCGATCTCCTCAAACGTCGCGGCTGGCTCACCCAGCTCGGCCAGTTCGGCGGCACCTCGCTGGACCCAGACCGGCGCGTCGAATTCGCGGATGATGGGCAGGTACCGGCTGAAATTGTCCTCATCCAGCAGTTCATCAGGAAATTCACTGAGCGCCAACACGGCCGGACCCCGCAGATAAAGTCGCACCTCCGCCCTTTTCCAGGCACCGACTCCCGCCGCAATTCGGACCGCCTCCGCCGGCCGGGCACTGGTCCGCGGATCGGTGGTCACGACGACTAACATCTGGGGTTTCATGCGGCGGTTTCTTCGACCTGAGTTTATCCGGGGCTTCGCTGCGGCGGGCTTCAATTGAAGCTGACGAAGCGGTCCGTTCCGGCCACCAGGTCGCTCACCACCGTCAACCCGGCAAAGGCGGCCCGGTCATCCACCGGTACGTCCCGGCGATGGGCGCCATACGCGCAGGCGTACAGCTTCAGCCCTCGATCCCGCAATTCTTGCACGTCAGCCCGGGCCACACCCGGTACCGCTTCATCGATGCAGTAGGCATAGACATCGCATCCGTTGGACAAGGCAGCGGCGGCCAAGCGGATTCCATGGAGGAAGGAAGCACTGTCGGGAGGTGCAGAGATCAGAATGCCCAGCTTCTTTCCGGCGCTCGCCATAACCGGACTCTAGCGGGCTCTTGGGGGCGAACCAAGCAGGGAGGCCCACGGAAAGGGAAAAAGGGCGGCCTCTGGCAAGGAGGGTGCATCTTGAATTGCTCCTTGCCGGGACTGCGATGGGGCCAGGGAGCGAAAGCTCCAAAAGCCAAGTTCCAAGTTCCAAAAAAGGGTGGACCTCCAAAATCCGGACGTGAATCAAGGCCCTGAACTCTCTCCTGTAGAGTCGTCTCTCCCGAGACGACTGTCGTCTGGGGACAGACGACTCTACA
>CAYYSX010000226.1:0-10161 GCA_964474315.1 uncultured Verrucomicrobiota bacterium | reverse complement strand
TCAACAATGCGCGAGCGGAACCCACCTGCCACGGGCCCGACTGGAGCTGATACGCGGGGAAAACCAACGACTACGATTCTATACGATCACCCTCAGCAATGTGGTGGTTACCAGTCTTCAGGCGTCGGGAATCGTTACCGAACCGATCGCCCCATTGACTGAAGAGGTCTGTCTGACCTTCTCCGGGATCGAGTGGACCTATATCGAGTTCGATCGATCCGGACTTCCAGCCATGGAAATTCAGGCGTGGTGGGATCGGATCACCGGCTCCGGGAATGTGGCGACCGTACCGGTCTTCAAGGTGACCGGGGTCAAAACCGCCACGTCTGGACTGGACCTGACTTGGCCGGCCCGGGCGGGCCGGGCCTACCGGATCCTCGGAAGCTCGGTCGTCACCGGACCCTATGAACTGATCCAGACGGTGGTTCCGGTCGATTCCGGTCCCGCGAATCTCCTGCTTCCATTCACCAGCGACCGGAGATTCGTTGTGGTCGAGGAATCGGAGTGAGGTATCGCCTACCCAAAGAACCGCCGGAGGAACGACCCCTCAGGCGACTCCCTCCGCCTCGCGCTGTCAGCACGTCCGGCCCTGGACACACTTGATTTTGTCCTCCAGCGGCGGGCCGAGCCCAAGTTCCCAAGGTCCAATCCCCAATCCCAATTGATGCATCTCCGCTGGAATCCAGCCGGGCGGTTCGGAATGATCCGGCCATGTCGTTGCTGGAACGGATCGAGTCCGTAAAACAGGCGGCCCTGGCCGAACTTCGTGCCGCCGCCGAGCTTCCCGCCCTCGAGCGCGCCAAGGGCGCCGCCCTGGGTGCAGAGGGAAGTTTTACCGTGTTGATGAAGGAATTGGGAACGCTCGCCAAGGACCTCCGCCCGGTGGCCGGCAAAGCGATCAACGCGGCCAAACAGGAACTCGAGGCGATCCTTACGGAAAAGCGCGCCGAGCTGGAACTCCAGGCCTCCCGCCCCCAGGAGCCCACCGATTTCAGCCTGCCCGGACGCCGTCGCCCGCGGGGACAACTCCATCCCTTGACCCAGACCACGGCGGACATCGTCAAGGCGTTCCGTCGGCTGGGCTTTGCGGTGGCCGATGGTCCGGAGATCGAAGACGAGTATCACTGTTTTGATGCGCTTAACACGCCGGCCGATCATCCGGCGCGGGACAGTCAGGACACCTTTTACCTGGCGTCGGATGATCCGGCAGCCAAGCCACCTTTGCTCCGTACTCATACGTCATCGGTGCAGATCCGGGTCATGGAGAAACAGCCGCCGCCGGTGCGTATCATCGTTCCGGGCCGGGTCTTTCGTCGCGACAACGCCGATGCCACCCACAATCCGACGTTTCAACAGATCGAGGGATTGTACGTGGATCGAGGGGTCACCGTGGGGGACTTGAAGGGAACCGTGGCCGAAGTCTTCCAGGAACTCTTAGGGGACGACGTCAAACTGCGCTTCCGGCCGCATTATTTCAGTTACACGGAACCGAGTTTCGAGATCGATTTCACCAGTCCGCTGGTGAAGAAAATGGGCAAGGAATGGCTGGAGATTGCCGGCTGCGGAATGGTGCATCCCGCCGTGTTCGAACGCGTGGGCTACGATCCGGAGGAATGGACCGGCTGGGCCTTCGGCTTCGGGATCGAACGCATCGCCATGATTCGTTACGGGATCAATGACATCCGGTTGTTCTATGAGAATGACCTGCGGTTTCTGAAGCAGTTTTAGCTCAGCCACCGGCTGGCCCGGACGGAGCCGAGTAGCGGAGCCTTAGAGCTTCATTCTTGGGATTTCTTTGGAGCTTGGAGCTTTGAGCTTTGAACTTGGAGCTTTCTTATCCCTTGTCCTCAACGCCGTCCTGGTAAAAACAAACTCAAGATGCGCCCCGTTGCGCCTGGGCCAGGCTCCCGGCCTGGGGTTCAGGTCGCGCTTTTGCCCAGTTCGTCGTTGGTGACGGCGTTGACGATGCGCCAGTGCTCGTTGTGATACGCGACTTCGGGACGGAAGGTGAGCTTGGCATAGAACTTCTTTTCCAGCTCGATCAACAGCTTCTCGTCCTGGGTGCGCAGCCGCTCCAGCACGTTGGGATGCGTATGGATGCGGATCTGGAAGTCACTCTCGTCGCGCGGACGCGCTTTCATGACGGCCATGAGCTTGCGCTGGATCTCCACGCTCAGGCTTTCCGGGCTCTTGACCACGCCGCGGCCGCGACAGTGCGGGCAGTCGATGTACATCGCCGCCGAAATGGATTCGGTGTGGCGCTGGCGGGTCATCTCCATCAGGCCCAACTGGGACAACGGCAGCACATGCGTCTTGGCGCGGTCGCGCTTCAGGCGCTGCTTCATTCGGTGGAAGAGCTGCTGCTGGTCTTTGCGGGACTTCATGTCGATGAAGTCGAGCACGATGATGCCGCCCATGTTGCGGAGGCGGAGTTGACGCGCGATTTCGTCGGCGGCCTCCAGGTTGACCTTGAGGAGGTTCTGGTCGTGATCGCGCGAGCCTTTGTGGCGACCAGTATTGACGTCGATGGCCACGAGGGCCTCGGTTTCGTCGATGATCAGATAGCCGCCACTTTTCAGGGTCACTTGGCGTCCGAAGGCTTGTTCAAGTTGACGCGTGACGTTGTAACGGTCGAACAGCGGCTCGGCCTCATTGTAGAAGGCGACTTTCTTGGCGGAGCGTTGGCTGATCTTGCTGATGAGCGCGCGGGCGCGCTGATACTGCCGGTTGTCGTCGATGATGATGCGGCTGACATCCTCGGTGAGGAAGTCGCGGACGGTGCGCTCGATAAGATCGGGTTCCTGGAACACGCAGGTGGGAGCCCGTTCGTTTTTCATCTTTTCCTGCACCTGGCGCCATTCTTCGAGGAGGAGGGCCAGATCGCGAATGAAGTAGCGCTTGAGCTTGCCCTCGCCGGCGGTACGGATAATGACCCCCATGCCTTCGGGCAGGGTGAGTTCGCGGAGAATTTTCTTCAGGCGCTGGCGTTCGGCGGGTTCTTCGATCTTCCGGCTGATCCCGCACTGGTCGGAGTTGGGCAGCAGGACCAGGTAGCGTCCGGGCAGGGAGAGGTTGGTGGTGACGCGCGGGCCTTTGGTTCCGATGGGACCCTTAGTGACCTGGACGATGATCTCGCTATTGATCGGGTACAGCCGGGGAACGTCCTTGGCGGTGATCTTCGGTTTTTCCTTCCGGCTTCGGCGCCGGTCGTCGCGCTCGACGACCTCGACGCTGGAATCGAACGCATCGGGCATGATGTCCCAGTAATGGAGGAAGGCATTTTTCTCGAAGCCGATATCGACGAAGGCCGCCTTGAGACCGTCTTCGAGATTTTTGACCTTCCCCTTGTACACGGAGCCGACGAGGCGCTCGCTGTTGGTGCGTTCCACGGTAAAGTCATCCAGGCGGGACTCGACCAGGACGGCGACCCGGGTTTCGAGGGGTTCGGCATTGATGATGACCTCAATGGTGGATTTCTCTTCGGGTTGGATGAAACTGCGAACCTTCCTGACCACACTGCTGACGGCTTGACGGGCTTTGTCGAGCAGGCCGCGGGGGGGCGTTCCGCGGGCGGTTTTGTCGTTCGCGGGAGGGGGCGTTTCGTCGTGGTCGGCCTCATCCGGTTCTTCCGGACGGGCGTTATGGGGGGATCGGAACCGTTGGTCGCGGCCGGACTGGGTCAGGTCCTCAGTGACTTCGGTGGCATCGGCGGGAAGGCCGGCGGCGAGGTTTTCGGCGCGTTGAATTTCGGCTTCATGGCGACGGCGATCGAACTGGGATTCCTCCGCGGGCTTGTCTTCGGGAGCGTCGGCGCGGGCGGACTTGGGCGTGCTCAGGCCGCGGGCGGGCTTGAAGCGCATCGGCCCGCGGCTGCGTTTGTAAGTTTGCTGGCTCATGGGGTCGGGGGCCATTAGTAATGGCGGCGGTAGAGATGGATGTTCTGGAGAATCCCGACGGCGATCAGGGAGCAGAGCACTGAGGTTCCCCCTGCGCTAAGCAAGGGCAGTGGAATGCCCGTCACCGGGACCATCCGAATGTTCATACCAATGTTGACAAAGATGTGAGTGAAGAGGAGGGCGACGACGCCCACGGCGAGGAGCCGGCCCAGGCGATCGCGGGCCTGGGCGGCGACCTTGATGCCGGAAAACAGCACCACCGCGTAGAGCGTCAGAATCGACAGGCTGCCGAGGAAACCCCGTTCCTCGGCGATGACCGAGAAGATGAAATCGTTATGAGCAACGGCCCGCGGCAGGTAGCCGAGGGCGCTTTGGGTGCCTTCCTGCCAGCCCTTACCGGTCAAGCCACCGCTGCCGACGGAGATGAGCGACTGCCGGACATTGTAGCTTTTCCTTTCCTGTTCGGCCCGGGCGGCGAGGCGTTCGGCGGGAGTGGCATCGCGCGGCGCGAAATTGAGGCCGAAATACACCAGAAGACGGTGCTTTTGATAATCCTCGAGCTTGATGAACCGCCAGCCAGGCGGGGCAAAGAGGATATCCACGAGCAGGAAGACCACCAGCAATCCGGCCCCTCCGATAAAGCGGAAGAGGAAACGGCGCGGCACCCCGGCGACGAACATCATGACCAGCGCGATGGGCAGGAACACCAGGGCGGATCCCAGGTCGGGTTGTTTGAGGATCAGGAGAAACGGCAGCAGGGCCATGCCCAAAGCGCGGACGAACAAGCCGGGCGAATTCAGCTCCCCGGGCGGGCGGGCCAGGAAATTGGCGAGGGCAAAGAGAAAAGCCAGCTTGGCCAGTTCACTGGGCTGGAACTGGATCGGACCCAGGTCGATCCAGCGTTGGGCGCCCAGCCGGGAGACGCCGAACAAGGCGACCGCGAGCAGCAAACCGATGGAAAACCAGTAGGCCACCAGCGACCAACGGGCGAGTCGAGCGTAGTCCACCAAGCATAGCACGACCACCACGCCCAGCCCGGCCAAATAGGCGAGGACCTGATTCATCACCCGAAAACGCCACCACGGCAGCCCGGCACTGGAATCGGCCGCGCCGGTGGCCGAAAAGATGAAGGCGGCGCCAAAGAGCATCAGGCCCGCCACGGCCAACCAGAGAGGCCAGTCAATGGCGCTGTCGCGCCGGGTTCCGAGGGGTCGGTCCCAGGTCATGGCGCTCCTCCGGTTCCCGCCAGTTGTGACTGGCGGCCTTGTTCGCGGTCGCGGAGGAATTCGTAAATCTGCCGGGCCATGGGCGCGCACGTGCCACCGCCGGAAGACCCGCTCTCGACCATGACGATGACGACATAGCGCGGGGCTTCAAACGGACCAAAGCTGGCAAACCAAGTCACCTTGTCCCGTCGGCCATATCCTTTGATCTCGGCGGTACCGGTCTTCCCGCAGATGGCAAATTCCTCCAAGCGAGCCGCCTTCCCCGTACCCTCGTGGTCCAGGACGTCGTCACGCATGGCGGCCCGCACCAAGTCTAAAGTCCGTCGCTTGGCCCGGATCTCACTGCGGATTTGTCCGGGTTGGACCCGGACCAGAGGTGTCTCCGAGAGCGGGCTTTCGGGCTCGAGCCGGTCCACCAAGCGCGGCCAGAAGACTTTGCCGCCGTTGGCCACGGCGCTCACCGCCACGGCCAGTTGCAACGGCGTAAGGGTGATTTCCTGACCGATGGTGACATTGGCAAGGTTGCCGGCAGTCCAACCACGTTCCCGGACCACGTCGAGACTGGGGAAGTCCCCGGCTTTCTCTTCCAGCAGGCGGATCCCGGTGCGCTGTCCCAAACCAAACGCCGTCCCATAGGCCAGCAACCGCTCCCAACCCAACGCGAGGCCATGGTCGATGAAGTAGCTGTTGCTCGATCGGATGAAGGCTCGGCGGAAGTCGTACGTTCCCGGCGGGGCCGTGTCGCGAATGGACCGCCGCCCCAGTTGATAGCGGCCTCGGCCGGGCGTGTAGGGATCGGGTTCGACGGTAAATGGCGCCTGCGGATCGAGCCCGTTTTCCAGCATGGCCACGGCGTCGATGATCTTGAAAGTGGACCCGGGGGCGTACTGGCCGTAGGTCGCCCGGTTGATCATGGGAGTCGCCGGTTCGGAGAGAAAGAAGTTGGTCCAGCGGGCGGCGGTGACTCCGTCAATAAACTCGGTGGGATCGAAGCTGGGAGCGGAGGCCAGGGCGAGAATGTCGCCGTTGTTCGGATCCATCACCACCACGGCGCCCCGTTCTTCTCCGGACACCGAGCGCAACGCCTTTTCGACGGCGACCTGAAGGTCCAGGTCCAGGGTGGTGACCAGATTCAGGCCGGGCTGCGGCTCGGCGATCATTTCGTTGCCATGGAGGTGCCGATACCCGGCTGAGTTCACCAGGATGCTCCGGGCGCCGGCCTGGCCGCGGAGGTCCCGGTCGAAGGCGGCTTCCAGCCCCATGGCGCCCCGGTAATCGCGCATCCGGTAATCGAAGCGCCCCTCCTCCTCATTGTAGTCGTCATCCCGGCGCAGATGTCCCACGACGTGGGCCGCGAGCCGACCGTGGGGATACCGGCGAACGGGAACCCGTTCGAGCTCCACTCCGGGGAGATTCCAGCTTTGCTCGGTAATCAGGGCCACCTGGGCGGGGGTGCAGTTGGGGATGAGGGTCAGGGGCAACGCCCGCTTGGTGAGGTAATGGGCATGCAACGCTTCCTCGCTCAGGGACAACGGGAGCTGCAAACGCCGTCCCACCTCAGCGAGCGTGTTGCTGACCGCCGCAAACCGGCTTTCCCGGGACAACTGATCGATCTCCGCGCGGGTAAGGCCGGGTCCCGCTTTGGGCTTGCGGAAGCGGCTGGTCAACCAGGTAAGGAACGACGGATCATCCGGTTTCCGTGCCGCGCCCTTCGCCGCCAGCAGCACGGGCCGGCGCTGTTTGTACTCGGCCTCGAATTGGGGCCGAAGCTCGTCCAGATAGAGGTCGAGCCGATAACGCGGGGCGTTGCCGGCGAATTCCCGCCCTTGGCGGTCCAGAATTTTCCCCCGCATGGCCGGGATCCGGACCGTCCGGAAGCTCTGGTTTTCCTGGCGTTCGCGATATTGCTGGCCGGAAACAACCTGAACTTTCCACAAACCTGCCAGCAGCAGAGCCAGGCCCGCCACGATGCCCCAGGCCACGATACGCAGGGGCTGGTCACCTTTGTTGAGCTGGTCAAAAATGAGCATGGGAACAGGAGGCCGGAGCCAAATCAGAGCCGACCGCGCTTGATCTCGCGATCAGGGCGGAAACTGCTTTCAGCCATGGGTTGGTAATCGAAGGTGCGGCGCAACGCATCAAAGAGTCGAAAAAGAGCGGGACACAACAACCCATTCAACAGTCCGGTCAGCAGGATCTGCCAGAGGTGAAACGGCCCCAACACCGGCCTTTGGGAATCGAGGTAAAGCATCAGCAGTGTGAGCGTTGGAACGCTGACTCCCGCTCCCAGTCCCAGCCAGAACTGGGCATACGTCTGCTCGCGCAGAATCAGGTGCCGGCGGAGGTGCAGGAGGAATCCCACCACAAACAGAGGCAGAATGGAGATGCCAATGGGGTGGGCAGAGAGCGCATCCGCACCCAGACCCGCCCAGACCGCCAGGCCAGCCACCGCCACGATTCCGTGGGTCAAGGCGGCGAAGACCATCAACGCGGGCAGGACGGTTACCGGCAGGTGGAGCAGGTTGGTCAGCACCGGAAACTGGGTCTGGGCGAATACCGCCAGCCAAGCGAACAGGAACAGAGCGAGGATGGGAACGCGCGACATCGGGTTTAGGGGGTGAGGAGGACCCAAACTTCCTCCAGTCGATTGAGTTCGGCGGCCAGGCGAACCCGGGCTTCCGTGTACAACCCGCCATCGACGGACCGGGTGTCCACGATCTGTCCGATCGGAATGCCGGCCGGAAAGACTCCGCCCAGTCCACTGGTACTGACGGCCTGGCCGGCCATGGTGGCGGGGCTGTGTTGCAGGGTATTGAGAAGGACCAAGCCGTCACCGGCGGGGGCTAGGCGGGCTTCCTGGATGAGGCCCAGTTCACGGCTTTCACTGATGATGACCGACACGCCGCACTCGGGATCGCCGATCAGCGCCACGCTGGAGTGCATCGGTCCGGTTTCCCGGATGCGTCCGACGAGTCCCGAACTGGTCATCACCGGCTGTCCCACCCGGGCACCGTCCCGGGTGCCGAAGTCGATGGTGACATGGCGCCACCACGTCGTGGGTTCCCGGCCGATGACCCGGGCCGGCCGGACCTTCCAAGACGCCTGAGGTTGCCAGCCCAGGAGGGCGCGCAGGCGGGTGTTTTCTTCGAGAATCTGGCGGCTTTGGGCCTGGGTGATCTGGAGCGCCTGGTTTTCCTGACGGACGCGCTCCAGTTCCTGGATGAGGGTCGAGCGGGTGTAAGGAGCGTAGCTGGCGCGGTCCACGAAGGACTGTGAAGAACCGGCCAGTCCGAAGAGGGGAAGGAAAAGGGCCGCCACCGCGACCTTCAGCCGTCCCGCCGCGGTGGGCGGCAGGTTCAGCAGAACCAGCGTCAGCGCCAGGATGATTCCCAGCACCCAAAAATGTAACCGTTTCAGCACGTTTGGCAGCGACTGTCGCCGGCCAACGTACCGCCGGGAGACTGACTACGCCGTCGAACTGGAAGCGACGCGCTTCAGGAAACTGAGTTCCTGGAGCACTTTGCCCGTGCCCTCGGCCACGGCGCTCAACGGATCGTCGGCGATGTGGACCGGCAGGCCCGTTTCCTGGGCGATGAGCTTGTCGATGTTACGCAGCAGCGCGCCGCCGCCCGCCATCATGATCCCCCGGTCAACCAGGTCGGCCGAGAGTTCGGGTGGGCAACGTTCGAGCGTGATGCGAACAGATTCCAGAATGCTGGAAAGCGGTTCTTGCAGGGCTTCGCGCACCTCTTCGGACCGGATGGTGACCGTTTTGGGCAGGCCGGCGGACAAATCGCGGCCTTTGACCTCCATGGTCAGTTCCTGGTCGAGGGGGTAGGCGGAGCCGATGCGAATTTTAATCTCCTCGGCGGTGCGTTCGCCGATCATCAAATTGTGGGCGCGCTTCAAGTGCGCGACGATGGTCTCGTCGAATTCATCGCCACCGACCCGGACGCTCCGGCTGAACACGATGCCGGCCAGGGAGATAATGGCGATTTCACAGGTGCCGCCCCCGATGTCCACGATCATGTTGCCCGCCGGTTCATGCACCGGCAGGCCCACCCCGATGGCCGAGGCCATGGGCTGTTCGATCAGATAGACTTCCCGGGCTCCCGCATGGGTGGCCGAATCCTTGACGGCACGTTTTTCGACTTCGGTGATGCCGGAGGGCACCGCCACCACCACGCGGGGGGCGATGAGCTTGCGATGGTGAACCTTCTGGATGAAATGCCGCAGCATCGCCTCGGTAATCTCGAAATCAGCGATGACGCCGTCCTTCATCGGCCGGATGGCGACGATGTTGCCGGGAGTACGGCCGAGCATGCGCTTGGCTTCCTCACCAACGGCCAGGACATTGGTGGTTCCTGCCTGAATGGCGACCACAGAAGGTTCACGCAGCACAATGCCTTGGTCGCGGACGAACACCAGAGAGTTCGCCGTACCCAGATCAATGCCGATGTCGTTCGAAAAAAGACTCTTAAGTTGCGCTAGCATGATGCGTGCTCCACACGCATGGCGGCAACGGTGGGGGGAGGTCCCCAAGGAATCAAGGCATTACCCTGGAAAGCCTTGGAAAGGATGATGCTGGCGGGTCTGGGAAGCGCAACCGTTGAGAAACCACGGAGAGGAAGGGAGGCCGCCGAGGGCACGGGAGCGCGGGCGGCTCGCCCGCTCGAATCCGAACCGGGAAGAAGGATGGGCGATTAGTGATTGGAACGGAAGCAGCGCCCGACCATTGAGGGTTTGAGGACGGGACCTCCATTGCGGGTAGGAAAACCCAAGCTCCCGAGAAACCTCGAAGTTCCGAGGTTCACGACGCGGTCCGGCGGGAACGAGAGGCCTAGCCACCACTGGGCCTTTGGAGCTTGGCGCTTGGGTTTTGGAGTTTCCCGCCCGAGCCAACTGACGACCTGGCACTTGGTGCTCTTTTCTCTGGCGCCCCTCCAGGGCGCGGAACCTCTTGGTCCGGTCCAGACCCGGGGCAGCGCCCAGCGGGCGCAGCCCCGGGCTGGAGTCTCCAGGCCTTTCAGGCCAGCCCA